>CAMWRW010000004.1 GCA_947176755.1 uncultured Porphyromonadaceae bacterium
CATCAACGCAGGGCTGCCACGCGACCGGCGTCAGTGGGTGCTTGACCGCGACGATACCGTAGAGCTTGAGGACATAACGAGCAACTACGGCCGCGAGCGTCGGGATGACAGAAGTCTTGACGGCATACGCTTCCCGATCGCCCACAAACCGCGAAAGGCAAAAGAGGGACATCGAGTGACCCAGATGAGCTATGCACGTCGCGGAATAGTCACTCCGGAAATGGAATATGTGGCAATCCGAGAGAATGCAGACAACGAAGCGAGAGGCATCAAAAGCTATATCACGCCGGAGTTCGTGCGTGACGAAGTTGCTGCAGGTCGCGCCGTGATAGCATCCAATATCAACCATCCGGAGGCCGAGCCAATGATTATCGGCTCAAAGTTCCGTTGCAAACTTAACACCAATATTGGAAATTCCGCCTTGTCTTCCGGCATAGAGGAAGAAATTGCCAAAGCCGTTTGGAGTTGCTACTGGGGAGGCGATACGCTGATGGACCTTTCAACGGGCGACCATATCCACGAGACACGCGAATGGATTATCCGCAACTGTCCCGTTCCGATGGGCACAGTTCCTATCTATCAGGCACTGGAGAAAGTGCACGGCGACGTTAAGAAGCTTACCTGGGAAATTTATCGCGACACGCTGATTGAACAGTGCGAACAAGGAGTCGATTATTTCACAATTCATGCCGGAGTTCTGCGAGAACATGCAAAACTGGTTGAGCAACGCTTGACAGGGTGCGTATCCCGAGGCGGTTCGATCATGACTCAATGGTGTGTCCTTCACAATTCGGAGAGTTTCCTGTATGAACATTTCGATGAAATTTGCGAAATTCTCAACAAATATGACGTTGCTATCTCCCTTGGCGACGGAATGCGTCCCGGATCGATTCACGATGCAAACGACAGAGCCCAATTCCTTGAACTTGAAGTTCTGGGAGAGCTGACCAAAAAGGCGTGGGAACACGATGTACAGGTTATGATCGAAGGGCCGGGCCATGTGCCGATGAATAAGATCAAGGAAAACATGGAGAAGGAAATCGAGGCATGCCACGAGGCACCCTTCTATACACTTGGCCCGTTGACCACCGACATCGCTCCCGGTTATGACCATATCACCTCCGCCATCGGGGCTGCTATCATCTCATCACTTGGCACAGCCATGATATGTTATGTGACTCCGAAAGAACATCTGTCGCTTCCGAATCTGGAGGATGTCCGCGAGGGAGTGATCGCTTACAAGATCGCAGCACACGCAGCCGACCTTGCCAAAGGATTCCCCGGCGCAGAAATCAGGGACAATGCGTTGAGCAAGGCGCGGTATGAATTCCGCTGGAAAGATCAGTTCAATTTATCTCTTGACCCCGAAAGATCAAAGAAATATTATCTTGAATCGCGTCGCGATGCGCCGGATGCAGATGATAAATTCTGCACGATGTGCGGGCCGAACTTCTGTGCAATGCGTATTTCTCAGAATATTGCAGAAGAATGCAAAGAGGAGGAATGAGCATGAAGAAGTCAGATCCGGACGGCAAGAGCGTATTCGGATATGGGTATGCCGACGTGATTGACAATTACAACTGGGATGAGACTGTGCGGCTCGTTGAGACGGCAACAGACTCGGATGTGAGAAGAGTGCTCGCAAAAGCAGCCAGAGGCAGCAAACCTCTCACCCCGGAGGAATTCGCAGTTCTGATTTCCGAGGCTGCCGACCCCTATCTGGAGGAAATGGCAGCCTTGAGTCAGAAACTGACTCGCGAGCGTTTCGGAAAGACAATGTCGATGTACATTCCGATGTATGTCTCGAATGCTTGCACGAATAAATGTGTATATTGCGGCTTCAATCATGACAACCCCTTCACTCGAACGACTCTCAATCTCGAGCAAGTGAAAGCAGAATGCGAAGCGATAAAGCGTCTGGCTCCGTTTGAGAATTTACTTATCGTATCGGGAGAATATCCGTCGCTCTGTGGAGTCGACTATCTTGAGAAGATTCTCGGCGTCTGCCGTCCATACTTTCATAATCTGACGATTGAGGTTCAACCCCTGCGCAGTTCGGAATATGAACGTCTCACGCGGGCAGGGCTCAATGGAGTAGTGTGCTTTCAGGAAACATATCACAGAGAGGCATACAAGCAATATCATCCACGAGGAATGAAAAGCCATTTCGACTGGCGACTAAACGGCTTCGACCGCATGGGAGAAGCCGGCGTCCACAAGATTGGAATGGGAGTTCTGTTAGGTCTTGAAGACTGGAGAGGTGATGTCGTGATGCTGGCGCGACATCTGCGATATCTTCAGAAGAAGTACTGGCGAACTCGCTATGCAGTGAATTTCCCGAGAATGCGCCCATCAGAGAGCGGATTCCAGCCCAAAAGCATCATCAATGACCGGCAACTCGCCCGACTGACATTTGCATTCCGGCTGTTTGACCACGATGTCGACATCTCCTATTCGACCCGCGAGGCACCTTCCTACCGCGACAATATGATTCCTCTTGGTGTCACATCGATGAGCGCCGGAAGCCGGACCGAACCCGGAGGGTATGTTTCAACGCCGGAAGCTCTCGAACAATTTGAGGTGTCCGACGATCGGAGTCCGCAAGAAGTCGCCGAGGCGATAAGGGCAAAAGGCTACGACGTGGTTTGGAAAGATTGGGATTCCGTGTTCGATTAATCAGACAGACCTATTGATAGCCAGACCTATTAATCATCAGAGCAACATTCGAGTAATTCCAGCTAAAGTTGACCGGAGGCGTTTGTTTCCGGTCAACTTTTTTGCTTTTTCAAACGTTAGAGAAATAAATCCTAAAACCATTAATTGCATTAAATTATGAAATTCACACAACCAAGACTCCCCTATTCTATCGATGCACTGCAACCCGTCATCTCCCCGACCACGATTGATTATCATTATGGGAAACATGAGAAGGCCTATATTGATAATCTAAATACCCTGATTGAAGGAACCGAATATGAGGATATGGCTCTTGAGAAAATAATCTGTGAGAGCGATGGGAAAATCTTCAACAATGCTTCTCAGGCGTGGAATCATATTTTCTATTTTTTCCAGTTCTCTCCCAACGGACTGAAAGATCCTGCCGGAGCACTCCACGATAAAATCGTTGAGACATTCGGGTCGGTCGATGAATTCAAAAAGAAATTTGAAGAAGCCGGAGCTACATTGTTCGGTTCGGGTTGGGTATGGCTCAGCGCCGACGACAAGGGCGACCTTTATATCACTCAAGGGAAAGATGCTGAGAACCCCATGACTAAGGGACTCCGTCCGATACTCGTATTCGATGTATGGGAACACGCCTACTATCTGGATTACCAGAATCGTCGCGCCGAATATCTCCACAAACTGTGGGATATAGTCGATTGGGGAATTGTATCCTCACGATATGAATGATTATCGCTATAATCAAAATTTGCTTTATAAAATATCTGAGGAGTCCTGCATCGGTAGGGCTCCTCGAATATTCTTAGACCGTGTTGCATCAATACAAACCAAAATGGATGAGTCATGTTTTGAATTATGACTCACCCATTTTTATAAGATAGCCTTATCGGTATCGAGCTAAGAAAAGAATTTTACTTCACGATAAGTTTTCTTGTCTGGCCGCCCTTGCGTTCGATTACTATCATGCCGGGAACAGGCTTGCCGATGCGATGACCATTGATGTCGAAGAAGATAGTCTCTGTCGTTGCTTCAATAACAGTTTCGAGCACATCAGTTTCAACATAGTCGGGAAGCGGCGCTGCCGGCGTTGTGTCGCGTGCAGGTTCTGAGGCGAGCGGCATTGCCGAATAGTTGCCGAACTGATTTTTCAGCCATTCAATCTTATTCGAAAGATGGTTTTTAGCAGCGTCTGCACGAGCATTCATATCGCGATTATCGGCAACCTGTTGCCCATCAGTAGGAGTAGGCTCGTTGTGCCAGCGTTTATAGTCGGCTTCCGCACCGGCTTTTACGCGAGAAACATAAGTATTGATATCATCGTAAAGGCCATCGAAACAGTTCTGCATGAACCAAACCCATGTTTCACGAACTTTATTGTTGAACTTTGCATTCTGACGGATTGAGGCAATCCAGGTGTTACCCCAAGTTCCGTGATTATAGAAGAAGTCATTTGTCGGACCATTAAAGGCATTTCCGAAGTCCCACAGAGGGGAGAAATGCCATTTCTGACC
Source organism: uncultured Porphyromonadaceae bacterium (assembly GCA_947176755.1). Lineage (GTDB taxonomy): Bacteria > Bacteroidota > Bacteroidia > Bacteroidales > Muribaculaceae > Lepagella. The sequence continues at coordinate 4,194 of CAMWRW010000004.1, forward strand.
TTCCCCGCGATCACGGAACAGATAGGTTGAGCCATGGTAAGCCTCCGTGTGGGAAACTATTTCCTCGACAATATAATAACGAGCGGCATCGTCGAGATCAAGATAGCTCCATACGATGTCAGCGTTGATTCCTATTGCATCATTAATTGTAGAAAATTGATCTCTTACGAATTGACGTTGCAACTCGGAATATTCTTCAGGAGTGTCGTAAGTTATTCGGAGCAAATCACGGAAACCGACATTGACACAGCCCTTTTCCTCCATCTGAATCTGATTGTCCTCATCATAGTTGTCAAGCTCTACCAGATAACCGCCGCTAATGAGCTTGGGATCTGTCTCGCCATCTTCAAGTTCCTCAATCTCGATACGTCCATCTTCAACACGGATGGACTCGGTGAGGAAGTAGATACCACGATAATTGCCATTAATTACGACTTCAACAGGCTGTTGCGAGGGAGTCCAGGGGAGACCGATACGCTGGCCGAGATTGAAACCGATAAAATTACGAAGGTAGCCATAGGTGTCGTCGGCATGAGCGAGAATTGCATAGTGTTTGCTCTTGCTCATTCCGAGAAGCGACTGCTTTTTATCAAGTTTCAACTTAAACGGCTTTTTCGAGAACCCCTTTCGGGTCCAGTTGCCGCGAGCCTTAATTTGCAACGGAAGGGGAGATTCCTGAGAACCTACGGAAGAAGCACCAAGCTCTTCAGCCCATGCACAACCGTTGAGATCGAGCCAGTATTCAGCGAACGTAAAATAGTTTTTGTGATCTAAATAATAGCTGGTCACTTCATTATTGAATGAAGTGTGGTCTGCATCATTATAAACATTAATATAGAGAACAGGAAGGGTTCCGGAGAGACCATCCAAAGTAGGATTCACGATTTCACCCCCTTCACCCTCCACATACAATGTAAGGTCGCGGTCGGGACTGTATGAAAACCGGAGAGTTACATTGGCAAGGTTCTCAGCCCTCCAGTTATTACCTTCCCCGGATTGTTTGGGATGGCTCATCACATAAGTTTTGCCGGCTACAATAAGATTATCCGACCCATTTTTGGGAGCACCGTAGTTAATTTTCCAATCACTATCGGAAATCTTGAATTCTCCGTTCAGATTCGGAATTGTCAATGTATAATTCCCGGAAGCATCGACCGCGAAACGATATTGGTCCTGACAGCTCCAACCATCGGTCATCGTGCCGCGGAGATAGAGGACCGGAAAATCAGCAGGTTCGATCGGATCAATGGGAGTGACATTCCCGCCTTCACCCTCGACCGAAAGGGTCAGATCCGCATTGGCTTGATACTTGAACTTCAAGGTTACATTCGTCAAAGAGGAGGAATTCCAGTTAGCACCGTTATAGCATGCCATTTCAAAGTTCTCTCCGGGTTTAATAAAAATTTCCCCGTTAACCGAACCGGGCGCACCATACTGCACGTCCCATTTATCATCGGCAATCTTGAATTCTCCATCTAAAGAAGGAACGGTGAGCGAGTAGTAACCGTCGGAGTCAACTGAAAACTTGTATTTCTCATTAATTCCCCACCCATTGCATTCGCCACGCAAGTAAAGGGTGGGATTGTTTGCGTTCAACGACTCGTTGACAGAAGAAGCAGTGTAAATCTTTCCCTCAACAACATGAAGGTCGGCCGTTTGATCACCATCATTTCCTGCACTGAAGATAATCTTGTTTTCTGTGTCAGCGGTGGCAACATATACCTCGCGTCCGTCGACCGTTGACTGTTCAGTGAGTCTAAGTCCCGGGAAAGCACCAAGAGGCGTATCTCCGGATTGTGTCCAAGTAAAAAGGTAGACCTGACTCCAGTTGGCAGTATTTTCAAAATACACCTTCACTGAAGAGGCGCTCAAAGTCAAGGCCGCAATAAGCGTCAGACAAAGAGCGGAGAAAAATTTTCTCATAAGTAAATATAAGGTTAATGTTAGGTTAAGTTTCAGAGGTAATAGAAATATTAAGCAAATTTAGCAAAAAAATTCGAGATTAGCAAACATTCCTTATTTTCAACAAGATATAAAGAATGACAAAAATAATCCCCCTTAACTCGCACCTTGCGATCAAGCAAAAGGCCCGGATTAGAGGAGATGAATTTTGAGATAGAATATGAAATGATTAATTTTGTAACAATATAACCCAACAATCACAATATACAATGAACAAACTTCTTGCAGCCTCAATGGCGCTATTGACGGCCGGCACCCCTATGTTTGCCAAAGACCGCGTAACTGTTAATCCCGATGCCACCAACACGGAAACAATTCTCCATGCGTGGAGTTGGAATTTTCCTGAGATGGGAAGGTCGATGAAAGAGATTGCAGATGCCGGTTTCACTATGATTCAGACATCTCCCGTACAGGCATGTTATGCACCCGAGGGAAGTGGAAAGAAAATATTTGATGAAAATGTAACAGAAGGAAACTGGTACTATTATTATCAGCCGACTGACTGGAAAATAGGCAATAATATCCTCGGGACACGCGACGAGATGAAAGCCATGATGGATTCCGCAGCGAAATATAACATCAAAGTGATCGTAGACGTGCTTCCCAATCACACGGCATTTGACATTGATGCCGTTTCCGACGACTTTTACAAGGCCGTAGGCGGTCGCGACAAGATGTTCCATAGCAACGGCCTGCAACCTGTCAGAGATTACAATGACCGGTTGGAATGCACGCTCTGGGGTTCAGGAGGCCTTCCGGATGTAAACACAGAAAATCCGGATTTCCAAAAATACTATATGGAATTTGTCAACGACCTCATTTCAATGGGAGTTCGCGGATTCCGTTATGACACGGCAAAACATATCGGCGTTCATTCCGATCCTGTCGACACGGCAGCCGGAGTGAAAGAGAATGACTTTTGGGACGTAGCCACGGGTCGGAAAGCAGTTAAAGGCGTGCGTCTTGCCATTCCATACGATTCATTGTTTGTTTACGGAGAAGTTCTTCAGGACAGAAACGTTCCGGAAAAGGAATATGCCGACTATTTCGGACAGACCGCATCGGGTTACGGACATATATTGCGCGAAGTGCTTGAGAAACACACTGCCAACGGAAAAGATCTCACGAGCTATCATCATCAGGCAGCCCCGGAGTTCCTCACTACATGGGTAGAGAGCCATGACACGTATGCAAATGCCCACGAATCGGCACACCTCACCGACGATCAGATACGCACGGGATGGGTATTCCTTACTGCCCGCCAGAACGGCACTCCCCTCTTCTTCAGTCGACCTGCAGGTTCGACGCGCACGAACTACTATGGCAACAATGTTCTCGGCGCACGCGGCAACGATGAATTCAAGCATCCTGAAGTGTCGGCAGTCAACAAGTTCCGTCAGGCGATGAACGGTCAGAAAGAGGATGTCCGCTATTCCGAGAACGGACAGGTGCTTCTCGTGAACCGCGGTAAAAAGGGAGCAGCCGTTGTCAATATCGGCACTTCCGCCAATTATGTCAAACTCCCCACGGGACTTCCCGACGGCACTTACCGTGACGAAGTATATGGAAAAGAGTTCAAGGTAAAGAAAGGCGTCCTGTACGGCCTCCTTGCCCCCGAACGAAGCTACATCCTTAAGAAATAAGGTTATGACTTAAAAATGGAATTACATAGAATAGCGTGCCAATGAACAGAATTGGCACGCTATTTGTATACTATATAAAGCAAGGCCGAGAATCGAATAACGACTCCCGAGCTTCTGAAAGACAGATATAGAAAAGAAACCAAAATAAAAAAGTAGAAACTTATGAATATCCGACCTTTAGCCGACCGTGTGCTTGTTCAGCCCACGGCAGCAGAAGAAACAACGTATGCAGGAATAATCATTCCCGATACAGCCAAAGAGAAATCACTTCGGGGCACAGTTCTGGCCGTTGGTCAGGGCACGAAGGATGAGGAGATGCTCCTTGAGGAAGGCGATGTAGTTCTTTTCGGCAAATTCGCCGGTACAGAAATCGAAGTCGAAGGAGAGAAATACCTTATTATGCGTCAGAGTGATGTTCTCGCGGTTCTCGGCTAACCGATGAATGATTAAAATACAATTCTTCAACCTAAAGAAAAGGAAATAAGTCATGGCAAAAGAGATAAAGTTTAATATAAAAGCTCGTGAAGAGCTTAAGAATGGCGTCGATGCTCTTGCAAACGCCGTAAAAGTCACGCTTGGTCCTAAAGGACGCAATGTTATTATCGAGCGTAAATTTGGAGCTCCTCACATCACGAAGGATGGTGTGACGGTTGCGAAGGAGATCGAGCTTGAAGATCCGTTCCAGAACATGGGAGCTCAGCTTGTTAAGGAAGTAGCTTCCAAGACGGGAGATCAGGCCGGCGACGGCACGACCACTGCAACCGTGCTTGCTCAGGCAATCGTAAATGTCGGTCTTAAGAATGTTGCGGCCGGCGCCAACCCGATGGATCTCAAGCGCGGCATCGATAAGGCCGTATCAAAAGTTGTTGAAGGGGTCCGCTCTATGAGTCAGGAAGTCGACGACGACATTGAGAAGATTGAGAATGTGGCACGCATTTCCGCCAATAACGATGAAGAGATTGGCCGTCTTATCGCAGAGGCGATGAAGAAAGTAAAGAAAGAAGGCGTGATCACTGTAGAAGAGGCAAAGGGCACCGAGACCACTGTTGAAGTGGTGGAGGGAATGCAGTTTGACCGCGGATATATCTCGCCCTATTTCATGACCAACTCTGAAAAGATGGAATGCGAGATGGATTCACCCTACATCCTTCTCTATGATAAAAAGATTTCCAACCTTAAGGATATGCTTCCGATTCTGGAGGCAGTCGCACAGTCGGGACGTGGCCTTCTGATTATCGCAGAAGATGTGGATAACGAAGCTCTTGCAACCCTTGTTGTGAACCGTCTTCGCGGATCGCTGAAGATTTGCGCGGTAAAGGCTCCCGGATTCGGCGACCGTCGTAAGGAGATGCTCGAGGATATCGCAATTCTTACAGGCGGCACGGTTATCAGCGAAATGAAGGGTATGCAGCTTACTCAGGCCACAATCAATGATCTCGGCACGGCAGAGAAGGTGACAGTTACCAAAGATAACACGACAATCGTAAATGGCGCCGGAAGTAAGGAGGCCATTGATGCTCGCGTCGCTCAGATCAAGGCTCAGATCGAGACCACCACTTCTGATTACGACAAGGAGAAACTTCACGAACGTCTTGCGAAGCTCGCCGGCGGCGTAGCAGTTCTTTACATCGGAGCTCCCTCGGAAGTCGAGATGAAAGAGAAGAAAGATCGCGTTGACGACGCACTGTCGGCAACCCGAGCAGCTATTGAGGAAGGCATCGTGCCCGGTGGTGGCGTTGCTTATATCCGCACGCTCCCCGTGCTCGACGAGCTTAAAGGCGACAACGACGATGAGAACACCGGCATCGCGATTATCCGTCGCGCAATCGAGGAACCGTTCCGTCAGATTGTTGAAAATGCAGGCGTAGAGGGAGCCGTGATCCTTCAGAAAGTAAAGGAGGGAACCGGTGACTATGGCTACAATGCTCGCACAGGAGAATTCGAGCACTTCTTCTCGACAGGTGTGATCGATCCTGCAAAGGTGACGCGAGTTGCCCTTGAGAATGCAGCAAGTATCGCAGGAATGTTCCTCACGACCGAGTGTGTCATTGCAGATAAGAAAGAAGAGACTCCCGCTCCCGCAATGCCGGCTCCCGGAATGGGCGGCATGGGGGGCATGATGTAAGCCGGAGTTTCACAGGCCTGATAAGCCGATAAAAATTTTCAAGAGACCGTTTCCACCGGGAGCGGTCTCTTTCTTATGTTTACCCCAATGAATTAAAAAACTGAGACAGGAATAGGTGAAATCGGTAATTTTCGCTAATTTTGCATAAAATCACTCCCCTATCATTACCTTCCCATGGAACTAAGAGGACTCGGAGTCGCATTGATAACGCCCTTCGATGAACGCAAGCAGATAGATTATCCCGCACTCGAAAGAATGATTGATCATCTTCTGGCGGGAGAGACAGATTATATTGTTGTTTTAGGGACAACCGGAGAGACCCCGGCTTTATCAGCCCAAGAAAAGAATGATATCCGGCGATTCGTCCGAGAACAAGTTTCAGGCCGCATTCCGCTTGTTTGCGGAATGGGAAGCAATAACACCATGGCGCTTGTCGACGAATTGCAGACCACTGATTTAGAAGGCTATGAGGCAGTTTTATCTGTCACACCCTTCTACAATAAGCCCTCTCAGGAAGGAATGTATCGCCATTTCTCCGAAGTTGCCCGCAACTCTCCCCTACCGGTGATACTGTATAATGTTCCGGGGCGAACCGGAGTGAATCTTTCAGCCAAAACCACCTTACGTCTCGCCAATGACCACACCAATATCATCGGAATCAAAGAGGCTTCCGGCAATTTCAAACAGATAGAGGAAATCATCCACGGCAAACCCTCGACCTTCAACGTGATCTCGGGAGACGATGCAATAACCTACCCTCTGCTTACGCTGGGAGCAATCGGAGTCATATCAGTTGTCGGGAATGCATTCCCTAAAGAATTCGGCAAAATGGTCAGACTCTGTCTGGAGGGAAACTATCGAGAGGCACTTCCCATCCATACAGGATTCAGCCGATTGTATGACGAATTATTCGTCGATGGCAATCCGGCCGGGGTCAAATGCCTTCTTAATGCGATGGGTCTGATTCGTAATGAACTGAGGCTGCCGCTTGTTCCGACACGCTTTGAAACCAACGAAGAAATTCATGCTATTCTTCGCGAATTGAGGAAAAATCTTTAACCCTATTGGAAAATAAGTCGTTAACACGCATAGATCCTGCAACTGTCCAAAAAATAAAAGACACGGCAGATATTGTCGAGGTCGTGGGAGACTATGTCCATCTGATTCGTAGCGGAGCGAATTACAAAGGGTTGTGTCCGTTTCACAATGAGCGCACGCCCTCTTTTTCCGTGAATCGCGCCCGAAATTTCTGTTACTGCTTTTCCTGCAAGAAAGGGGGCTCCCCCGTAAATTTCATAATGGAAAAGGAAGGGCTGACCTATGCGGAGGCTCTTCGACATCTTGCCAACCGTTATGGCATCAAGATCGAGGAGAGGGAATTGACAGATGAGGAACGCGCGCGCCAATCGGAAAGGGAATCCATGTTTGTAGCCAATGAATGGGCTATGAAACTAATGGAGCACGACCTTTTGTCGACCGAAGAGGGCCAGGATGTCGGATTGACTTATCTTACACAACGAGGGGTCACGGAAGAAGCTATCAAGGCCTTCCACCTTGGATATGCCTTGGATTCACGCGATCATCTACGAAAAATGGCGTCGAGACAAGGCATAAATATCGATGTTTTGAAAAGCGTCGGTCTTGTTGGAACATCTCAGCAAGGAGTCGATTACGACAGGTTCCGCGGCCGGGTAATATTTCCCGTTCTGAGCACATCCGGCAAAGTGATTGCATTTGGAGGCAGAACCCTGAAGAATGATGTAGCCAAATATGTAAATTCGCCGGAATCGACAATCTACAAAAAAAGCAATGAGCTTTATGGCATTTTTCAGGCTCGCCAAAGCATGGTGAAGGAGCAGAAGTGTTTCCTGGTGGAAGGATACATGGATGTGATAGGAATGTGGCAGGCAGGAATGAAAAATGTTGTTGCATCCAGCGGAACGGCACTCACTGACGGTCAGATTGCGCTGATTCACAGATTCACCAACAATGTCACGCTGATTTACGACGGAGATGCGGCAGGAATCAAGGCCTCCCTGCGAGGAATCGATATGCTGCTGCGCAATAATATGAACGTCAAAGTGCTCCGTCTACCACCGGAACATGATCCCGACTCATTCGCACGCACCCATTCGCATGCGGAATTTCAGGAATACGTCAAAGAGCACGAAACAGACATCATTCGCTTCAAGGCCAGAGTGCTGTTGACAGAGGCCGGAGATGATCCTCAGCGGAGAATCACGGCAGTCAACAGCGTTGCGGAATCAATAGCCAATATAAATGATCAGGTTGCGCGCGATGTCTACATTCAGGAATGCAGCATGCTGATGCATGTTTCTGAAGAGAATATAGCAGCGAATGTGGCCACGGCCCGGGCACGCCTTCTCGGCAAAGCACGCGCCGGAGCCTCAGCCGCTGGGGGAAACTACGCTCCCGGGGCAAGGCCTTCCACACCAACGCCGACAAGCATATCGACGGAAAATAACGCCGACAATTCCACACCATCGGCTCAATCGCAACCACTCAACACATCCCTACCACTTCTGCCGCTTGAAAAACAAGTGGTGAAGCTTTGTGTCAGGTATGCTTATCTGCCATTCTGTCGCGAATCGGACACAAGCGAAAGGATGCTGAACGTGTTGCAATTCGTATCAGAAGAACTTGAGGCCGATGAAATTACATTCACTGTCGAAACCTTCAAACGGATTTTCAACGTCTTAACGGAGCATTCCGAGGCTTTCGAAACAGCTCTTCAACAACGTATTCCCGAGATTGAAAAAGATATAGAGAAAGAACGCAGCGACGCTTACGAAGAGTTTGCATCAAAAGATCTTTCAGTCTCAGAAATCCAGAAATCAGAGAAACTTCTGGAGTTTGAACTTACGCGAAAAAGAGAGGTCTATGAAAGGAATTTCATAAAAGACTATTCAGCACGCCTTCTTGCGAGCCATGAAGACGACGGAATCCGGAGGGTTGCAACCGAACTCCTACATGAACCACATCAGCTAAGCCACATTTACACTCGCAATAACACAACGGAGAGTGAAGAGGATGCATTGCCGGTGTTACTTCCACGCGCCCTGACCGAATGGAAAAATGAAATTCTTAACCTCCGGCTTTCCGCCCTTTTCAACAGAATGAAAGAACTATCGGAATGCGGGGGTGACTCCAAGGAACTGGAGAACCTTCAGCTTGCTATCACATCCATAATGAAACACCGTTCAACAATGGCAAAGTATATCGGGGAGCGTGTGATTTTCGCAAGACACAAATAAGGAGGGCTGCAAGAAAAAGAAATAAACAGAAAAGAAATGAAATGAATACAATTCTGGAAATAGACAACCTCAGCAAGCGATTTGCCAATGTTGTTGCATTAGACAATGTCTCGCTCGCTGTTGAGAAAGGCTCAATCCTGGGACTGTTAGGCCCGAACGGAGCCGGAAAGACGACACTTCTCCGGATAATCAACGGACTTCTGACCATTGATTGCGGAACAGTCAAGGTGCAGGACGAGAATGTATCGCTCAAGACATCGAAACATATTGGATATATGCCCGAAGAGCGCGGGCTCTACGACAACATGACCATCACGAATCAGATTCTCTTTTTCGGCCAACTCAAAGGAGGAGACGTGAAGAGGATGAGAGAGGTGATGGATGAATATCTGGAGCTGTTCAATTTAAAAGGACAAGAGCACAGAAAAGTAAAAGAGCTGTCGAAAGGAAACCAACAAAAGGTGCAGATTATCGCCACATTGGTCCACGAACCGGCACTCGTGATACTTGACGAACCGTTCAGCGGCTTTGATCCAATCAACGGGGCGCTCCTGCAAGAACTTATCTCACGTCTTCATTCAAGAGGGACAACAATTATTCTGTCGTCACACAATATGCACGCTGTCGAGGAGATGTGCACTCACATAGCCCTTGTCAATCATGGGCATATACTTCTCAGCGGGAAACTGGAAGATGTGAAAGAGGCAAATAAGACCGACGAGTTGAATGTGATCACACGAACGCCCCTCACTCTCGATTTCCTGATTGATGGCGGGAAAGTCGAAGAGATTGAGGAGACCGCAACAAGACAAGGGCGCAAAGGTTACTCCTATAGGATAAAGAAAAAGTCAGGAGTCCACAATGCCAGCTTGCTTTCCGACATAGGTATGCAAGCCGAAGTGACACTGTTTGAAGAGGCCCTCCCCTCTCTTAATGACATATTTATCAGCTATACAAAAGAAAACCCTGCAAAACCGGAAACCGATGAGCCAGCTTAAATTATTGATTAAAACAGAATATCTGACCGAGATAAAATCGAAGTCGTTTTGGCTCGGAACCATCTTGATTCCTATCGTTGTGATAGGTTTCGGAGTTTTCGCGGGCTTCATGATGTCGGATGAAGTTGCCAAGGCTGTGAGTCCGACCACTCCCGAGCCGGGAGAGATGACGGATGCACAGGCAGCCGGAATGCTTGTCGGACTTTTCCTTGCCCTCTTCCTCATAGCCTACGGCTCTTCTATCTATCAGAAGGTAAGAAAAGAAAAGGTGAACCGCATTATGGAAGTGCTCGCCACCTGCGTCACCGGCCGAATGATGATGATATCCAAGATCATATCTGTGGCTTTAATCGGACTGACACAGATTGCGATCTGGTTCGTTCTGATAATGGGGGCTGCCATTGCCGCAGTCATAGTGTTCTCGCCTGACATTCCGTGGGAAATATTCCGGAATCCCAAGATATATGTTGCGGGTATCTGGTCACTTCTTTTCTTTATCGGAGGCTATGTTTTCTACGGGTCAATATATGCCGCGTGCGGCGCAATGACCGATAAGGACAATGAGAATCAGACTTATATGACGGTCCTGACATTCCTCTTGCTGGGGTCATTCTACGTTGAACAGTTCGCGGCGACCCATCCCACAAACGCATTCGTGACCGTGTGCAGCTTCATTCCATTCACGGCTCCGGCAATCGGCGCGGTGAACGCGGTTAGCGGAATGGTTCCTTTGTGGCAATCGCTGCTATCTCTGGGCGTGCTCTTCGTTTTCGCCTGGTTAGCAGTCAACATTTCCGGAAAGATATATACGAGTTCTATCCTTCTGAAAGGACGCAAATTCACACTCTCCGATATATGGTTGTTTATGAAAATGAAATAACCACGGAATCCAGAAAACATAAAACGCGCGCCACTCCGGACGCGCGTTTTATGTTTTCTTGGAATCGAAGTTACAATTCTATCTGTTCCATAGCTTCTTCAAAAGCCTTGGCCATCGAAGCGGCGGCTTTCCGGCCGTCGCCCATTGCAAGAATGACAGTGGAGGGTCCACGGACAATGTCGCCGCCGGCATATATGGCGGAAGCGGAAGATTTCATTGATTCCTCATCGACGATAATCTCCCCATATCTTGACAGGGAGAGCCCGGGAAGAGTGGAGGGAGGATTCGGAAGATAGCCGACACTGATCACAACCAGATCCACATCGACTTCTTCAATCGCATCGGGAATCTCCACCGGCCTGCGGCGCCCCGATTCATCAGGCGCTCCAAGTTCCATTTTCTGCAAACGCATTCCTTTGAGGTAGCCACGTTCATCGGCAACATATTCAACCGGATTGCTGAGAGTTATGAATTCAACACCTTCCTCCCTGGCATGGCGAATTTCCTCTTTGCGCGCAGGCATCTCATCAAAACCTCGCCTATAGACAATCATCGCGCGTTCGGCACCCATCCTGACCGCGCATCTGACAGCATCGATCGCAGTATTGCCGCCACCAATCACAGCTACACGACGACCGCGCAATGCCACACCGTTTACTCCGAACACACCGGGACCAACCAGACAGAGACGAATAAGATACTCATTTGCAGTCATGACGCCCGGAAGATTTTCTCCCGGAATTCCCATGAACCGAGGACGCCCCGCCCCCGTGGCGACATAGATTCCTTTAAAGCCCTGTCGATGGAGATCTTCGTACGTGAGAGTTCTTCCTATGAAGCAATCCTTCCGAAATTCAACACCGATTTTTTTAAGTTTCCTTATTTCGTGGTCAACAATAGCATTAGGAAGACAAAATTCAGGGATTCCATATTTGAGGACCCCGCCTAACTGACTAAGAGCTTCAAAAACTGTGACATGATAACCCCGTCGGCACATGTCGCCTGCAAAAGCGAGTCCGGACGGACCGGAACCTACAACAGCCACTTTCATTGGATAGAAATGTCGCGGTTTCTCCTTTTCCTGGCTTTCTTCCGAGGAGTCTTCTTCGGACACGGGATGGATGTAGTTTGTGACATTTCTTTCGAAATCCGCGGCATATCTTTCAAGATTACCGATTGCCACAGGCTGCTTCCCCATTTTGATATAAATGCAGGCTGCTTCACACTGTTTTTCCTGGGGACACACGCGACCGCAAACCGCCGGAAGAACAGTGGTTCTGTCGAGAATCTTCATAGCTCCGGGGAAGTCGCGCCGCTGAATATGCTTAATGAAGCCGGGAATATCATTATGGACGGGACAACCTTTGATACATCCCGGATCTGGACAGTCAAGACACCTTGTCGCCTCGAGAACAGCTTGTTCGAGGCTTAAACCTTCGCTGACCTCCCGATTATTAGTGACCCTGAATTCGGGGCTCAATTCCGGCATTTTAACACGCGGGATTGCAGTCCGCTGCTTAGGGGTCATTTCATCCCTTAGGCGTGCACGCCATGTTTCATTTCTGTCGGTTCTCATTCGTAAAGTCTCTGACGGTTTAACATAGAATCGAAATCAACAAGATGGGCATTGAAGATGGGACCATCCGTACAAGTCTGCTTTCTTTCCCCACCCACCATCACTCGGCAAACGCCACAGAGTCCGATTCCGTCAATCATGAGCATATTCAGAAGACAATCCGCCTCCACGCCCTGTCGTCGCGTTTCGTCGGCCAGACGTTTCATCATCAGTGTCGGACCGGACATGATCACCTTGTCAACCTTACCTTCATACATCATTCTCGAAGCTATGAGCAAGAAAGTATCCTCTTCGGCCCGCAGGACCTCATCGGAGGAAGCGTTAATTTCCGGGAGAAGGCAATGCATCTGGGAGGAAAACTCAGAAACAATTGCGGCAACATGGCAACCTCGGGTTCTGGCGGTCCTCATCAGAGGCAGCAGAGGGACAAAACCCGAGCCATCGCCACAGAATAACAGGCGCTTCCCCTCGGGAATATCGGCAGCGATTCCCAGAGGGCCGAGGAGATCCGGAAGATGTTGCGAACGGCGGAGGATGTCCAATATGTTGTCGAGACCGTCACCACGATGGATGATGATATCAATAAGTCCCAGCTCCGGGTCAGTAGCCACAATAGAGAATGGAATCCGTTGTCCATCTTCAGAAAACTTGATTATGACAAAGTTTCCGGGTTGAGCCTTGACCGCAATGTTGGCATTCTGAATTCTGACCCTGACAGTCTTCTCGGAATATGGAAGTATGTCAATTATCTCATTCATGGTTTTAAATTTATGAATACAAGGAGGGAAGGATTGCAAAAATACTAAAAAATCGGCATCTCCGGAGGGAGACGCCGATTTTTTATTATAAACAGGTCGGATTATTTTGCAGTAGGAGTAGTTGTCGAACTCGCCGTATAATCAGCCTCGATTTCGCGCGAAGGATCAATCACGGGCGTTGACTGCTTAGTGTTGGGGTTGGGAGATTCAGACCGATATTTGGCTTCCCAACCGAGGGCAGAAGCACCGAGAACCGCAGCATCGCTTTCCTTGAGTTCGGAAACAATGATTTTCGTTTTACCGCGGAAAATGGGCATAAGGTTCTTTTCAAATGACTCGCGAAGCGGTTTGAGAAGGAGGTCGCCACTCTTCGCAAGGCCACCGAAAATGATGATTGCCTGCGGGCTTGAGAAAGCCACCATGTCGGCGAAAGCCTCTCCGAGGAGATTGCCGGTGAAAGTAAATATTTCCTTTGCAATCTTATCTCCGGCGACAGCTGCATCGTAAACATCCTTTGAAGTAATATCCTCAATCGGGAGATCACGAAGCAAAGAGGGCTCGGTGCGCACTTCGAGGTATTCGCGGGCAGTGCGTGCAACTCCGGTTGCGGAGCAATAAGCCTCAAGACATCCGGTTCGACCGCAACCGCATACACGACCGTTGTTACGTTTCATGATCACATGACCGAGCTCGCCTGCGTTTCCATCATTACCGTAAACAAGCTGGCCATTGATGACAATACCGGAACCGACACCGGTTCCAAGCGTGATCATGATGAAATCTTTCATTCCGCGAGCCGCGCCATAGGTCATCTCACCGAGAGCGGCAGCGTTCGCATCGTTCGTGCATGAAACGGGAATTCCACCGAAAGCACGGCTCACCTTTTCTGCAAGGGGAATCAGCGGACCCCAGGGAAGGTTCGGCGGGTTTACGATTTCTCCGGTATAATAATTTGCGTTCGGAGCTCCGATACCGATACCCTGAATCTGGTCTTCGGCATCGTTGGCGCGAATCAAACGCATTATTCCTTCATGGAGCTCTGCAACATAATCGTCGAATTCTACATGTTTGCGAGTTTTAACGGAATCGCTGGCCACAACCTGACCACGGGCATCTACAATTCCGAACACAGTGTTCGTTCCTCCTATATCAATGCCCACCACGTATGGTTTACTCATTGTATTATTCTTTTAGGGTTATATTGATAATTGTTTGTTTTAACACTTTATTAAGGGCGAACGCCTTAGATTCAAGGAGTCGCTTCAAGCGGCATTGGCCGGGGAAATCCAGCTTGTTCAGGAGAGTTTTTCAATGGGCTTGTTGCAAAGTTATAAATTTTTTACCTTTTGAACACACAAATAATCGATTTTCTTTATAAACTGAGTGAATTTTAGAAATTTTAGCTTAGACCCCAACCCTCAAGGAAATGATAACGCCAGGGTCACAGAGATACCCTGGATTCAGCCTTGTAGTGTGAGGGAGCTCACATTCGGACCGGACTATAGTGCTATCTAATCTGAAATATAAAGTTCCATCAATAAAAATTACCTTTGTCCGGCATCTTTCCGGTGAATTTTGCCAATTTCTCCGGTCACAATGCCCGCATTGCTCCCTACGAGATTGACAAAATTCCCTCGAAAATATGCCGCCCTGACATTAACATTTCTTGTGGGCTGGGGTCTTATTTGGGAAAAATAAGTATGTGTTCAAAATCCATTATGTAATGAGGCAAAATCGGACTTCGACTTCTGTTGCCCGGAAAACCCGTCACGCCATCATTTAAGCCGGGGAGTTCATCCGGATACGAATTAACACAATACAATAAATATTTTCTAACACATACCTATATAAATCAGCAAATGTAAAAAAATTCAAACCATCGGAAGAGTTAATTGTTGAAATAATAGAAAAGGCGCCAAGAGCGCAACAATAATAATGGAATTTATCAATTAATATAGAATATTATGAACTTCAACAATTTCACTATTAAATCACAGGAAGTTGTGCAGAAGGCCATTGATTATGCCAAACAGGCGGGCCAGCAGCAGATCGAACCTGTCCACCTGTTGAAGGCAATCATCTCAGAAGGTGAGACCATCGTAAACTTCATCTTCCAGAAGACCGGAGCCAACCTCAACAGCGTACGGTCGCAGGTTGATCAGGAAATCAGCCGACTTCCCAAAGTTTCGGGAGGAGAAGTCTTCCTGAGCCGCGAATCTAACGAAGCACTGCAGAAAGCCGTGGATTTTTCAAAGTCCATGGGAGATGAATACGTATCCGTCGAAGCCATGTTGATGGGGATATTCCTTTCCAAATCCAAGGCATCTCAAATTCTGAAGGATGCGGGCCTTGACGAGAAGAGTCTTAAATCAGCAATCCAAGAATTACGCAAGGGAAACACAGTAAAGGATCAGAGTGCGGAAGAGACATATCAGGCACTCAGCAAATATGCCATCAATCTTAACGACCGCGCCCGCAACGGCAAACTTGACCCTGTAATCGGACGCGATGAGGAAATCCGGCGCGTTCTCCAGATTCTTTCACGCCGCACAAAGAATAATCCAATGCTTGTCGGCGAACCGGGAACCGGTAAAACTGCAATTGCGGAAGGCCTTGCAATGAGAATTGTCAGAGGCGATGTTCCGGAAAATCTGAAGTCAAAACAGATTTATTCTCTTGATATGGGAGCTCTGGTGGCCGGGGCCAAATATAAGGGCGAATTTGAGGAGCGTCTGAAGGCTATTGTGAACGAAGTGACACAAAGCGACGGCGAGATTATTCTTTTCATTGATGAAATTCACACCCTCGTCGGCGCCGGAAAGGGAGAAGGAGCGATGGATGCGGCCAACATTCTAAAGCCTGCTCTTGCCCGAGGAGAACTTCGTTCAATCGGAGCCACAACCCTTGACGAATACCAAAAATATTTCGAGAAAGATAAGGCCCTTGAGCGTCGTTTCCAGAAGGTTATGGTAGACGAACCGGATGAGATGGCGGCTATATCGATTCTTCGAGGATTGAAGGAGCGCTATGAAAACCATCATAAGGTAAGGATTATGGATGAGGCGATAATCGCCTCGGTTCAGTTATCGGTCCGTTACATCACCGACCGCTTCCTTCCCGACAAGGCAATCGACCTTATTGACGAGGCGGCCTCGAAGCTTCGACTTGAAATGGACTCCCAGCCTCAGGCGCTTGATGAAGCAGCCCGAAAGATTAAACAACTTGAAATTGAGCGGGAGGCAATCAAACGGGAGAATGACACATACAAGCTGAAAGAGATTGATGAAGATCTCGCTAATCTGCGCGATACGGAAAAATCATTACGCGCGAAATGGCAGGCAGAAAAAACCGAAATCAACAAGATTCAGCAGAACAAGATAGATATTGAGAACCTGAAAGTGGAAGCCGACCGCGCAGAACGCGAGGGAGACTACGCTAAAGTTGCGGAAATTCGCTATTCGAAGATCAAGCAGAAAGAGGATGAGAATGCAGCCATTCAGGTTAAACTCAAGGAGCTTCAGGGAGAAGGCGCGATGATCAAAGAGGAAGTCGATGCTGAAGATATCGCTGAAGTTGTGAGCCGCTGGACGGGAATTCCGGTGAAGAAGATGGCTCAAAGCGAGAAGGAGAAACTTCTTCACCTTGAAGAGGAACTTCACCACCGCGTAGTCGGTCAGGAAGAGGCTATCAAGGCAGTTTCGGACGCAGTTCGCCGCTCACGCGCAGGTCTGAACGATCCACGTCGACCGATAGGTTCGTTCATCTTCCTCGGCACGACCGGTGTCGGAAAGACAGAGCTTGCTAAGGCACTTGCGGAGTATCTGTTTGATGACGAAGACATGATGACGCGAATCGATATGTCGGAATACATGGAGAAACACAGCGTGTCACGACTCGTCGGAGCGCCTCCGGGATATGTCGGTTATGAAGAGGGCGGTCAGCTGACCGAAGCTGTGAGACGTAAACCATACAGCGTTGTCCTGTTTGATGAGATCGAGAAGGCTAACCCGGATGTGTTCAACATTCTTCTCCAGGTGCTTGACGATGGTCGTCTCACGGATAATAAGGGACGTTTCATTAACTTCAAGAACACTATTATCATTATGACCTCGAATATGGGCAGCGATATCATTCGCGAGAAGTTCACGGGCTTTAATGATAAGGACGAAGCTGAGAAACAGAATATCATCTCGACCACGAAGCAGGATGTGATGGACCGTCTGAAACAGATAATCCGTCCGGAGTTCCTCAACCGTATAGATGAGACAGTAATGTTCACGCCTCTCGACAAGAAGGAAATTCTTGAAATCGTTGAGCTTCAGGTTAAGAGTGTCCAGAAGATGCTTGCTTCAAACGGAATCGAGCTTAAGGTGACAAAAGATGCACTTGAGCTGCTTGCCGAAGATGGATACGATCCTGAATTCGGAGCACGCCCCGTGAAACGTACTATTCAGAGAATGGTGCTTAATCAACTGTCAAAGGATATTCTTGCACAGAAAGTTGATCGCGAACATCCGATTATCATTGACCGGGAAGGCGATGAGCTTGTGTTTAAAAACAAGTAAGCAATTTATTATACAAAGCATTAAGAGGTTATGTCTTAAGGACATAACCTCTTTTTTCATATCCACGAGCGAAAGTTTCCGGAAAATCGTTAATTTTGTAAATTATGTATTCCCACGCTCGCATATCAACGATCATACTTTCGGCTGTTATGGCCTCGACAACGCTCTCAGTAGGAGTGTCGGCAAGTGAATCCTTTAACACACGGTATCTTTACGGATTCTTGTTCTCGAATACCCCATCCGGATGGAGCTACGGATTTGGCCGACTTGAAGGGGATAGTGTCGATCAAACGCTCCTCCCCTACCGACATCAAGATGGGAAAGAAAAAATCCTATATACCGGCTCAGGAAGAGATGGGGTGATTTATGGACTGCTTGTCGAACCGGGAAATACTGAAGCCGATTTATCCTCCGGCACTATTATCCAATGGAACAGTGTTTCCGGATTCACCTCAATTATTGGAAAATGGGAACTGCCGGATGTCTCTTATGAAGTTCGTGATTTGACTATTGATTCTCAGACCGGAGCATGGTTCGTCCTTGCCAACAGGGAGTCAAAGAGTTTCTTATTCAGTCTGACTCCTTTAGAGGGCGATATGAATCTGATGTGTGAGATTAAAAGCGATTTCCCATTCATTTCCATTGCCGCCACAAATGGGGGGGTGATTTACGCAATGGGAGCCGACGGAATAATCTATCAAGTCAATAGCCGAACGGGAGTTGCGACTAATGTGGTCAACACGAGGGTTTCCGGGCTTTCAACGATGCAGACGATGACTTTCGGGTCAGACGGCTCAACATTGTATTTTTCCGCAAATACACCCGAGGATTCCGAAGCCGGACACTCTATACTCTCCACCACAATACATGGTCTGTCGGGGACTGTCCCTATCCCAGTCATGCAATTTTCTCCGGGTACGACAGTGACAGCCTTGTATGCGGATGGCCCTTATTCCGGCGAGATGCTTGCTCGTCCGGAAAATAGTCGTGCGAGTTACGAGGAAAATACGGGAGGAGTCCGAATTTTCTGGGACAACCCGTGCAGATACGTCAGCGGAGAGGAACTGAATAATGATTCTCCGATCACCGTCTCAATATTAAGAAACGGGGTTCAAATCGCTAACATTCCTCAGACAAATCCCGGCGAAGCCCTTGAATATTATGATCCTGCTCCGGAACAAAATCAAGAGAACCATTATCAGCTTCAAACCTCGGTTGACGACGAGCCGGGAGTCTGCGCAAATATTTACGTCTACAGCGGAGAAGATATACCCTCGGCAGTCGGGGAGATAACTGTTAAGGGAGAGGAGGAGTATCGGCTGGCTGAAATAAGCTGGAACGAAGTGACTCGCGGATTTCACGGTGGAGAAATTGATCCTACCGAAATTCGATACACGGTTGTGAGGCAACCTGACGGCGCAATAATTGCAGACAATCTGACACGCACACAGATTATTGATTCTACAATCACACATCCCGGTAACTATTACTATGAAGTTACAGCTTCAAATAACATTGGCACAAGTTTGCCGGCAATGTCGGAAAGAATCGTTCTCGGAGGCCCGGTGGATGCTCCCATATCGGTTGATTTAAGCCAATACAATTATGAGGATTCGATACTGACTGTTGTCGACGGCAACAATGACCTTAACACATGGCTTTGGGAGAATGCCTTATCGTCGCTCGCTTTTGGAGACTATGACTACGGACTTACACTTGCCGCCGGATATGAATTCGGGCCATTTTCGAGAGATGCAGATGAATGGCTTATCTCGGGACCAATAAACCTGTCGACGGATATAGACTGGCAGTTGGAGATCGGGATGCGTTCCACAATAGAAGGACGTCTGCTGGTATACACAGGAATCAAGGAAGACCCCGACCGGATGGAGCTTCAGGATGTGATTACTATTCCGGCAAGCACGAGAGATGGAAACAGTAGAATAAAACCCACTGTAAATAAACTGATGCTTGAAAAAGTAATAACTGACTCGCCCGTTTGTTTAGGACTCAGAATGATTAATGATAAACCGGAAACAGGCCTCATCCAGATCACGTCGATTGCGCTCTCCGACAGCAAATATGACGATATTAAAGAAGTTAATTCGGATTCTCCGGAACTATTTCTGGATGGGATGACATTGGTTGTCAAGAACTGTGAAGGAGGCGGAACAATCCAGGATATATCGGGAAAACTCATAAAAACCTTCTCAGGAGAGCGGACAATTCTGGGGGATTTAGACAGAGGAGTCTATATCGCCACAGCAAAAACAGAAGAAGGAATAAAAACTATAAAATTCAGGTTATGATCCATCCGATAATTGTGGTTAACAAAGATTAATAATGCAAATTTAACGTTAAGTGTTAAAATAAACGAGGGAAAGGGAACGCTATAAGGAAAATGGCTTTCGAACGGAATAAAACTTCTTGGGAAAGCGACCATATTGCAAAAAAAACCTTAAGATATGAAGAAAAGCATTTTGTTAGCATCGGCAACCGTAATTGCGGCATGGATCCCTGCCGTTGCAGTAGCTATCAGCTCTTTCCCTGAGCATCAGAGCGATAACGGATCAACTTTTATCCGGACAGCAGCCGGAACGACACCTGCGTTTGAAACAGACTTTACCGTGGCAGCAGAAAATACGGTAAACGCCGTGGTGTGTATAAAAAGTTACACTTCCCGCCAACAGCGTCAGCAGGGTTACGGAAACAGGGGAGACTACTATGATCCCTTTGGAATGTTTGATTTCTTCTTTGGTCCTCAGGGACAGCAACAACAGCGTCAGCCCCAACAACAGAAGAAATCCGAACCTGTTCAAAACGGTCTTGGTTCGGGTGTGATTATTTCTGAAGATGGTTATATAGTGACAAATAATCATGTGATTGAAAATTCAGACAAACTTGAAGTGCTTCTCAATGATAACTCGACCTATGAAGCACGAATAATCGGCACGGACGAAGCCTCCGACCTCGCGTTGATTAAGGTAGATGCGAAAGGATTGACTCCTATTACATTCGGGGATTCAGAAGCGGTGAAGATCGGAGAATGGGTGCTTGCTGTCGGAAATCCCTTCGGGTTTAACTCGACTGTGACAGCCGGCATCGTTAGTGCAAAGGCTCGCAGTTTGGGACACGGCTCTCAAAAAGGAGGAATAAACATCGAATCGTTCATTCAGACCGATGCAGCATTGAATCCCGGCAATTCAGGAGGGGCGCTTGTCAATCTCAAGGGAGAGCTCATCGGAATTAATTCCGCCATATATAGCAATACGGGGAGCTACACAGGATTCTCGTTTGCCATTCCAACAACGATTGTAAAGAAAGTAATGTCTGATTTGCGGCAATATGGCACGGTTCAGCGCGCAGTGCTCGGATGCAGTGTTATTGAACTTGACGCGAAATTGGCAAAAGAAAAAGATATCACCGCCACTAAAGCCGGTCTACTCGTTGCATCGGTCAGCGATATGAGCACGGCCAAGGAACTGGGATTGAAAGAGGATGACGTCATTACGGCTATCAATGGAGTGCAAGTTTCGAATCACGCACAGCTTGTTGAACAGCTTAACAAGTTCCGCCCCGGGGAGAAAATAAAGATCACTTATATCCGAAACAATAAGGAAGTGACCTCGGAAGCTACGCTTCGCAACAGCCAGGGCAGCACGACAATCACCAAGAAGGGAGATTTCTCCGAACTTGGAGTTGCATTCATGAAGCTCACGTCGGAGACGAAACAGAATCTTGGTTTGAGTAATGGTGTTCAGGTCCAGGGATTGAAAGCGGGAGCTTTCCGTGACGCAGGAATCAAGGATGGGTTCATCATTATCGATATCAACGGCAGTCCGGTAAACAATGTGGATGATGTTGAAGCGATCTATAACAGAATCATGAAATCTGACGATGACGACAAGGTAATGTTCATTACCGGAATCTATCCGACTGGAAAGAAATACTATTACGCGGTTAATCTCGCGGGAGAGTAATATATATATATATCACCGCCTCAAGTCAACCGGACTTGAGGCGGTGATTTATATTAAATTAAATTAGATTACATCCAATTAATGGCGAAGATTTACATCTCCTTGCATAGACGCATAAATTCTTCGCGAAGGGAGGGGTCTGTTTCGAATTGGCCGCAATAATCAAAGGTTGTTGTCGCACCTTCTTGTTTTTCAACGCCTCGCATTTTCATACAGAGGTGTTCGGCGGTGCAGCTGACAATCACACCTTTTGTCGGCATAGCTTCTGCAAGAAGGTTGCAGACCTGAGCGGTCAGGCGTTCCTGCACTTGAAGCCGACGGGCGAAACTATCGACAATGCGCGCGAGTTTAGAGAGACCGATCATTTTTCCGTCAGGGATGTAACCGACGGAAACGCGTCCGAAAAAAGGGAGGATATGATGTTCGCAGGTTGAATAAAACTCGATATCTTTAACAATGACCATTCTTGATCCGCAATGTTCGAAAATGGCCTGTCGAGCAATTTGGAGAGGATCCTCACTATAACCGTGGGTTATATCCAGAAGAGCCTTTGCTGCACGAGCGGGAGTTTTGAGGAGTCCTTCCCTATCCGGATCCTCACCTACGAGTCGGAGGATTTCACGATAATGCGCTGCGATTTCCTCCACAAGTTTGGGGTCATGATTAAATTTACCCGGCATATAAAGAAAAGGGAAATTTACTTAATTATAACGATAGAGCTTTTAACCACTCTCATTTCGGAAGCGAACTGAGGGAAAGCCCTTTTGATTTCAAGGAGCGCGGCTTCAGCTTCGGCACTTGTCCGGAAGTTACCGATGCGAGCATACCAGTTGGGTGCGCTTGAAAAGGTATATACCTGACCTCTGTACTTTGGGAAACGGGCCACCACCGCATTGGCACGGGCGCGGGCACGCGCTTCAAGAGAACCCTGATTTCGTCCATCGCTGAAAACCTGAATGCGATAGCCGGCAAGTTTGTTGACTCCGGGGCGTAGTGCCGGTTGGCCGGAGGATGATCGGCGTTCATCCTCTTTGACAAGGAGGTCAAGGATTGTAGGCGGAATATCAATCACGATCATTCCGTCTGATTCCTTCTCGATACGCTCTGTCACGCCGGAAGATGGTTCGGAGCAAAGCGCGGCTACCGGAGGAAAAATTCCTCCGGCAACGCCGGCGAGAAGTATGATTAATGCATTTCGCATCGGAGTTTTATCAATTGAAAGCGTCAACGATTCCCATGAAGGATTCGGCATCGAGGGCAGCGCCACCGATAAGACCGCCGTCAACATCAGGTTTGGCAAAGAGTTCCTTGGCATTCGAAGGTTTGCAGCTGCCGCCGTAGAGAATGGAAGTATTGTCGGCGATTTCCTTGCCATACTTGCTTTCAACTACTTTGCGGATGTGCGCGTGCATATCCTGAGCCTGCTCAGCCGTTGCGGTTTTGCCGGTTCCGATAGCCCAAACAGGCTCGTAGGCGATCACGATTTTGCTGAAGTCTTCGGGAGAAAGGGAGAAGAGAGCCTCAACCTGCCCCTGAACAACATCATTGTACGAACCGTTTTCGCGTTCCTCAAGCACTTCGCCTACACAGAAGATGGGGGTCAGACCGTTTTCGAGGGCGAGTTGAGTCTTAGCAAGAAGTTGCTCGTTGTTTTCACCGAAATACTGACGACGTTCGGAATGACCGAGAATCACATATTTTGCACCGGTTGACTTCACCATAGAAGCGCTCACTTCACCTGTATAAGCGCCCTTTACATGTTCGGAGCAGTTTTCCGCACCGAGTCCGACGAGTTCAGGTTCGAGCACGGCGTTAACGGAAGTGAGGTGGGTAAAAGGCACGCACACCACAACATCGCAATTGGGTTTGCGCTCTTTAAGAAGGGCATTGACATTGTTTGCGAGTTCCACACCCTCTTCGAGAGTCGTGTTCATTTTCCAGTTGCCTGCAACAATATTCTTTCTCATGACTATTGGAATATTATAAAATCTCAAATCTAAGAAAGGCACATATTGACCTTTCAAGGAGCAAAGTTACAAGAAATCCGCGACATTTCAAAAAGTAGGAGACTAAATCGAATTGAAAAAACCAATTTGGATAAGACCGGGATTTTAACTATATTTGCATTTGCATTCTTACGGGAAGCCGGATAATCACGGCTTTTGACCTTTCAATCATAATCATAACCTTCAGAATCCAATCAAAGAACTACCAAAAGACCTGATGAGCACACCTGCCTTCACCCATCTTCACGTCCATTCACAATACAGTCTGCTGGACGGAAAAGCGTCCATACCGGAACTTGTTGACAAAGCGATTGCAGACGGAATGCGCGGAATCGCCCTTACCGATCACGGGAATATGTTCGGCATAAAGGAGTTTTTCAATTATGTGGAGAAAGTGAACGGCAAGCTTCCGGAAGATGGAAAATTCAAGCCAATTCTCGGATGCGAAATGTATGTTGCCCGCGACAAGATGACCGATAAGAAGGATAAATCAGACAACGGTTATCACCTTATCGTGCTTGCGAAGAATGAAAAGGGATATCACAATCTTGTGAAGCTTGTCAGCAGGGCCTGGACTGAAGGCTATTATTACAAACCGCGTACAGACAGATATGATCTGGAAACCCATTCAGAAGGGCTCATAGTATGTTCAGCCTGCCTGGGCGGGGAAGTTCCTCAGCTTATAATCCATGGAGAACTTCAAAAGGCCGAGGAGCGCATCTTATGGTTTAAAAAGGTGTTCGGAGATGATTATTACATTGAATTGCAACGTCATCAGACATTCAAGCCTAATGCCAACAGAAGCGTTTTCGAAGAGCAACAGAAAGTAAACGCCGTGCTCCTTGACTTTGCTCGCAAGCATGGCATAAAGGTTGTGGCCACGAACGATGTTCATTTCACGTATGAGAATGATGCGGAGGCACACGACAGGCTGATATGCGTTTCAATGCAGAAAACTTTCTCCGAGCCCAGACTTCACTATACAAAGCAGGAATGGCTTAAGACTCCTGAGGAGATGGCCGCCATTTTTGAGGACCTTCCCGAAGCTCTTGCAAATACCCAGGAAATACTTGACAAGGTTGAGTTCTATAGTATCAACCATGCCCCTATCATGCCGTTTTTCGATATCCCGGCTTCATTCGGAACAGAAGAGGAATATCGGACACGCCTCACCGAGGATGACCTCTTCAACGAATTTACGCGCGATGAAAATGGAAATGTCGTGTTGAGCAAGGAAGAGGCAGATAAAAAGATTGCGCGACTCGGAGGGTATGACAAGCTATACCGTATTAAGTTCGAGGCTGACTATCTGGAGAAGCTGACCATGGAGGGGGCTTACGTCCGCTATGGCAATCCACTGCCTGATCATGTAGAGGAACGACTCCGCTTTGAGCTTTATATAATGAAGACAATGGGATTCCCGGGATACTTTCTGATTGTCCAGGACTTCATTAATACGGCTCGTCGTGAAATGGGAGTCAGCGTAGGCCCCGGACGCGGATCGGCTGCCGGATCGGCTGCAGCATATTGTCTCGGTATCACCCAAATAGACCCTATTAAGTATGATTTGCTGTTTGAGCGCTTCCTGAATCCCGACCGTATCTCCCTTCCTGATATCGACGTCGATTTTGATGACGACGGCCGATATGAGGTGCTGAAATATGTAACGGAAAAATATGGAGCCGAGAAAGTAGCTCATATCATCACGTTCGGCACAATGGCCACAAAGATGGCAATAAAGGATGTGGCGAAAGTCTTGGAAGTGCCGCTCCCTGAAGCTAACCGCCTTGTGAAACTGATACCGGAACGTATGCCGGAAGTCGACGGCAAGGCCGTTAAGCTCAATCTCAAGAACCTCGTGAAATATGTACCGGAATTCGGTGCCGAGACACAAAGTCCTGACGAAAAGATTCGTGAGACCATAAAGTATGCAACTCAGCTTGAAGGGAATATCCGGAACACGGGAGTACACGCCTGCGGG
This sequence comes from uncultured Porphyromonadaceae bacterium, assembly GCA_947176755.1. Taxonomy (GTDB): domain Bacteria; phylum Bacteroidota; class Bacteroidia; order Bacteroidales; family Muribaculaceae; genus Lepagella. Next base: position 29,943 of record CAMWRW010000004.1, read on the forward strand.
GTCATTATCAGTCGCGACGACATCACAGACTGGGTGCCGGTTTCGATGGGCACGGATGCGGATGGCACAAAGGTGATCTCGACCCAATATGAAGGAAGTATCATAGAGGACACCGGGCTGATAAAGATGGACTTCCTTGGATTGAAGACATTGTCAATCATAAAAGAGGCCCTATACAATATTAAGTTACGCAGGGGGATAGATCTGGATATCGAGAACATTCCCCTCGACGACAAGCCAACGTTCGAACTCTATTGCAAGGGGAACACGACGTCCACATTCCAGTTTGAATCTCCGGGAATGCAAAACAGTCTGCGCCAGCTGCAACCCTCAAAGTTCGAGGACCTGATCGCTATGAACGCGCTCTACCGACCGGGACCTATGGATTATATTCCGACCTTCATCCGGAGAAAACATGGAGAAGAGGAAATCATCTATGACATTCCGGTCATGAAGCAATATCTTGAGGAGACATACGGTGTTACGGTCTATCAGGAACAGGTGATGCTTCTTTCACGTCTGCTTGCGAATTTCACGCGTGGAGAATCCGATATGCTTCGCAAAGCAATGGGAAAGAAGCAGATCGACAAGATGCAGAAGCTCAAGAAGAAATTCATGGAGCAGGGTCAGTCGAACGGCCATGCTGCGGAAACTCTGGAGAAGATCTGGGCCGACTGGGAGAAATTCGCGTCATACGCGTTTAATAAGAGCCACGCTACATGCTATACATGGGTAGCATATCAGACGGCATACCTGAAAGCGAATTATCCGGCAGAATACATGGCCGGCGTTTTAAGCCGTAACCTAACGGCATCCGACAAGCTGTCAAAAGTGATGGATGAATGCCGACGCATGGGAATCACCGTGCTTGGTCCGGATATAAACGAGTCAATCGAGAAGTTCGGTGTTAACGCACGCGGAGACATTCGATTCGGACTTGCCGCAGTGAAGGGAGTCGGGGCAAATGCAGTGACAGCCATAATCAGCGAACGGGAGGCGAACGGCCCGTTCAAGGATATATATGATTTCGTTGAACGCGTCAATCTCAGCGCCTGCAACAGAAGCGCGATAGAGAACCTCGCAATGGCCGGGGCATTCGATTGTTTCTCGGATATGAAGCGAGAGATGTTTGTTCATGAAATGCTTGACACGACCTATACGGATTTGCTTGTAAAATACGGTCAGAACATCCAGAATGACAAGAATTCACTTCAAATGAGCCTTTTTGGAGATCTGGAGCCGATCGAGACCAATAAGCCGCCCTACCCTAATCCTGTGCCTTGGAGCCGGATCGCGTTGTTGAACAGGGAAAAGGAATTGGTGACAATGTACCTATCGGCCCATCCCCTTGATCCCTATTATATGGAATTGACCTACGGATGCTCGATCACGTGTGCGGACCTAAAGGAAAATGAGGTGGCGGGCAATAAGGTTTCATTCGGGGGATTGGTGACAAATGTCGCGACGAGGATTTCCCGTAACGGCAAGGAATATACCGATGTGGAGATCGAGGATTTCGCCGGGAAGGCTCAGCTGAGACTTTTCGGAAGGAATCATGTTCAATACAAGGATAAGTTCTCCGTTGGAGAAGCAGTGTTCATCAAATTGAGCTTCACCCCATCCAAGTTCAATTCTGAAAGAACAGACATGAACATCGAAGAGATTTCATCTCTTGAGACACTAAAAGGGAAAATTGCAAATGCGATCATGATCTACATGGATTTTCATTTCAATAATCCCGATTTTGCCGCAATGATCAATAATATGGAAGATCAGTCGCGCCCCGGCGACCTGTTCATGGAAATTATCGATACTCGCAACCGGCAAAGCATCCGCGTAAGGTCACGCAAGAAAATACCAATCAACCGAGAGTTGATCAGTCTGCTTGAAAACAACGGATTGACATTCAAAGTTGCGACAATTTAAATAAACCAAATAAACAATAACCTTAAACAAACAAAAAAAGAAAGACATGGCACTTCAATTCAACGATGCTTCCGCAAAGGAAGCAATTGAGTCCGGGAAGGTTGTAGTAATTGATTTCTGGGCAACCTGGTGCGGTCCGTGCATTGCAATGGGTCCTGTGGTGGATGAACTTGCAGAAAAGTATGGCGAGCAGGCAGTGATCGGCAAGCTCAATATTGACGAGGAGTCAGAAATCGTATCGGAATACCGTGTTCGTTCGATTCCTACTATTCTCTTCTTCAAGAACGGCGAGGTCGTGGATCGTTCGGTCGGCAAAGTAAAATATTCCGAACTCGAAAGCAAACTTCTTCCCCTCCTCGGTTAAAACGACCAAGCGTCGAACTAAAAGAAACGGTGAGCCATAAAGTGACTCACCGTTTCTTCTATATGTTTCGAAATAGTGGTTATCTCGGAACTCGCCCGAACATCATGAACGTCCGGATATAATACGGGGTGTACAGATCGGATATAACGACGCCTTTGGAGGTAGAGGCATGAATGAAACGATTGTCGTCCAACACTATTCCGACGTGAGAAATCCGATTGGGATCTTTGCCTGTGGCGAAAAACACAAGGTCGCCCACCTCCACATCGTCCGGATCAATTTTTTTACAGAACTCAGCCTGTTTTGCGGAATTTCTCGGCATTTTGACTCCAATGACATCCTCATAAACTCGAAGCACCATGCCGGAACAATCCGTTCCGACCCCCTTTTCCTGGGCTGCATAACGATAGGGAGTCCCGAGCCATGTCATGGCTTCACTTGCAATCGAACTCCGGACTTTTCCAGGTCGCGAGACATGAATGGTCTCGATCTTAGGTTTCCGTGGGCGTTTATGCCTGACAGATTTACGATGGCTGCTACAACTTGAAAGTGCCGCCACACAGAGCAGCGACACTATAAAGTAAATAAAAAGCCGTAAGCTTGATTTCATCAGAATTTAAGACCCATTGAGAGCACGACCTGGGAATTATTGAAGTTGATATTGCTCTTGATTTTAGTTATGGCGTTATCGGGATCGGGAGAGAAGGGGAAATAATTCGACGACTGATGTTTGTAAACATAAGCTCCATCGACATAGAAACCTTTATATCGGTAGCCGAGACCACATGTGACATAATTGGTGGCGTTATAGAGATTATAGTTCGCCATAATACCGGCCGCAGGGACTTGAATATCGCCGTCGCGGGCTTCCGACTTCACGGGAGCCGACGAGAAGATGTAGCCGGCTCTTACACTGAACGAGGGAGTCACGCGATATTCCGCACCGATCCTAAGCGTGCTTATATTGTCGTAAATCTGTTTAATTTTAGAGTTCGTATAACCAATGGGGTTATCGTTATAACTGTATGAGGGAGCTTTAGTCGGAGCATACCAGGGTTCGGGATAATAATCCCACCAGTTATTGTCGTAGACGTAAGGATTGACAGTATAGTATTCCGCAGTCCTCATCCCGGTCCATTCATAGTCAGCTGAAATTATAAATTTGCTGCCGATAACTCCGGCAACACTGGCAATGATCTTCCAGGGAGAGCGGAAATTAACGGTATTATACGAAGGAATTCCGTTATTAGTGATTGCGTAGTCAGTCTTGAAGGGATACTGGAAGTCAATCCGTTCGTTATAGAAAGTTTCCGTCATGGAATACCATGTCGGGGTATGGAACGCAAAACCAATTCGAAGTTCCTGAATAGGTTTGTAGATAACTCCGAGCTGATAATTGAAGCCGGTGCCGCTGACACGATACTGATCATTCAAACGCCAGCGGGAGTCCATTATCTGAGGCTGACTGTCGTCGGGGTTGAAAACATAGGCGTTCCGGAGATTTTCCTCCCATTGCGACTCAATTCGGTAATCAGCGGAAACGATATCAAAATTCATTCCCCAATAGAATTTATTATTAATATTTCCACCAATTGCGATGTTATATTCATCTATCGAACCCTTTTCAACGACTTTGAAGCGTCCGGAGCCGGATGTTCCCTCTCCGAACTGTCCAAACCAATTGGGATTATCGGGGTCTCCATCCGGATCAATCAAGTAGGCATCATATCCGAGAATGGCAATCCAGGGGGCATTTGAATCCAGATACGGGTCATAAAAGTTAGTGTATCCAAGGTCACCCTGGGTGAGGCCATACGTATTAGCGATTCCGGCAATATAATTGCTCAACGAAATGGGGAGATTGTTGACCCCGCCCGCAAATTTGCGATTAAAAGAAGCCAGCTTGTTATAGGTGAACCCGATATTGATATTAGGAAACATATTGCTGTTCAATCTCATCGTTGCCACTCCGCCGATATTGTTGAGATAGAACTTAGTCTGACTCATGTCAGTCCCGAATCCATTTGTTGAAGAATTTGAGGATTGACAATCGAGGTCAAGCGTAAACCCAATTTCGCTGCTCCTATAAACGCCTATACCTGCCGGGTTTTGAGACAACGTTGAAAGGTCGCCTCCAAGAGCACCGAAAGCGCCGCCCATTGACATAAATCTGGCCGTTCCCTTCAAATCATATTGAGAGAGCTGGTAGGCATCGATGGCACTCTGGGAAAAAGCCGCCCCCGGGACGAGGGCGGTTATAAAGGCGGCCGAAGCCGCACACATTATTCTGCGTTTCATAATAATTATGCTAATCTTAATGAGAGGGATTATCTGCGATTACCTCCGCGGCTGCCGCCGGAGCTGCGCATCGAACCGCTTGAACTGCGGGATGAACTACCCGAAGAACGCATTGTCGAGCCTGCACTGCGCATCGTCGAGCCGGAATTGCGCATTGTGCTCGACCCGGAGTTGCGCATCGTGCCGGACCCGGAATTGCTGTTATTCGAACTGTTACGATAGGAGCTATTGGAAGAGTTTGAACGGTTTGACTGCGTTGAGGAGTTGCGCACAGAACTGCTTCTGTCAGTTGCAACTTTAGAATTGTTTTTCTGCTGAGCACCGGAACTTACGGTTCCACGAACAGGTGTCTGAGCTACCGACGATGAACTTGTCACACGATTATTGGTCACAACAGGTCTGGAGGCACCATTCTGAGTGGAATTTCCAATGGGTTTCATCTGCGCCTGATTTTGCGAATAATCACGCCGATTTCCGACAGGTTTCGGACCGGAAACGGGACGAGATGGTGAAGAGCCTGCGTAACCGGGACGCGAATTGGAGGAGCCCGGTCTACCGAGACTGCCGGGACGACCGTTGATCACACCATTAGGGCGAGTGGTGTTTGACCAGCCGGGAGCCGGACCGACGGGACGGTGAGACCCGGGACGATAGTCAGCATAATAGGGACGACCGGGAGGAAACCATCCGCCCCAACCCCATCCGGGACCATATCCCCATCCGGGACCATATCCCCATTCCGGGCCGTAGAACCATGTCCACGTAAGACCCCATCCCAAGCCATAAGAGGGAGCGAAACTCCAATTCCATGAAGGAAGGCACGTCCAATTTCCCCATCCGTTATAATAGTATCGGTTGGAATAAGGATAGTATATGGCGGAGGTGAACTGCGGCACTCCGTAGTTATTCACGATAATGTCGACATTGCCATAGGAATTATCAAGCACATCCTCCAGAATAGTAGCATTGTCGAGGACGATTGTCGGATTATAATATTTCTGAATCTGCTGGGTCACAACAAAGTCTTCACCGCTCTCTGCAGCCAGCCCGATCGTATCTACGGGAGAAGTGTAATAGAATCCTCTCCGATTATAGTCATCAACATCAATCGAGGAAAAATCTTTTATATAGTTGCTTTCCTTTTTGGCAGATTGAGATTTTCCACTACCATTATTAGGATTATAGTAGATATCGTCATAATCCTGACCATAGGCGACAGGCACTGTGATTGCGCCTAACAAAAGCGCCACAAACAGATTTCTTCTAAGTGCAAGGTTTCTCATAATAATGGGTATTAAATGTTGATTGAGCAATCGCCTCCATATAAATGCTTGAGCAGGACAATCGCAATTATTTTATCACTTCTTAACTTTTAGACAATTAGTTAGCACCAATGGTTTAAATCTGATCATGTAGAATTTGCCTAACATTGGCGATAAATTCCACTTCCGGCAAATTATACGCCAGCCAATGAATCTTTGTCCCTCTCTTTTCCATTCCGCGGAACCAGGTCATCTGGCGTTTGGCAAATTGCATGATTGCAGTTTCAAGGCCGACTTCCATCTCTTTTCTATTGATTGCCCCCGTCAAATATAAAGTGACGAACTTATATTCCAATCCATAATATATCAGGTCGGCAGGATCAAGTCCGGAATCAAGCAAGGCTTTAACTTCATCAATCATCCCCTCGTCGAGACGGTCTTTCAAACGCTTGCTGATTCTTTTTCTTCTGTCGTCCCTCGGAATATCGATTCCGATCACCACTGCATCCAGCGGTTGAGACTGAGAAATGTCGGCTGCTTTCGCTTCATCAGGGTGCAGGGAGTAATACCGCTGGATTTCAAGAGCCCGGATTGCACGTTTGGGAGTATCTATATCCGTTACGTTGTGGAGACGTTTCACTTTCGCCAGCATCGAGGCCAGTTCTTCAAGGGATTTATCGGCCAAAGAAGCACGAAAATTTTCATCTGCAGGGACTTCCGGGAGTTTGACTCCTTTCAGCGCATTTTCGATGTACATACCCGTTCCGCCGCAAATCACGGGCACTTTTCCTCTCTCGAGGACATCCTGATAAGCTTTATGGAAATCTGCCAAGTATTCATGAAGATTATACTTGTGGCCGGCATTACGGATATCAATCAAGTGATACGGAATGTCTCCATATTCGCACAGGTCCTTACCGGTGCCGATGGTCATTCCTTGGTAAACCTGCCGGGAATCTGCAGAGATAACCTCACCATTGAGATGTCGGGCCAATGAGACGGCACGTCCCGTCTTTCCACACGCGGTGGGGCCGATAATGGCTATTGCCCTTGCTCCCATGGCTTGACTCCTTTATCGGCGTTTCTGGCAGTCATGTTGCGACCGGTCAATTTTCTGAACCATCGACGTATATGGAATCCCTTCGTATCGGAATTGAACATCGCCACACGAATCCATTTATCATCCTGAAAATCATAATCCTTTTCTGCCAATTCCACGAGATCATAGGTCGGCAGGTAGGATTTCAATTTGTTACGGCGGAAACCACGGTCGTCAAACAATTTCTGTGTCAACACGATAGTTGTGATCCGCGACAGGTCTGAACGGAAGATGCGAGCTAAAGAAGTCGGGTTGTCATTATATATTTTTTTCAACAACTCAAAATTCAACCATTCGCCATCCACGTTGAGGTCGGGATATTCCTCGGCCCTACCGGGAAGGAAATAGAAATACCTCAACAGACGATGTTTGATCATGTCAGGGGATTTTCTTCCGAAAAAGAATCTGAGGCGGCCATCTGTAACTCCACACATCTTACGGATGATTCCATCCACTTCAGCGGCCGTTATACCGTTAACGTTTCGCTTTGTCACAAAGGGAGTATCGATCACCAAAGTATCGGCCACCTTCGAATCGGCCACTTTAAGGTTGAGAAATATATCGTTACCACAGATGACATAGAATCGAAGATAGGTCTTCGTCGTCATGTCGTTGAGCTCCTCTTCCGTGATAATTTCTCCGTTTTCCTTCAGGTCGAGATACATATTGTAATATCTCGCACCGACATAAATTTCCATGCCAAGATATGCGAACACGCAGATCCATACGAACATATAACGGTCGCGACCATTAATATTTACATTTACATAGAAAAAGAAATAGTAGATGTAAACGATAACGGAGAGAACCCCGAACAGAATCACGAGATTTCTCAACTGAAGACGCGATTCCTGATGGAGAATTTCGCCGAGTTTTCCACGTTCGTAACTAAGCCCCTTCTTAACCTTGCAATCGATGCAGAGAGCCAGTTTCGAGTTTCTCAGATAAATCACAAGAGAAACCAGGAAACATACGGGGTTTAGGATGATGGAAACAAGATACGGAGAGTTGAAAAAGGAGAATTCCTTAGGCAAATGAATGACTCCCCATATATCGAGCACATTAATTGAAATCGACACGAAGGAATACATCAGTACTCCATAGAAGAGCGTATAGGGAACAACCATACACGCTGTATTAGACGCCAATCTGCCGTTATAGAGCATCGTGTAAAGGAACGCTGCTCCCAAAAGGGCAATCATTGGAGAGAAGTAATGAGGAAGAAATATAGACAAAAGTATCGTAACAATAAGAACAAGAAGTCCTATTGTTAAGCTCTTCCAGAAGCCAAAGTACTGACTGACATTTACTTTATTCAGATCCTGCATAGAGTACGCGATACGCTTGTGAAAGCAAATTTAATAAAATTTTTTTGATTCAGGCGCCTATCATTGAAAATCTGTTTCGAGGTTATGAAAATCAATGTTTCATATAAGTGGAACAATCTTTTCAAAAGCTGCCGTCTCTCGAGGATATTTAGGAAAACTATTCTCTACAGTTATAACATTTAAAAAAGAGAAAAGGCTACCGCTTTATTTAAAAACTTTAAAAGCGGTAGCCTTTTAACATTAATATCCTATATCAAAATTTTATATTTCAATAAGATATAAAATATAGTTAAAATTTTAACATTTAAATTTTAACATTTCCTTCCCTTAATAAAGAGGGGAAAGTCACTTTACTTGCGTGTCGAGGAAATCGACAATCTTCGAATAGAGCATTGTACGGGCATTACACATTCTCAGACTGTGTTCGAAACCGGCGAGAGCCATCATATCAAACACTTTCCCTTCGTAGTTAGCTTTTGAAGCGAATTTCAGCGTGTTGTAAAAGTGCACATTGTCGTCGCTTGTGCCCGACATTATAAGAAGACGTCCCTTTAGGTTTTGCGTTCTTCCTAAAGCTGACGAACGATTGTAACCTCTCTCGTTGGCTCCGGGCGTCGACATATAACGCTCAGTATAGATCGAATCATAGAAACGCCAGTCAGAGACAGGAGCCATAGCAACCCCGGCTTTGAAGCGGGACGAGGAATCGGTCAGTTCCATAAGTGTCATATACCCACCGTAACTCCAGCCAAAACATGCCATTCTTGTTTCATCTATATACGGAAGAGCGGCGAGTTCATTGACTCCGGCAAGCTGGTCGGCCGTTTCAAATTCACCCAAATTGCGGTAAACGGCCGTTGACCATGCGCGGGAGCGGTTACCCGTACCGCGTCCGTCCATAGACACCACTACATAACCTTGATCCGCGAAAAGATAAGTGCCATCCATTTTCCAAGAATTCAGCACCAGCTGAGAATCGGGGCCATTGTATTGATAGACTACGAGAGGATATTTTTTCGAGGCATCAAATCCGACAGGTTTGATCATCATGGCATCCATCTCCTCGCCGACGGCATTCCGGAGCTTCATAAACTCCATTTTGGGAACGGCGGAATAACGCGCGGCATATTCAGCATTATCCTCGACGACTTTCAACTCCTTGCCGGATGCATTGCAGATCGAATAACGGGGAGGAACTGTGGCACTGCTGTATTTTCTGAGGAAATAAGAGAAATCGGTGCTGAACGCGGCGGATTCCGTGCCTTCAACAGCGTTGAGCATCTTTACATTACCCTTATTGTCGACCGAGGCGATGTTGCGATTAATAGCTCCCAACTGAGTTGTCTGGATATATGCGACTCCAGTCTTGGGATTACGTCCGTAGTAGGCCGTCACGTTCCAATTGCCGGAAGTGACGGAGCGCAACAGATTCCCACTATAGTCGTATTCGTAGAGGTGACGATAACCGGTCCGTTCGCTTCCTATTACAAATGACTTCTCATCATAGGAGACCATTCCGTAAGCTGCGGGGCTCAACCAAGCATCGCTCTTCTCGGTGAGGACAAGATGGGCCACTGTGGATCCGGGATTCACCCGATAGAGCTGAAGATTGTTCTGGTCGCGGTTGAGCACCATCACCATCAGGTTTGATCCGGCTCCGTCAAATTCCAATGAAGGAACATAGTCCTCCCCTATCGGGAGATCCATTTTCTTCGTGGTCCGATTGTCAAGATTGTATGCGAAAACTTCAACAACGGAATTAGGATAGCCTGCAAGGGGATACTTATAAGAATAGGACTCCGGATATATGTCGGATAATGGATCCTCTTCGCAATAACTTTTGTACTGATCAAATGAATAAACAGGAACTTTGCTTTCATCGAAGCGGATATAGGCGAGCGTCGCGTCGTCGGGACTCCAACGCATGGCCGTGTCCATTCCGAATTCCTCTTCATAAGCCCAATCGGGCACGCCATTGATCACCTGATTAATTTTTCCGTCAGACGTGATGGCCTTATCGGTTTTATAATCAAGGTTAGAGATGAAAATATTGTTATCGCGCACATACGCCACCATACGCCCATCATGGGAAAGCGTCGCCCCGCGCTGCGCTCCACCGTCGGAGACTCGCGCAAGAGTTGAGCGCATAATATCGTAGACATAGTATTCGGCCGTGAAAGAGTTGCGATAGATTTGAGTTTTGTTATTCCACAACAAAATCTTACGCTCATTGGCGGAAAGTTTGAAACCGTCGAAAGAGTCAATCTTCACATCTCCTTTCACAGATTCAAGATCGAAAAGAACACCGGTCTTTTCACCTGATTTATAGCTGTAGGTATAAATAGCTCTTCCTCCGGGAGCGACAGCGGCATAGGAAACTCCGTCAGCAAGAGCGGTCATTTCCTTGACTCCCTCCGGGGTTGTCAACGCGAGGTTACAGAAAAAGTCGGCTCTTTCGGTCAGCCCGGAGGCAGATGCCGACAAAGCAGCAGCCGCCAGACCAATTCCGGCGGCGGCTGATATTAAGTTTTTGGTATTCATGCGGATTAAGTAAAGAATAAGCAATCAATAGCTTCGGGCGAAGAGCACACGCCGAGCGGACGGTTTTCCCGTGACCATGCAGACACCCGGAGTCGTATCTCCATCTAATGGGATACAACGGATGGTTGCCTTGGTCTCTTCCTTAATTTTTTCTTCCGTCTCTGTCGTGCCGTCCCAATGCGCGAGGATAAAGACACCTTCTTCGATTCTCTTTTTAAACTCATCGTAGGAGTCCACAGTGATTGTGCGACGTTCGCGATTTTCGAGAGCTCGCTTAAAGAGCGCGTTCTGTATATCCTCAAGCTCTTTTTCGATGTGGTCTTCGATCCCTTCGAGGGGAAGTGTTTCTTTCTCAAGAGTGTCACGACGCATGATTTCAACAGTGCCCTCTTCAAGGTCGCGCTGACCTATGGCGAGTCGGATGGGCACACCCTTGATTTCGTAATCAGCAAACTTGAAACCGGGACGTTTATTATCTGCATCGTCATATTTCACGCTGATTCCGCGAGAAAGAAGTTCTTTAACGATAGGCTGAACTCTCTCGGAGATAGCCTTCAGGCCCTCGGCATTCTTATAGATGGGCACGATAACCACTTGAATAGGGGCCAATTTCGGAGGAAGGACAAGACCGTTGTCATCGCTGTGGGTCATGATGAGCGCGCCCATAAGACGCGTAGATACTCCCCAGGAGTCAGACCATGCATATTCCGGCTTGTTCTCCTTGTTCATAAAGGTCACATCGAAAGCTTTGGCAAAATTCTGACCGAGATTATGACTTGTGCCCGACTGAAGAGCTTTGCCATCCTGCATCATGGCTTCGATCGTATAGGTATTAACCGCGCCGGCGAAACGTTCGTTGGCAGATTTCACGCCGCGAATGACAGGCATAGCCATATAATTCTCGGCAAAGTCGGCATAGAGGTTAATCATCTGAACCGTTCGAGCCTCATTCTCCTCAGGAGTGGCAAAGGCGCAATGGCCTTCCTGCCAAAGGAATTCCGAGGTGCGGAGGAACATGCGGGTTCGCATTTCCCAACGCATCACATTTGCCCACTGATTAATAAGCAAGGGAAGATCGCGATATGAATGAATCCAGTTTTTGAAAGTTCCCCAGATTATTGTCTCGGAAGTCGGGCGGACAATAAGTTCTTCTTCAAGGCGAGCTTCCGGATCGACCACGACACCGTTTCCATCGGGATCATTCTTCAAACGATAGTGGGTCACGATAGCACATTCCTTAGCGAATCCTTCCACATGTTCAGCTTCGCGGCAAAGAAACGATTTAGGGATAAGAAGGGGGAAATATGCATTCTGCACGCCTGTGGCCTTAAACATTTGGTCAAGGGTATGCTGCATCTTTTCCCAGATAGCATATCCGTATGGCTTGATGACCATGCAACCGCGCACAGCCGACTGCTCGGCGAGATCGGCCTTTACGACGAGCTCATTGTACCACTGCGAGTAGTTATCTGCTCTCTTAGTGAAGTTTTTTAATTCTTTAGCCATAGTAATGGTTCATTATCAAATTCATTTTCAGAAGGAAACTCAACGGATACGGTCGGCTGCGCGAATCAGCTTGTAATCATTGTTGATGCGATAGTAAGCGAACATATCAGCAAAGAAAGCGAGAAGAGGGGCGATGATGATGCTTGACCAGCTCACATAGGCACCTTGATCGGCAAATGACTGATATCCGAAGAAACAACCGATTCCAACAGCTGCCAGAATGAAGAGCACTTCAATCAGGCAGACCATCTTCTGGAGAGGGAGATTCCTATAGAGAAAGATATTAATCAATGGAAGGAGAGTAGCGAGGAGGGATACGCAAAACATCGGCCACGTGTACATCACATACCCGGATAGGGCCGAGCCTGTGGACTGTCCTTCGATTTCAAATCCGAAGGTAGTGAAATTCAAAGAATACTGAGGAAGTTGAACCTGACCTAATGAGGCGAATGTGAAACATGCCATCATCACGCCGGCGATGAGAAGCAAAACGGATTGCCAACGCTGAATCACCATTTGGATGTAATTTTTAAATTGGTTACTGACAGGGCTTAGACAAAGGGTCGGAATTCTCACCGATGCTACGGCCCAAATATGCGCAAAATTAACAAAAAAAATCATTTGCCGCAACTGTCCGTGCGGGAAGAATTATTGAGATTTACACGAATTTTATTAACTTTGTATGATAAAACATTCACACACCAATGATATCAATCAATAATCTTTCCGTTGAATTCTCGGCCCGTCCGTTGTTTGACGACATCAGTTTCGTTATCAACAAGACAGATAGAATAGGACTCGCAGGAAAGAATGGAGCGGGAAAATCAACAATGCTTAAGATAATCGCGGGGCTTCAGCAACCGTCGTCAGGCTCGGTGACGATGCCTTCCGGAATTACCGTCGGCTATCTACCCCAGCAGATGACACCCGCGGATGATACGACTGTCTATGAAGAATGCCGCAAGGCTTACGGCGACATTCTCTCGCTGCAGAAAGAACTTGACAAAGTAACTTCGGAGATAGCCGAAAGGGAGGATTATGAAAGCAAGGAATACGCAGACCTGCTTGAACGACTTGATTTTCTCAATGAGCGACTCTCAATATTCGGCGCCACGAACATGGACGCGGAAATCGAATCAACATTGGCGGGCCTCGGATTCCGACGTGAGGATCTGAACCGGCCGACAGCGGAATTTTCGGGCGGATGGAGAATGCGTATAGAGCTTGCAAAAATCCTCCTCCGTCGTCCTGACGTGCTTCTTCTTGACGAGCCAACCAACCATCTCGATATAGAGTCTATACAATGGCTCGAACAATTCATAGCGACGAAAGCCAAAGCCGTGGTGCTTGTCAGCCATGACCGTGCATTTCTTGACAATGTCACACGTCGCACAATCGAGATTTCTTGTGGCAAAGCTTACGATTACAAGGTCAATTATTCCCAATTTAAGGAATTACGCGTTGAGCGCATCCAGCAGCAACGACGTGCCTACGAAAATCAGCAGAAGCAGATTGCAGATATCAAAGCGTTTATCGAAAGATTCCGATATCAGGCCACGAAGGCAATTCAGGTGCAGAGTCGAATCAAACAGCTTGAAAAAATTATCCCGATTGAGGTTGATGAGGTTGACAATTCACGTCTAAGTCTTAAATTTCCACCGGCGTCAAGATCGGGAGACTTTCCTCTCATACTCGAAGATGTCGGGAAAAGATATGGCGACCATCAAGTGTTTGACCATGCTGAATTCACCATTAGACGCGGAGAGAAAGTTGCGTTTGTCGGTAAAAACGGCGAGGGAAAGTCGACGATGGTGAAATGTATCATGGGAGAAATTCCTTTCACAGGCACACTGAAAATCGGTCATAATGTCAGCATCGGCTATTTCGCACAGAATCAGGCCCAGATGCTCGATGGGGAATTGACCGTTTTCGAGACAATCGATAATGTCGCCACGGGAGACTGGCGGACCAAAGTGAGAGATCTTCTGGGTGCATTCATGTTCCGCGGAGAGGATGTCGATAAGAAAGTAAAGGTTCTTTCAGGAGGGGAAAAGACTCGGCTTGCAATGATAAAACTGCTGTTGGAGCCGGTCAATTTTCTCATTCTTGACGAGCCGACCAACCATCTTGACATTCCGACTAAAGATATTCTCAAGGAAGCGATCCGCGATTTCAACGGAACTGTTATCATTGTCAGCCATGACCGCTATTTTCTTGACGGCCTTGTCGATAAAGTTTATGAATTCGGAGGAGGAGAAGTTCGAGAGAATCTCGGAGGCATTTACGACTTTCTGAGAAAAAAACAGATGCAGAATTTCAGTGAGCTTGAGACCTCCGGGAAACAGGCTAACAATATCGAACGCGAAGCGCCCCCCACACAAAAGGGAAACAACGACCCGACGGAGGAACAGTCAAAGCTCAGCTATGCCGAGCAAAAAGAGCGCCAGCGACAGATCAGCAGGGCGAAAAAGGAGTTAACCCGGGCCGAAGAGGAGGTAGAGCGGACAGAACAGGAACAGGCGTCGCTTGAAGCAAAAATCTCAGCCGGAGATGCCTCTTCTGAAACTCTCGAGGCTTATGAGAAGGCCCGCATGGCGGTTGAAAAAGCTATGGAGAATTGGGAAAATGCCCAGTTGGCATTGGAAGAATTAGAAATTAAATAATTGATTATAAATGAACACACTTAAGAAGGGAATTGATTTAGAGAATCTTGACACTGCCGTAAATCCCCGAAATGACTTCTATCAATATGCAGCCGGGGGATGGCGCAAAGCACATCCCATTCCACCTGAATTTCCGGCATTTTCGGTGTTCACCGATATTCGGGAGAAAGTCCGCGTTCAAGTCCGCGAACTCATTGAAGGACTGGGAGCGACTCCGGAAGCGAAGGAATACGACACACTTGCCCAGAAGATCAGCGATCTCTACGGAATGGGTCTTGACATGGAGACGCGCAACCGACTCGGAGCCTCTCCCATCTTGCCAGGGCTGAAGAAAATCGCAGACATAACACCTGAAAATCTTCAGGACACGCTGCAGGAGTTGGCTTTCGGAATAACATCTCCCCTGTTTTCGACAGGCGCCTCTACTGACTTTGCCGATACCGACCGCTATGTCATGCATATCGGAGAAGGAGCTCTCGGACTTGGGGATTATGAGTATTATCTTGTAAAGAATGATACGAATTCCCGGATTCTGGAAGCATACGAAAAATATGTGAAGCGGGTGATGCGGTTGGCAGGCTATTCGGAAGATGAAGCGGAGCGTATTTGGAAGAATGTAATACGCATAGAAACTGAATTTGCACGCCATACAATGAGGAAAGAGGAGAGTCGCAATCCCTTGAATCTCCATAATATGGTTTCTATGGAGGAGCTTCAGAGAAAGTATCCCGTAGTGGACTGGAGAAAATGGTTTGACTCTATGGGAGCGACGGAAGTTCAGGAGGTGAATGTGCTGTCGCCCGGTTTCCTAAATTTTATAACGAGGTGGCTACCTACTATCAGCATTGCGGACCTGAAGGATTTCCTTGCTTTTCATGCCGTCACTAACGCCACGGGCGTACTTAGCGATGAATTCTATGATGCCGATTTTGAACTGTATGAACGGACCATGTCGGGCACGGAAGATAAGAAGCCGCTTTGGAAACGCGCGATGGCAATTCCGGAGTCAATGTTCGGAGAGGCTGTCGGGCAGTTGTATGTAGACAAATACTTCCCGGAAGCCAATAAGGAATATATGAAGGGGATGGTGGAAAACCTCCGGAAAGCTCTCGCAAAGCATATAACGGCCCTTCATTGGATGGGAGAAAAGACAAAAGAGAAAGCATTCGAAAAACTGGAAAAACTGACCATCAAGATAGGCTATCCCGACAAATGGGAGAGTTATGAAGAAATTCATATTGATCCTTCGAAAAGCTACCATGACAATGTTCTCGAAGCGGGCCGATGGTTTATCCGCAGAAATATCAAAAGGTTAAAAGAACCTGTTGACAAGACGCGTTGGCTGATGATGCCTCAGACAGTCAATGCCTACTATTCTCCGAGCAGGAATGAGATATGCTTTCCGGCAGGAATCCTGCAGCCTCCATACTTCAATTTTGAGGCAGACGACGCCCTTAATTATGGATCTATAGGTGCAGTTATCGGCCATGAAATGACTCACGGCTTTGATGACAGCGGCCGGCGTTTCAATGCGTCCGGAAATCTGGAAAACTGGTGGGAGAAAGAGGATGAGGCGCGATTTGAAGAATTGACTGAAGGTCTCGTGAAGCAATTCGAGGAGGTCGAAGCCGCACCGGGAGTCCATTGCAACGGGCGTTTCACTTTGGGAGAGAATATCGCCGACCAAGGGGGATTGCGCGTGGCGCTTACCGCCTATCTCGACAACTGCGATGATTCCGCATCAAAAGATATAGACGGTTTCACTCCGCTCCAGAGATTCTATCTTTCTTATGCTCAGGCCTGGGGCACGAATATTCGACCCGAAGAGATTGAAGAAAGGGTCAAAAACGATCCCCATTCACTTCCTGAACACCGAGTGAACGTCACGCTACGCAACATCGCGCCATTCTTTGAGGCCTTCGGTATTAAAGAAGGAGACGCTATGTTTCGTCCGGAGGAGCAACGGATAATTATATGGTGAGTCTTTACGGTTTGGTGGGAAGGAAACTCTCCCATTCCTTCTCCCGAACTTATTTCACCGATAAATTCAGGGAAGAGGCCATCGAGGCTGAATATAAACTGTTTGAACTTGAAGAGATATCGGGTCTGCCTGACCTGATATCCTCTTATCCAACGCTCAAAGGCCTGAATGTGACAGTTCCCTACAAGGAGTATGTCATTGACTACCTCGACGCTCTATCCGACACTGCGAAAGCAATTGGAGCGGTAAACACCATTTTGATTGAAAGAGATGTCCATGGCCATCCTTTCCTCATCGGACATAACACGGATGCCGAGGGATTTCGACGTTCGCTTCTTGGATTTATCGGGTCATGCGCGGGAATTAAAGCACTCGTCACCGGGACAGGAGGAGCGGCCAAGGCCGTGTCCTACGCACTGGCAAAAGAGAGGATAGAAGCAACTTTTGTTTCCCGTGTCCCAACAGAAAAGAATCTAACGGGATGCGTCATCGGTTATGAAGATTGCGGTCAGGAAATCATTTCAGATCATCATCTTATCATCAACACCACTCCCCTTGGCACATTCCCCGACACGACAAGCAAAGCCCCTCTCTCCTACCACTTTCTGACTCCCGAGCACAAGGCTTTCGATTTGGTCTACAATCCTGCTGTAACCGCCTTTATGAAAGCATGTGCAGAGAGAGGTTGCGGAGTTAAAAACGGATTGGAGATGCTTTACAACCAGGCAGAACTCTCTTGGCAAATATGGCAAATGGGATAGGTCGGAGTAAAAACGCGGTTGATCCTTTCGTGCCTCTTCTTATTCCCACGCTTGCTTTTGCGTCGGGGATAGCGGGAAGTACGCTTATCCTTAACAGATTCGCTGGAGCCAAAGAGCAAGAAATATATATACTTGGAGTCTCTCTTATCTTTCTCGCAGGAATTGTCAGATTGCTTGCCGCCACCGGAACACACTCAGAGCTGTTTCGAAAACGGCGGTTGCATCAGGTCTGGCTATTCCTGTTGTTCTTAGGTGGAGGCGCCCTCGATACGGCCTTTACTCTCCCTTGTCATATTAATGATTCCGAACTCTCTAACATCCGATATGTTTACGGAGTCGTTACTGACAAACGCACGTCTGCAAACGGGGATGTTCTCGATATCGATGTCAACTACCGGATCGACAACTTGGGGCATTTCCGTAAAGTAAGGAATCTTAAGGCTATAATAATTTGTCCGGCAACGCAGGCCAATATAGATGATATTCTTCTGGTTGCGGCAGGGAATATAAGCCGGAGGAGCACTCCGGTCAACACATTTGAATCCGGAGAAATCCCGGCTTCAAGAACTTCCGACGAGCCATACAGAATATACTGTTTGGAAGATGACATTATCGTAAACGGTCATAAAGCGAGTGTCGCAGGATTTTCCAAGAAATTCAGGAATATAATTGAAAGGAAAATCGAACTATCAGGATTAGAAACAGGAACGAAGAATTTTCTTATCACCTTGCTGATGGGAAATAGAGAATACTTGCATCCGGATGTAAAGAAAATATTTTCGGACACGGGTATGGCCCATATAATAGCCCTAAGCGGAATGCATGTGGCCATTATCGGAGGCATCATATTGTTTCTACTCTTCCCTGTGAATTTTGCGGGATTATATCGCTGGCGTCTCGTCATAACCCTGCTTCTTCTGATAGGATTCGGCTTTCTTACAGGCTGGGCCTATTCGACCGTGAGAAGTATCATTATGATTGGGTGTATCACGACGGCTGTCATCCTTCAACGGAAAAATTCAGCATGGAACGCACTCCTTCTGGCAACTCTCGTGATTCTTGCACTCTGGCCATCGGCACTCTATGATGTGGGACTTCAATTGAGCTTTCTGTGTGTGGCATCACTAATATTCTTTACATCACAGCTTAATCCCTTTGATCATAGAAGACATCCGACAGCATATAAAATAGCGGGGGCTGTGCTCGCCACATTGGTTACAACCGGCGTTACATGGATAGTTTCGGGGGCGAACTTCGGAATGTTTCCTTTAGCATTTTTGCTTGCTAACCTTCCCATACTTCCATTTCTACCGGCGTATGTGGTGATCGCAATCTGCTCGATAATCTTTGACTCTGTACCGTTCGTAGAAAAGGCCTTAAGTTTTGCGACCGACAAAGGTTATCATGCTATGATTGATTATTTGTCGTTCCTTAATGAACCCACAACAGCTATTCCAGTCGAGGTTTCCATCATATCCGTTGCGTTATGGCTTGCCGCCGCTATTTTAATGGCTCTTTGGCTGAACGGATACAGGAAGAAGATAATGCCGTGGGTAGCGTGTGGATTTGCATGCACAGCCATAATTACTATAATCTTTCCGCAGAATATTGATTCGGATTTCAAAGAAAGGGAGGCTCTTATCTGCAACTATCATTACAAGACATCAATCAAAATCAGAGAGGGGAATAAAGAGCGGGAATATGTGTTTCCATCCGGGATGAATACCGTGATAGAAATCGCTGAGAAGCGGTTTATGTTTCTGGATGCCCAGATTGATCAATTGTCGTTTTCAACGCCCGGTTCTCCACCGGACTATGTGATTATCTCCCGAGGTTGTGATCAAGCCCCAGAGGAACTGCGCCGGCAAAATGTCATCGGAGAAAACACGGTTGTTGCAATCCATCCGATGGTGGCACGCCAGAAAGAGGCTGATTGGCTCAATAATGATAACGCCTCCACGATAAAGATGCACAGTCTGCGGCAGTCGCCGATTCGAATAGGATTGTAGACTCAACCAAATAAAAGGACAGTTGTCGAACTGTCCTTTTATTTGGTTGAGAAGATTGTTATCTTGCAAGCGAAACGTTGACAGATATGCCGTAGTTTGAGTTGCTTGTCGGATAGCTTGAATTTGATACAAGCGGCGTATTGGTCTGATGGTCGAAGAAGGCGTTGAGAGTTATTCGCTTACTGAGCACATAAGAGGCCATAAAATTGATTGAGAATGTTGATGTGCCCTGAGTTGCCTGCGTGTAGGCCGTCTCAATTCTCCTGATAAGCGACTGGTTGTTGGAATAAGCGACGTCAAGGTTGAGCGAAAGGTCGTTGGAAACATTTCCCTGCTTGGAACCGATCTTGATTATCTTATTGAAATCAACAATCTTGTATCCTGCGCCAATCTGAAGTTGCTTTGTTGAGGTTTCCACGATCTGTCCGGCAGAGGTGTTGAGGTTCAACGTTCGCGAATCGCGATACTCTGCATTGAACGAAAGATCGTTGAAGAGCGTTAGTTTCACCCCGACGAGCGGAGCGAATTTCTCGGTGATACCTACTGACGAAATGTTATATGGAGATGAAGGAATCGGCTTCTGAGTGAGCTCATCGAGCACGAAACCGCGTTCACCTTCCCCTATACCGACCCAGTTCATATAGCTTGTGTAGGAGCCGATATTGTAGGTACACTGATACGCATGGGAAATCGTGAAGCTTTTGAACCAGCGTTTCAAGTTTCCGATGTTGATTAATCCGTCGTAGGTGACGCGCCAATTGGGCCGCATTGAGGAAAGACCAGGGAACATTGATAGAGAGACCTTCTCAGGATCAAGGCCGGAATAAGCTGCAAGGAAGGCCGGAATAAGCACATCGCTACTGGTGACGCTCGCGCCCCCTTCGGCCGGATTATAAGGGAGTCCGGCCAATGTGTTATCTTCCATGAATCCCGTGGAGGGATAATTGACTCCCATATATGAAGATTCAACCCGTCCTGCCACCCGGGGGATATATTCCAAGAATCGATTGAAAGCCTCGGAGGCATATCCGTTCTCTGCTTTTGAATTTCTTAGAGATGAGGCGAGCGCCCAGTGTGTGCGTACATAGCTTCCGCTATATACTGTCGGCATTCCGGCATACATGAACTGCATCTGCTCCGACCGGTTGTCAGTCAGATTCGAAGTCAGGACAATCTTCAGACCGCGAATCGGTTCGAGACTTAATTCGAAATTAAATTCTTTAGTCTTGTTCCATAAAGCGGGAGAAATCTGCTCGGTGTCCGTGATAAGCCAACCGCGGTCGAGTGCCTTGTCGACATAATTCTTATCATAGAAACCGAAGGCAAAATCCAGACCGGGCGACATCGGCCCGTAGGATGTGGACTGTCCGAACACATTCCCTATATTCGGGCTGAAGAGCGGGAGATTAAGCGAATGGCTGCTTCTCCATTTGAATGAAGCAGAGCGAGTCATCATCAGGAAGCGCAACGCATAGTCTGCAAAATCACTTGCTCCGGCGTTTTTCTTCTTAATATCCTCTGTTACGGTGATCTTTAAACTTCGAGAGCCGGTATCCGTGATCTGGATAGTGTTTTCATCAATTACCTTGTAATTGATTTTTGTTGCTTTACCGTTCTCTGAGGCAACAAAACGAATTTTTTTAGTCCTGAGGTTATGACGGACGGTTGTCGCCGTGTCGGCAAGCATCACCGCTCGCTCGAACTTCTTCGCTTTCTTTGAATCTTTGTCGGAATCCTTGTCGTTTCCCTTGGAATTTTTATTTCTGGAATTGCTGTTGCGCGACGAACTCGAACCGGAGAAACGTTTGTTGATTCTCTGAAGATATTTCGATTTGTTATAAAGTGTCTCGAAATTAATTCTCGCATCCGCATTCCAGTTGCTCTGGTTGATGATTGAGTTTCCGAGATAAAGATCATCGACAGTTGCCCCGCGATCCCACCTATAAGTTGAGGTGTAGCTCAACGAACCGGTGAGATAATCAAGGAACCCGATCTTATTGAAGGGAGCCTTGTAAGTTCCGGAGAAAGTCTGGTTGTAAGCCCAGGGCGTACCCAAAGTCCTGATAGAAGAAAGCACCGTGTCTTTCCATTGCTCATAAAGGTCGGGGAAAAGACGGCGATTGACTGCACCTGCCGTTTCCTCAATCCTTGCCGACGTGTTGGAAGCAAAGGAGAAAGAAAGCGACTTGAGCAGATTCCAGGTCAAGGATAGCTGGCGATCCCACGTAAAGTTTTTACTAACCTGAACAGGCAGGCGGAAATCGACATCCACTTCCGAGCGTGTCTGTTGCTCATAGTAATGACGATTCATCCCTGTATAGAAAGTCAGGTTATTAAACATCCAGTTAATTTCCCAATCCTTGAAGAATTTAACTGTTTTTCCCTTTCCTTTCAAACCTTTGAAGGGTTTGAGGGGTTTGATGATGGGTGTGTAGGAATACTGGAAGGAGCCTCGGTAATCAGCCGTGTTCTCATATTCTGTTGTAGGATCGACGTTCTTCTGCTTGTTGAATGAGAAAGTCAACGTGAAGTTTGCGGGATCCCAGGGCATCGGAGTTTTATTCTGAACATTGAAACGGAAGTTCGACAACGAGAAACTTTCGGTCGTTTTCTTTGTCACGGCGTAATTCTTAATGGAATCGCGTTCCTGTTTCGTTGAGGCCGCTTCAAGGGCATCCGAGAGCAGAATGTCCTGGTCAAGAGGATTATACTTGGGAGTGGTTGTCTCCTGAGAACGGGAATAATAGATAGGAGAAGAAAGTTTCGCTTTCTCAGGCAGGAAACGACCTAAGTCACCTTGCACGGTCAGATTATACTGATCGTATGTATCGAGGCGACGGGAGGAAAGTCCCTGATCGACATTTCCGAATCCATCCGTTTCGCGATGGACAGAGAAATTGACAGACGCCACATCAGAAACGCCGAGAGACGCATTCGCATTCAGAGCCCAACCTCCCTCTTCGTTAAAGTCGGTGACCTTAAGTTCGTTTACCCAAACCGTTCCATCCTTGACAGAATTCGAACGGTTGCGCACGCCGATAAGCATCACGCGCACATCGCTCAAACTGGGATTTCCAAGCACAGAAACCGTGTTCCGCGGATTGTCGGGATCCTGTTCAGAGTAAAGGATGGTGTATCCCACTCCTTCCGCGCCCTGACTCTTGTCGCGGTTACGAGCGGTCTTTGTTTGAGTCAGCAGATTGAGCGGGAGGTCCAGACGGTTATCTGTGGGCCACACTATTGCACGATCGGCCGAATTGAAGTTATTATATCTCCCCGGAGGCGTGAGCGTAAGGGGAATTTCATACTCATAATAATTATTCTTCACATCGGAACCCAATCTGATGAAGAGCGCAAAGTCTCCGTTCTTGAGATCAGTGTGGTCATCAATCGGCGCTTCAGCGTGAACCCACATCTGGAGACGTTTGTAGATGCGGAGGTCGGTCTGGGTATTCTTATAAATACCGCGGGCATCTCCGGGCTGGATGCCGGTGAGAGCGAGTGAAAGCGACTGTTCGTTGAGCTGGGTTGCCTGGGCAGCTCCAGGATCTTGAATACGGTCTACTCCGGGAGGGAGGACGTAGTTGACGGGAGTTCTTCCTGCATTTTCCTCAATATTCACAACCGACATGTCGAGCTGACCTTCGGCCGGCGCATCATTGCGACTGTTAAGGTTGAACGCGTAATCGCGCCACTCCCCTCGCACGAGCTCAAGCGTTGCGAAACGGAGATGGGTTGTCTGCTTGAAGCCCGTCATGAACATACGGGCAAATCTAACGGTCGAGAAGTCATTGATTCCTCCGACAACCTTGTCGGGCGAACTCAAAGGAATCTTGAACTGATACCAGACAACCGTCTGCTCACCCTCGGGAACCGGGACGGTGGAAACCTGTTTGTCGGTAATATAATTTTTACCAACCTCAAGATCTTCAGGGCGCAGCGATACCTTATACTGGAAATAGCGTTCGTACTCGTTCAGGGTGTTATCCTGATTAATATCCTCCACATCGGGGACCGCCCTCGACGATTGATACTGAGGATTGTCAGACTGGTCCGGGGAAAGCGAGTTGCCTTCTACGCCGTTATATCGCTTATAGCGTTCGAGCACTCCGGCTTTTATTTCATCATAGTAAGCCGAACGATAGAAATGATAGTTGTCGCCGGCAGGGTCGTTCATTGCCGAGAAGGGATTCTCCTGCATTTCAGCAATTGTCGAGGCGGGGAGTTTTGCACGAAGCTTATCGAGATATTCCTTATATGAATCAAACGTATATTCCTCATCATTGGGAAGACCGTCAAGACCGACATCCTGAAGAAGACGAGCATTCGAGGCGTTTTCGAATGCATAAGTCAAGGAGTTCTGACGCGACACGCGGCCCCACTTCGTTGAGGTCAACCATTCATAGTTGCCATCTACAGGAATACCATTCTCGTAGCTCTTCATACCATCCTTGAGGATATCCTCGCTGATTTCGCCAAAATTAAAGTAGAGATCGCCTCCTTCAGCGTTGGGATTGTCAGCGTCAAGGAAGGGATCCATCAGCCAGAACTGGAGATATTCTACATTCGAGGATTCAAAGTTGGTGTTATCCATCTTGCGCATGATGCCACCCCAGCGACGCTCCGGATTAAGGAGCGAACCGTCGGCAGCAATATTTTCGGCATCAAGGTTATAGGGGCCACGTTCATTAGGATAGAACGACAGATTGAGCGTTTGAATCCAGTTTGCTTCGCCATACGACAGATCGCGGTAAGGATAAAGCTCGCTCACTGTCACCTCACGGACATAGGGATTCGACATCTGATGAGGGTCATTCTTCAGATAACCGGGCAACATTGTCGAATTGCGCTGAGTCCAGATGCGGTCAATATAGTACCAGGAGAGAAGCGCACGGTTTTTTCCGTAATCAACGTTATCACTTAGGGCCGCCTCCGGGAAGAGAGCATCGGCAGAAGAATCATAAGGAGTTGAGGCGAGAAACCACGAATAGGGAGATCTTAAGTCAATACCGGTTTGAGTGGCCTCGAAATCATCAAGATAACTTGAGCCTGCGGCACTTCCGCTTTTCTGCTTCGCCGGGACAAGTTGAGCGAACTCGGCATTGACATTGAATGTTGACGGGGCAGTGGCGTTAACGGTCGGAATCTTGTTGACAAGATTGGTCAGCCACATGAATTCCTTATTATATGAAAGATTCAGCCCCCACATCGTGTTGTTGATAACCTCGTCGCCTATATTCACCTTTTCGGTCAGAGCCTTTTCGGAGAAATGGAGCAGGGTCGCTCCGATAGTAAGATCTTTATTGAACCTGTATTGCGCATCGAGCCCCATGAGGGTTTTCCTCTGGAGAGAGAAGAGCGATTGATTCTCAAGGGTGACGCTCACATTAGTTCCCGAGTCGATAATGCTCTGGTTAGTAATCGTGACGATACCCATCGCATAATCGACAGTATAATCTGAATTTTCCGTCAATACCACACCACCGGCCATAACGACAACTGACCCTCGGGGCACATTCATTGCATTCAGACGAATCTGCGCACCTCCGGAGGCCTGATATTCACCGATAAGCGAATATTTGTTTTTATCAGCAAATTGCTGGGCAACCACAAGGGTAGAGTCATACAACTCCTTATATACATATTGGGCTGCGATCGCTGAATCGCCGATTTTACTTTCAAGATGCTTTCCAAACGGCTCTGCAACAGGGAAGATAATCTTACCGGATTGAGATTGGACCGTATATCCTTCGATGTAATCAAAGAAACCATCGGAATTAGATTCCTGATTGGAGTCCAGACGGTCGAGATTCATGAGCTGAAGAATCGGCACGTTGGAAACAGACGGTATCGGCAGATAGCTTATTTCCGTTCCTGTCGTATCGGAAAGATACTTAATGTTGAGCTTGAAATTTTTGCTCTGAAGCTGGTAAGCACCTAAAGAATAGACGTTTTTCATCATCAGCCTCCACATCGGGAGCTGAGGCGAAACGGTTGTGGAACGCAGCATTTTCAGATAGATCGATTCCGTAGTGTTGGTGACATCTCCGGAAAATTCGCCAACCTGATAGACTTTTCCGCCGAGCGTATATTCATAAGCGACAGCGAGCACCTCGTCGGTATTAAGGGCAGATTTCAGAGAGATATATCCAAGGTCGGAGTTGAGTGTATATTCCGAACTACTCAGAAGACGGGCGCTCTCAACCTTCTCATAATCCCTGCCACCTTCAATGCCGTAAGCTCTCAGAGGTTCGAGTGCCTGCGTTACCTGATTGATGTTTCGAGCTCCCGGAAATTCCGATTTCATGACCTCAAGAAGGTCGTTCGACTGATTGGAAGGATTGTCGTAAGCCTTGTTGGGAATCCAGAAATCGCTCGCAAGACGCGAGTTTTCTCCGAGGTCCATGAATCCGACAAAGTTACGCGACTCATTATAATTAGAGTTCTTGTTAGTGATCCAGA
Organism: uncultured Porphyromonadaceae bacterium; assembly: GCA_947176755.1. Classification (GTDB taxonomy): domain Bacteria; phylum Bacteroidota; class Bacteroidia; order Bacteroidales; family Muribaculaceae; genus Lepagella. The sequence continues at coordinate 56,143 of CAMWRW010000004.1, forward strand.
CTTCGATACGCGTAATCTTTATTCCTGAGGAGACATACGGAAGACGAGCTGCAAACTTGTCATAGTTGTCATAAAAATACTGCGCAAGGAAGAAGTGACGGTTGGCATCGTAGTCATCACACTTGATGCTGAATTTAGTTGACTGCACCCCACCCTGAGTCGATACAGTCTTTGACTCCGAGTTTTGTTGAGAGAGCAAACCGGTGAGAGTCAGTTTTCCGAACTGAAGCTTCGTTTTGAAACCAAACAAGGCCGTACCCCCGCGGATAAGGCTTGAGCCGGTTGTCATGCTGACATTACCGGCTTCTATACTTTTGATAATCTCATCTTCCTTTCCTTCATAATTCAGCCGCAGGTTTTTGGAATCGAAATCAAATGTGGCATCCGTGTTATAGGTCATGTTGAACTTCAACTTGTCACCCACGGAAGCATTGACGGTTGCCTGAATTTTCTGGTCGAAATCGAAGTATGTTTTCCTCCGGTTTTTAAGAGACAAAGCAGGGTTATCCGTCTTGTTGCTTTTGATTCCCATCGAGAGCTGAATCGATCCTTGTGTCTGAAGGCGAACGCCACCGGGGCCGAACACCTTCTCAAGAGGGCCGAGAGCAAAATTCATATCGAGGATATTGAAAGGCTCCTTGTCTTTCTGCTCGTAGCTTTCAGAATTCTTTTGCTTGAAATAGCCAAACAAATCCTGCCGCATCATCATTTTAGCGTATTCCTCGGCCGTGACCATATAGGGCACGTCAATAACACGGTCGCCCACGAGAGTCCGCAGAATATACATCCCCGACTCGGGATCATAAACGGCTTCGGTTTTTAGGTTGGCAGGATTACGCAAGTCAGCCGGATATTCTCCGGGCTGAAGATCGGAGAGATCTCGCGGAGTGGTCGGACGTACATGGGAAATAGGTTTCGATGAGTCCGAACGAGCACCGGTTTCATCCGGCACCGCAGGAGGAGGCTGGAGCTCACTCTTGTAATATTGCGCGTTTCCTCCGGTCGCAACCCAAAGAAGCAGGGTCACAACAGCAGCGAGAACCAAGAATTGAGTTTTATATCTGATTCGAAAGCGCATTTTAGAGCATTGTAAGGGCTTGCTTGATAGCTTGTTCAACAGTGAGACCGGGAGTTGCCGAGAAGAGTTTGCGGAGCACTTTCTCCGATTGGGCTGATGCATATCCGAGCATAACCAATGCGGCTTTCGAATCTTCGAAGGCCTCTGAAGAGGGAGCAACCCCGGCAACGGAAGAGGAATCGACCGAGATCTTATCCTTCAGATCGACAATGATTCGTTGTGCGGTTCTTGCGCCGATACCCTTCACGGCCTTAAGCGCCGAAACATTCTCGGAAGCGATCGCATCTTCAAGTTGCGCGGATGAAAGGCCGCTAAGGATAAGTCGTGCAGTGTTGGGGCCGACTCCGCTTACGCCGATAAGAAGTCTGAACATCTCCCGCGTGCGTTTGCTTATGAATCCGAAAAGGAGATGTGCATCCTCCCGGATCGATTCATGAACAAATAGCTTAACGTCCGAAGCCGACGAAAGCTCGGAATAATCCAAAAGGGTGATATTGATTTGATATCCAACTCCGCCACAGTCGATAACGACAAATGTCGGAGTCAGTTCGGCCACTTGGCCTCTTATGTAATCGATCATGATACAGGTTCAACTTAGCGGCATTAAGGCCGAAAAAGATAGGCTGAAGAGCCCTATTAACGTTATGCCCGCATGGGGTTCTTTCTAATAAACGTATTATTTTTACGTTTCATTTATAGCGAATCTAAAATTATTACACGACTATCGCGAACGACACCGCAACATCAATTATAAATGAGTCTTAATCAATCATATAATTCTCCCCTCCTTGATGCCGCCGTTTCTGAATTGGCAAAACTTCCTGGCGTGGGGAGAAAGACGGCATTGCGTCTTGCCCTTCATTTGCTCAGAAAAGATAAGGAAACAGCTCTTTCGCTCGGAAATGCCATCATCGAGATGAGAGAGGGAATCCGTTATTGTAAAATCTGTCATAATATCACTGACGAGGACGTATGCCCGATATGCAGCAGTCCGCGTCGCGATCGCACGAGCGTATGCGTTGTTGAGAACGTTAAAGATGTGCTCACCATAGAGGCCACACACGAACATTCAGGACTCTACCATGTCCTGGGAGGGCTAATCTCGCCCCTTGATGGCATTTCCCCTGCCGACCTTGAGATAGACTCGCTCGTTTCGAGGGTAGAAGAAGGTGAAGTCAAGGAGGTTATCCTGGCCCTGAATCCCACAATGGAGGGAGACACGACAAACTTTTACATTTACCGGAAACTCCTCCATCTGCCCGTGAAAGTAACTATGCTCGCACGAGGACTCTCCATAGGGAATGAGCTTGAATACACCGACGAACTGACACTCGGCCGATCTATACTCAACCGGGTTCCATTCTCTGAAACCTTTCACCGGGAAGATTAATTCAATTATGGCATACCTGAATTCCGGAAGCATCAGGCTGAGAGCCGTCGAGCCAATTGATATTGACTTTATCCTTCAAGTTGAAAATGATTCCTCCGAATGGATTGGGAACGGGCAGCTCGCCCCTCTTTCGCGCAACCAGATTGAAAGATATGTGCTCCACAACAATGCCGATCCATTCGGCGACGGCGAACTTCGACTGATTGCTGAAGAGGATACCGGAGCTCCGGTCGGCATTGTGGACCTTTATGAAATCTCCCCTGCCAACCGAACGGCAATGGTGGCAATCTACATAAAAGAGTCCGAACGCGGCAAAGGGATCGGCATGTCATGCCTGTCGATCATCGAGATGTATGCCCGCGATATACTTTCGCTGCGAAAATTAGGCGCACGAATCGCTTCATTCAACGACAGAAGTATCCGTCTGTTTACGAAATCCGGCTTCAGAAGAGCCGGGCTGATTCCGGGTTGGCTGATATGCGGCGGCAAGGAAACCGATCTTCAAATCTTCTATAAGACACTTGACGAGGATCGGCCTGAAGCGAGAAATAAAAATATTTACTGAAACCATGATAAAAAATGGATTTCATTTGTTATACATTTTGATGTGAAGGCTTGAGTAGAGAAAAATGCAACCCTTCCATAAGAAAACAAATTTGAATAATGCAAAATAAGTTATTGACAACCAACGAAAATACTCCAAAAGACCGGACTGTAAACCTGACCAACGAAAGTGTTCGAGCAATTCAGGATAAAAAGGGAGGAAAGATATCAGTTGTAGACCTATCCCGGATAGAAACGGCTCCTGCCAGCCGGTTCGTGATATGCGAAGCGAATTCAACATCCCAAGTGACAGCGATTGCTGACAATGTCAGAGAGGAACTGCGAAAGAATTTGGGAATGAAACCATACAATTACGACGGCTATCGCAATTCGCAATGGATTGTGATTGATTATGGAGAGGTGATAGTTCACGTGTTCCAGCGAGAGACACGCGAATACTACAACATAGAAGATCTATGGAGTGACGCCGAAATCGAACAAATTCCCGACTTAGACTAAACTATAATCATGCAACCGAATAAAAAGAGAAACAATAGCCGACGACCGCTATTCAATATGTACTGGATGTACGCGCTGATTGCGTTGTCAATTCTTGTGCTCTATTATTTTCAGGATGGATCCCAGACGAGAGAAGTGGACTGGACCGATTTTGAGAAGACGGCGATGGCCGGAGAGGTCGAAAAGATTGTCGTATTTTCAGAAACCGGTATTGCCGAGGGATATTTAACAGAAAAAGGAGCAAAAGCGTTAAAATTCGACACCTCTCTTGGAAACGGAGAGATGAAGATCAAGACAATCATCCCCAGCAGCGATAAGATTCAGGAAAAAATCGACACATGGAATGCATCGCTCGCCGGCTCAGGGAAGCCTCAGATAAAGGTGACATACGAGAAAAATGGCGACCTGATGAAATTCGTCTGGAATTTCGGGCCGATATTGCTATTCCTTGTTCTGATGTTCTATATGTCACGAAAGATGAGCAGCGGACCGGGCGCCGGGGGAGGCATCTTTAATGTAGGCAAATCAAAAGCCACCGTATTCGACAAGAACAACGGAACGAATGTTACGTTTAAAGATGTAGCCGGGCTTGCAGAAGCAAAAGTCGAAATTGAGGAAATAGTTGAATTTCTCAAAAATCCGCAGAAATATACAGAATTAGGAGCCAAGATACCGAAGGGCGCACTGCTTGTCGGCCCTCCGGGAACAGGAAAGACTCTACTTGCAAAGGCCGTAGCCGGAGAAGCCAATGTGCCTTTCCTGTCAATGTCGGGTTCGGACTTCGTAGAGATGTTCGTCGGAGTCGGAGCGGCTCGCGTGCGCGATCTTTTCAAGCAGGCAAAGGATAAGGCTCCCTGTATCGTATTTATTGATGAGATTGATGCCGTCGGTCGCGCCAGAGGGAAGAATCCCAACATGGGTTCTAATGACGAGCGCGAGAATACGCTCAACCAGCTTCTGACAGCAATGGATGGCTTCCAGACGAATAACGGCGTAATTTGTCTTGCCGCGACCAACCGAGCCGATATCCTTGATAAGGCTCTTTTGCGACCGGGACGTTTTGACCGTCAGATTTATGTCGACCTGCCGGAACTTACCGACCGCATCGAAATATTTAATGTTCACCTCCGCAACCTGAAGGTGAATGCAAAACTGGATGTGGAACAGCTTGCACGCCAGACACAAGGATTCTCGGGTGCGGACATCGCGAATGTCTGCAATGAAGCTGCCCTGATTGCAGCCCGCGAGAATAAAGATTCCGTAGACTGGAACGATTTCATGCATGCTATCGACCGCATTGTCGGAGGTCTGGAGAAAAAGTCGCGCATCATTACGGATGAAGAGAAACTGGCTATCGCCACGCATGAAGCCGGCCATGCGACTATCACATGGATGACTCAATATGGCAACCCGCTCGTGAAAGTTACAATCGTGCCTCGCGGACGCGCCTTGGGAGCGGCATGGTACGCTCCCGAAGAACGCCAGATCATACCGACACAAGCTTTGCTCGACACCATCTGCGGGTTGCTTGGAGGCCGCGCAGCTGAAGAAGTATTCTTAGGCCAGGTTGGCACCGGCGCAAGCGATGACCTTGAGAAATGCACTAAGATTGCACGCTCAATAGTTCAGGTCTATGGTATGAGCGACAAACTTCCCAACCTCAACTATAATGATTCAACCGGACAGGATATGGGATTCGTTCGGCCCTACTCCGAACAGACTGCTCTTGTGATCGATCAAGAAGTAAAACGGATTGTCAACGAGCAGTATGAAAGAGCAAAGGAGATTCTGCGAAAATATGCTGCCCAGCACAACCGAATCAGGGATATGCTTGTAGAGAGAGAAGTAATTTACCACGACGACGTGGAGGAAATTCTCGGCAAACGTCAGTGGAAATCACGCACGGACGAGATAATGGAACTTTCCGCCGCGGATGCAAAGCGTCTGGAAAGCTCATCATCTTCCGATAATAAAACGAAGGATGAGACCCCGAAAACCGCTCCCTCTCTAAGCGGTCCGAAAATCGCGGACGAGGATGACGACGATGCCGGCACTCCTCCTCCTTTCGAGAAGTAATTCAGAAACACCAACTCCCCCGCACCATACCGGCGGGGGAGTTTTATTGTATTCGTGACTATCCTATTCAGGCTGAATGCATCCGGAACTAAGGATAATCGGTTGTGAGATTTCTCCTAAAGTCGACCATATTATTCCGAACATAACGATGATAACGCCAATGTCGGAGGTTAGGCCGTTGAAAAATCTGTTGCTACAATGTGGCAACCATAATAGTCCTTCAAAAAGCGTTTCTAAAAAGAAAACGAAATGTTAATGAAAACTAAAAACCGCAAATTAGTTTTCCTAATTGGGATATTATTGGTCAAATGTTCGCATTGAATGGTCAATATGGATTATTTTCAGTGGAATTTTTACTAATTTTGCGACAGCATTGCTAAGAATAGGGTTACGGGGAACAACTGTGCCCATTCCACATAATTTGAAAAACATATCACATAACATACCACAAGAAAAATAAACAAAAGATGAAAAGCAGCAAAGTGAATGCAATTGCCATCACGGCCTCTGCCATGGCAATCATCCTTCCTTCCTGTAAGGACTCAAAAGGGAGTCAGCAACAGGGCGCAGCTCCGGAGCTGGCAGTTCTTACGGTTGACGAGTCAACAACAACAACTGAAACGGCTTATCCGACAACCCTTCAGGGAGAGAATGACGTGGAGATTCGTCCTCAGACCACAGGCTTCCTAACTAAAGTATGTGTTGAAGAGGGACAGAAAGTGAGCAAAGGACAGACTTTGTTTGTGATTGATCAAGTACAGCTCCAGGCAGCCGTAGACGCAGCTCAAGCTCAGGTTGCTGTCGCACAGGCACAGGTCAACACTGCTCAGACCAACGCTAATAACAATAAAATACTTCTTGATAAAAACATCATAAGCTCGGCGGCATATCAGACCTCGGTTGATGCGTTGAATCAGGCAAAGGCATCTCTCAACGCCGCAAACGCAAACCTTGTCAGCGCGCGTAAAAGCCTATCCTATTCCAATGTGACGGCCCCGATTTCGGGATTAGTCGGCACACTTCCATTTAAAGAGGGCACGCTCGTGTCGCCGCAGACCCAGTTGACAATCATCTCAAACAATTCCGACATGCAGGCGGACTTCTCAATCAATGAGAAAGACATTCTTGCAATGACACTCAACGGCCAGCGAAGCCTCACGGAAGCAGTAAAAGCTCTTCCCCCCGTGACCCTACAGCTTGCCAACGGCGAAAAATATGCCCAACAAGGAAAGATTGTTGCAATTTCCGGCGTGATCGATCCCTCCACGGGTGCGGCCAGCGCAAAGGCGATATTCCCCAACCCCAACGGGATGCTCCATAGCGGAAATACAGGAAAAGTTCTTATTCCGACAACTTACCGGGACATGCTTCTCATTCCGCAGAAGGCGTCCTACGAAATTCAGGACATGAAGTTCGTATATGTCGTTGGCGACAGCAATAAAATTCACTCTCGCAACATCACCGTCTCAGCTGTAAACGACGGACAGAATTATATCGTGACCGGCGGACTCAAACCCGGAGAAACGATTGTGATAGAAGGCGTCGGAGTGGTTGCGAAAGACAACATGGTGATTAGTCCTAAAAAGAAATAAGAAACGAGATGAATTTATCATTATTCATAAAGCGGCCGGTGCTGTCGACCGTGATCTCGATATTTATCGTGATCTTCGGTTTGCTGGGACTTGCATCGCTGCCAATCGAACAGTATCCCAATATTGCACCGCCGACGATCAGCGTCAGCACGACCTACACCGGAGCAAATGCTCAGAGTGTGCTGAACTCAGTGATTGCGCCTCTTGAGGAACAGATCAACGGAGCGGAAAACATGGACTACATGTATTCCACAGCCTCCAATAACGGTTCAGCGCAGATTCAGGTATATTTCAAAGCCGGTACGGACCCGGATATGGCGGCGGTAGATGTTCAGAACCGAGTTGCCAAAGCGGCGGCGTTCCTTCCTGCGGAAGTGAATCAGGTTGGTGTGACCACTTCAAAGCGCCAGTCGTCAATGCTAATGGTGTTCAACGTATATGACGAAACCGGCAAGTATTCCCAGGAGTTTGTAGAAAACTACATGGCAATCAATATCGTTCCTGCGATCAAGCGTGTATACGGAGTTGGTGAGGCCATGGTGATGGGAGCCGACTACTCCATGCGTATATGGCTGAAGCCTAACGTGATGGCCCAATACTCGCTGATGCCCTCCGACATTACGGCGGCGCTTGCAGAGCAGAACATCGAGGCAGCCCCCGGTTCTTTCGGAGAACAAGGCAACCAGAGCTATCAGTATACGATGCGCTACAAGGGTCGTCTTCAGGATGAGAAAGAATTCGGCGATATTATCATCCGCGCAACCCCGGATGGGGAGATACTCCGACTTAGCGATGTAGCTGATGTAGAGCTCGGTCGACTGACCTACGGCTTCAACTCGACGACCAACGGCCATACGGGTGTGGCGGCGATGGTGATGCAGAGTGCAGGTTCGAATGCCACGGAAGTTGTCAATGAAATCCAGGGACTTCTTGACCAATATCAGAAAGAGGCTCCGGAAGGCATCGGCATCATCACCACAATGGATGTCAACCAGTTCCTTTTCGCTTCAATCCATGAGGTTGTCAAGACACTGATTGAGGCCTTCGCCCTCGTGTTCCTCGTGGTGTTTATCTTCCTCCAGGACTTCCGATCGACCTTAATCCCGATGATTGCCATTCCTGTGGCCTTGATCGGTACGTTCTTCCTTCTCTACATATTCGGTTTCTCGCTTAACCTTCTGACCCTTGCAGCCCTCGTGCTTGCGATTGCGATTGTGGTCGACGACGCGATAGTGGTCGTCGAAGCCGTCCATGCGAAACTTGACCAGGGCTATAAGTCTTCGCGAGCGGCGGCTATCGATGCAATGAATGAGATTGCGGGAGCCCTAATATCAATTACTCTTGTGATGATGCTCGTGTTTATTCCGGTGTCATTCATGGGAGGAACCTCGGGTGTTTTCTACCGTCAGTTCGGTCTGACGATGGCAATGGCAATCGGTCTCTCGGCTGTAAACGCACTAACGCTTTCCCCTGCTCTCTGCGCCCTCTTCCTGAAACCCCATAAAGAGGATGGCGAACCTGCGCCTTTGAAAGATCGCGTTCGCGATGCTTACGCGGCCGCCGGGGAAGTTGTAAAGGAAACCTATAAAAAACGCTTCTCTCTCCACATTCCTCCGATCGTCACGACATGTCTTTTGATCGCCGCCGTGGTGTTCCTCGTGCTCGGTTGGTATGAGTTTGAGAATGTTACTCTCAGCGTACTCGCTATTGCAGTGGCGATTCTCGGTGTGATCGGAATGTTCCAGAAAGACTTCATCGACGCGTTCAACCGCCAGTTCAACAAGCTGCTGAAAGTCTACAATGTTGCGACCGGCTGGTTTGTGAATCACAAACTGCTCAGCTTCGGCATCGTGGCAGCAAGTATCGGCGTTCTCGTTTGGTTAATGTCAACAACGGCAACTGCTCTTGTACCTGATGAGGATACGGGAACTATCATGGGTGTTGTCGACATGCCTCCTGCAACGTCCATGGAGCGAACGCTTAATGTGATGCAACGTGTTGACAGCATCTGCGCCACTATTCCTGCAATCCAGACGCGCAATGCTATTACGGGCTACAGCTTCATTGCCGGCCAGGGTAACACTTACGGATCGTTCATCATCAAACTGAAACCGTGGGAGGAACGAGACATGGCAACAGAGGGATCGCAGGCAATTCTCGGACTGCTGATGCAAAAAGTGTCTGAGATTAAGGATGGCCGAATCATGTTCTTCCAGCCTCCTATGATTTCGGGATATTCCGTATCGAACGGTTTTGAAATTAAACTTCAGGATAAGACGGGAGGAGATCTTAACCAATTCTTTACGGTTTATCAGCAATTTATTGCGGCTCTAAACGCGCGTCCTGAAATCCAGATGGCTTATTCGACCTTCAACCCGTCGTTCCCCCAGTATATGGTTGAACTTGATGTTGCAAAGATCAAACAAGCCGGTCTGACACAAAGCGCTATTCTGTCGACACTTCAGGGATATTATGGCGGTATGTATATTTCGAACTTCAACAAGTTCGGTAAACTTTACCGCGTGATGATGCAAGCGAATCCGGAAGCTCGCGTTTCTCCGGAGACACTTCGCGAGATTAAGGTCCGTAACGGCGCTACGATGGCTCCGATTGACAACTTTGTCAAGCTGACCCGCGTTTATGGACCGGACCTTATCAACCGCTTCAATATGTACACTTCGATTTCCGTAACGGGTTCGCCGGCTCCGGGAGTATCATCGGGTGAGGCTATTAACGCCATATCTCAAGTTGCATCGGAAACACTTCCTGTCGGTTACGGATATGACTATTCAGGTATTACCCGAGAGGAGGCTTCGCAGGGCAGCGGTCAGACCGGTTACGTGTTCGGTCTCGTTCTACTGTTCGTTTACCTGCTTCTTTCCGCACAGTATGAAAGCTACATTCTCCCCTGGGCGGTTATTCTCTCAGTTCCATTCGGTCTGATGGGTACATTTATCTTCGCACGCTTCATGGGCATCAACAACAATATCTATCTGCAGATTGCATTGATCATGCTAATCGGTCTGCTGGCCAAGAATGCAATCCTTATCGTAGAGTTTGCCATCGAGCGCCGCCGGACGGGCGTGAGCATCATTAAATCGGCAATCCTGGGCGCGTCCGCACGTCTGCGACCGATTCTGATGACCTCTCTTGCAATGATTATCGGTCTGCTTCCGATGATGTTTGCCACAGGAGCGGGCGCGAACGGCTACCAATCACTCGGTACAGGAGCAATTGGAGGTATGCTTATCGGCATGATTCTTCAGGTTCTTATTGTTCCGGCTCTGTTCGTGGCCATGCAGTTCCTGCAGGAAAAACTGACTCCGGTGAAATGGGAAGACACGGACAATTCCAATATGGAATCGGAGATTGAACAGTACAGTATTGAACACAAGTGATCCCGGCAATGAAAACAATGAAGAAAACAGTAAAATTCGGAGCAGCGACCTTGCTGGCGATCACGCTGAGCAGCTGCCACATCTACAATAAATATGAACTGCCGACAGAGAATGACTTCGTGAAGGAGTACGCGACTTCGCTTGAAGCCGGCAAGGATTCCGTTGGCCTTCCGTATATGACGTGGGAAGAGGTGTTTACCGATCCCATCCTTCAAGGTTACATCCGCAAGGCCTTAACCAACAACACAGACCTTGAGAATGCACGCCTTAATGTCGATGTTGCACGCGCACAACTCAAGGGTGCAAAACTGAGTTACTTCCCGTCGGTAGCACTCGCGCCCAACGGGGGAATGGCCAAATACCAAGACATCCCCTCCTCCGGTTGGAGCTATTCGATTCCTATGAATATCTCTTGGGAAATCGATGTATTCGCAAAGATTCTCAACCGCAAGCGTGGAGCGCAAGTATCCGTCGACCTTATGAAGGATTATGAGGCGGGAGTCCGTTCGCAGATTATCTGTGGCGTGGCAAGCACTTACTATGGTCTTGTTCTACTTAACCAACAGCTTGCACTGACCAAACGGACCTCTGAAATCTGGAAGGATCAAGTGGAGTCAATGAAGCTGATGAAAGAGGCGGCTATGGTGAATGAAGCGGCTGTAGTGCAGAGCGAAGCAAACTATTGGAGCATCATGGCATCGATACCTGACATCGAAGCGGGTATACGTCAGATGCAAAACACGCTTGCTCTCCTACTCCATGAGTATCCTCAGCCGACTTACGAGGTAACAAACGATCTTACGTTTGAACTCCCCGTGAGTCTTGCCGACGGCCTTCCGATTTCTTATCTCGCGGCCCGTCCTGATGTGCAGGCGGCGGAAAGGAAACTGGCCACGGCATATTATGCGACAAATTCAGCACGGGCGGCGTTCTACCCCGGACTGACCATTTCCTCTCAGGGAGGCTTCACCAACCTTTTGGGTTCGATGATCAGCAATCCCGGAAAATGGTTCGTTCAGCTGGCAGGCTCACTCGCAGCCCCGATATTCTCACGCGGACAGAACATTGCCACCCTTGAAGCAGCGAAACTGCAGCAAAAGCAGGCGATGAATGACTTCGAGAAAACCGTGCTGAGCGCGGCGTCGGATGTAAGCAATGCCTTTGCCACATACGATTCCAATCGTCAGAAACGGGAATATCTGATAAAACAGATAGATAAACTTGAAAAATCTGTGGAATATACACAGGAATTATTAACTTTGGACCAGCGAACGACCTACCTTGAGGTTTTAACGGCCCAGTCAAGTCTTCTTTCGGCCCAGCTTTCGAGCCTCAGTTGCTGGCATAATAAGGTTTCGTCCTTGATCAGCATCTATCAGGCTGCCGGCGGAGGCAGATAAAAATCAGGGGAGGAGTCCGCGGGCTTCTCCCCTCTTATTTAATTTCAGAAAGAATTAACCCACTAAATTTGTATGACCATGTCTAATATCAGTCCGCTCGCATACGTTCATCCTGAAGCGAAAATAGGCAAAAATGTGACCATCTGTCCGTTTGCCTACATAGATAAAAATGTTGAAATCGGCGATGACTGTCACATCTCTCCCCATGTGAGCATCCTCTCCGGGGCCAGAATCGGCAACAATAATTACTTCTACGACGGTTGCATTATCGCGGCCACACCGCAGGATTTCAGATGGAAAGGGGAAGAAAGCTATGTAGTGATCGGCAACAACAACACAATCCGCGAGCATGTGATTATCAACCGAAGTATTTACGCCGGAGGGGCAACAAGAATTGGAAACAATTCCTTTGTGATGGCTCAGAGCCACATCGCTCACGACTCGGAAATCGGCAACTATGTCGTATTGGGAAACTCTGTAAAGGTGGCCGGATCGTGTCGGATCGGGGATTATTCGATTCTGTCGTCGGCTGCGCTCGTCCATGAGAAATGCGAAATCGGAAAATGGTGTCTGATCAAGGGAGGTTGCCGCGTCAATAACCACGTCCCTCCTTACGTGATTATGGCTCATAACCCGATTGTATATGCAGGAGTGAATGCCTTTGTGATGCGCAAAGGGAAATTCCCCGAAGAGGTGATTGACGAAGTTGCGAAATGCTATCGCCATCTTTATCAGTCGAACACATCTGTCTATAATGCGCTTCGACGTATCGAGGCGGACGTAGCCGACTCCGAGGAACGTAACGCAGTGGTCGATTTTGTAAAGGGTCACGATCAGAAGATAGCAGGAATCAACCTTCAGCATTTTCGCGATTAAAGAATGGAATTAGGAAAATTAGCTGTCAGGACCTGTTCGGGATTGGTGTATTGCGCACTGATTATCGGCGCTGTAATTATCGGAGACGTCGGAATCCTTGCACTTGGAATATTGTTTTCGATACTTGCATGCGTTGAATTTGCAAAAATATGCCGGGAGATGTCGCCCGGTAACTTCCCTACCCTACTTCTCGATCTTGCCGGATGCGTGGCGCTATGTTTCGGGGTCTTCGTTTACCCTCTTCTGATATGGCTGGCCATAATAGTCTGCAGATTCATTCTCCAGCTTTACACCCACAACGAGAACCCGGTGAAGGATCTCGCCCATTCGATGCTTTCTCAGGTGTATATCGGCGTTCCGATGGGCTTGATGGTTGCAATCGCATATCTTATTTCACCCTGGATTCTTCTGGCAGTTTTCTTCATGATATGGATTAACGACACCGGAGCGTTTATTGTCGGAAGTTCGATTGGCCGTCACAAACTTTTCCCGAGATTGTCGCCCAACAAATCATGGGAAGGATTCTTCGGAGGGTTGCTATTCAATCTCATTGCAGGATGGGCCTTCTCACAGTGGCTCAACGCCCTGTTTGATATGCCATTTTACGGTGGCTCAATATGGGTATGGCTGGGAATGGCCGTAATTGTGACCGCCTTTTCCACATGGGGCGACCTTGTAGAATCAATGTTCAAGCGTACGCTCCACATTAAGGATTCCGGGAATCTAATTCCGGGACATGGAGGCATACTTGACCGAATCGATTCGCTGCTCCTTGTGATTCCGGCAATCACTCTTTATTTCGTCTGCCTCTCGGTCGGAGACAGGATGTGGGCTCTTGTTTTCTGATTCAAAACTTAATTAGGTTAAGCCGAATACAACCAATAAACATTTTAGGGAGCGTCGATGACGCTCCCTAAAATGTTTATTTAATTCGGAACCAATAACCGGCCGATATTGAAATTGTCATAGGATTCGAACCGCGTATATATTCGCTTCGTCCTGATTTCAGAAGATTTGCCAATCCCATGTAGAATCTTGCCTCAAGCGAAATGGCATTGTGCTGATTGACGCTGAACTCTCCACCGATTGAGCCTGAAATGCCGTAATCGACCTTAGCGTTAATCGGCATAGTGAACTGGTAGGTTGTTCTGGTCGGGAAATCAGGAATAGAACTAATGTCTTTGTAATTGAAATTTGAGGATGTAGATTCCCTGACAAAGAGGGATACTGAAGGTCCGGCATTGATAAAGAAACGTCCCCGGCGACCGAAATAAATGTGAGCAAGAAACGGGAGCTCAATGAAATCGGCAGTTCGGGAATAGCTGAACGGTTCGCCATCGAAATCCTCCTTCCAGCCCCTTTGGTTGTAATTTAGCTCGACTATAAACCCGAAATGGTTCTCCTCAATGTATCGGAACATCATGCCGAATGATGCTCCCGGGAGAATACCTTGGGAAACTCCGGGAGTGAACATGACCCGCGAAAGATTCAGACCGCCATGAGCACCAATGGATATGTTGGCATCATAGTGAGTCTGGCTTACGGCAGGAAGCGTCCCGGCGACAGATAAAGCCAATCCGGCTAAAAGACTTTTTAAACGTTGACTTATCATTTTTTATTTCACCTTAATGCGGTCAATCGTATCAAAAGGCGTGAAACGCACGAGATAGACAATCGGATTAACAGGGCCGGTCCACGACTTATCCCGAACAAGGACAAAGTCGCTCTGAACGCCTCCGGACGACTCCCGCATATTGTTGAGGTCAAATCGGGCATCGGTCATCCCGAGCACGAAATAACGCGCAGTGTCGTATCCGTAAGGAGCATACATCGGGAACGTATTTTGCGGCTGGCGAGAGAAAAGCTCCTTGTATGAGGCATTGAATTGCTCTGCAGATGAACTTTTCGAATCGTAATAGAACCGCGACGGAATCATGACTCCGGCCTTGTGGAACTTTTCAGACAAGAGTTCGTCAAGAACAATCCAGTTTGGACGTCCGAGAACAATAATGTCGGCAAAAGGATTGGTCTCCTTAATCGCAATCACCTGGTCAAGGAGGGCAGCGACATCGCCTTTCTTGACAGCATTACCATAAATCAGAACCTTTGCATCTTCCTTAATAGGGAAATCGGCAAGATTCTCGATTGAGACACTCACGAGTTTCGATGCATTCCAACGAGATCGGAGAGATGATCCCAGCTGATCATCACTAGCCTCCGCACCGGTGGAAATAAAAAGAGAATCCCCATATTTATCGGCCACATAAGATGCGACACTCTCATTGAAACCATCTGAAGGCGTAATAAGCTGGACGACATAGGGATTTGTCTTATAATACTCATTGCGCACGTCAAATATGTTAATCAACGGCGTACAACTTACCATGGCATATTCGCCGAGATAGGAGGGAATGTTCTTCTCAGCCGTTGAAAATAGAAGCGACGGAGCAAATTCACCAAGCTCCTCGATTATATCTGTGGAGCTGCGGGTGCTGTCGATGACCTTTAAAGCAACCGGCAGAGAGGTGTGCTTCATTGTATGGAGAGCTGAGAGGAACCCGCGTGTGAATTCCAGATCTTTTTTAGAGGATGGATCTTCAAGCAAGAGGGCGAGTTTCAGAGTGTCGAGTTGTTGGGAGCCAGCAAGACGATGAATTTCCGAATATATCTCGCGGATACCCTCCGGACTCTCCTCTCGGGAATCGGTGACTTTCACCTCTTTCTCAGTTTCAACCGTTTCCATCACCGGAATGGAGATAATCATCTTATTTTTCAGACGGCCTATTCCGGGATTGGCTTCCTTAAGTTTATCGACAGTTACACCCGTTTTTCTTGACACTCCGCTCCATGTTTCATCTTTACCGACTTTATAGGAAGAAAATTCACGAAGGAGCGTATCTTCAACGACCATATTTTTAATTTCGACACCTTCTCCGGGAGAGGGAATCATAATTGTTTCACCGGCACGGAAATTCTT
>CAMWRW010000005.1 GCA_947176755.1 uncultured Porphyromonadaceae bacterium
GCCATCCAACTCTTGACTTCGAATTTGATTAACATTTTTTAAGAGACACTAGTGTAAGATTATAAATATGAGTCAGGGATGGGAGGTGTTCTAAAAAGTTATATTGTCGGGGCTGAGACCTGATTCGCCTGTGGCAGGCATTGACTCGATCAGTTTCATGTCTTCCTCCGATAGTGTGAAATCGAATATGTCAATGTTTGATTTCATTCTCTCCGGATTGACAGATTTCGGCAAAGGGATAACTCCGAGTTGCACGGCCCATCGCAAGCAAATCTGAGCGACACTTTTCGAATATCGTTCTGCAATCCTTATGAGGAGAGGATCATTCAGAACGCGTGTCCTTCCGAGTGGAGACCAGCCCTCTATAACAATTCCGTATCCTACGCACCAGTTATACACTTCCCTTTGCATCCATCCGGGATGAAACTCTATCTGATTAACCATCGGCAGGATGTCGGCAGTTTCGGAAAGGGCAACCAAATGCTCTTTCATGAAGTTGCTCACCCCTATAGCCCGAGCTCTCCCCTCTTTTAATAACCTTTCAAGCGCACGCCACGTTTCGGCATTTACATTACGCCAATCCTTTTCCCGGGCCTTGTCTGCAGGCCAATGGATAAGATAGAGATCAAGATAGTCAGTTCCCAAACGTCTGAGGCTTTCGTCGAAGGCTCTCAGAGTCGAATCATATCCCCTATCGGTATTGGCAACTTTTGACGTAAGCAAAATTTCATTTCTCGGAATGACTGATTCCTTTATGGCTTTTCCGACTTGCTCCTCGTTTTTATACATAGCCGCGGTGTCAATCAGACGATAGCCTGCTAAAAGCGCATCCTTTACCACTCGAGTGCCATCTTGTCCCTCGGATACTTTATAAGAGCCAAATCCGACCGCCGGAAGCCCTATTCCGTTTGCCAATATTACATTTTCCATCTTCCACAATCTAAAAATCTTATTACCCCCAAAAAGAATATTTCCCATTACCCGAATACATATTCAAAACATAATTCAACTGAATAGTGTTTACTAAATATAATTTAACATTTGTTTGAAAATATGAAAAAGATTCTTTCCATCGCGGGCGCCGCATTTCTTCTCGCGGCATGTTCTTCCGATAAGGGAGATGTGACAATCAATCTTCCTAAAGACTTTCAGGATTCAATCCTTGTGGTCGGTCACATCACGATCGAAAATACAGTGAAAGCCAAAAGCGCGGACGACATCGTGATTGTTTACGATACTCTGGCTGTCAAGGATGGTGTGGCAAAACTTATGATAAAAGAGTCAGAGCCTGCCTGGTACAATATCATTCCTCCCGTAATGGCGAGAATGCAGCCTGAGTTTTATGCACAGGAGGGTGAAAATCTTGTGGTCGATATCTTAAGTTTCAATCCGCTGGATTATACCGTGACCGGCTCGGCACTTATGGATGATATAACGGCATTCCGCAAGCAAGTCACCCCGTATCAGATGGAATACATCAATCTGATAAACTCCTCGGATTCTATTTCTCCGGAAGTTGCCAATTCATATATTGCTCGATATGATGAGGCTGTAAAGAAATTTGTTGCCGACCATCCGGATAGCCACGCCGTTCCGATGGCTATTCAGGAACTCAGCGGAGATGACTTCAAAGTCCTGTATGACAATATGACTCCTGAAGCACGCAAATCTATTCTTATGCCTTACGCGCAGTTATATAACGAAGACATTGAAGAGATGATGAAGGAACGTGACGCGGAACAGGCACGCAAGGATGAAGTTTCATCCGGCACGATAGCCGCTCCGGATTTCTCACTTCCGGATCTCGATGGTAAGACGGTAAGACTTTCTGACTTCAAAGGGAAATGGGTTGTCCTTGACTTCTGGGGAAGCTGGTGCGGATGGTGTGTCAAAGGATTTCCGGCCCTGAAGAAGGCCTATGAAAAGTATGGCGATAAGATTGTGGTGATCGGAATCGATTGCAATGAAACCGAAGATGCGTGGCGTGCCGGCGTTAAGAAATATGATCTTCCTTGGATTAATGTTTATAACGGAGAAGACCGTGCGATTTATGAGGCTTACGGAATCACGGGATTCCCAACAAAAGCCATCATCAATCCGGAGGGAAAATTCGTGGATCTCACCACAGGAGAGGATCCGTCATTCTTCAACCGACTGGCAAAATTTGTAGAATAATTTTAATTTTCGGGAGTTTTCTTAATTGGGAAACTCCCGATTTTATTATTTAAGTATGTGTTCGAGATTATTTAATGAATTGCCTCATAAATTACGAGGCAACCTTTAAAAACCCGGCTTCTGTTGCTATGGCTCCCCATATCGCCTTCAGCCAAATCTAAAGCTTATCCACATACTTCACAGCTCAATACGATAAATATTTTCTAACGCATACTTATGGCAGATAATTATATTGAACGTAAAATGGAGGACTTGCGCTCCGGACGCATGACGCGTATTGTCTCAACCGAAGCCGCTCCGCTGAAAAGAAGGGGGCTGTACTTTAACTTTCCTCCTAAAAGGGTGGCCCTTATTGGACACCATCCTTCATATAGCTCTATTGTAAAATTGTTTCTTGATGCCGACTGCAAGGTCGCTTTGCTTGATTCAGAGCCTGCAGAATGCCCGGGACGCGCATTCGGGGATAACGTTAGACATTATCCGATAAGTCTTGAAAACAGTAAGCATATTACGCCTGAACTCTCACTTGCCGATAATTTTGCCAATCTTTTAAAAAGTTGGAGAGACATTGACATCCTCATTGCTCCCGGAAAGGAAGCGGAAATGATTATGAAAGCGTGGGATGCGCATCGGGAGCGATTTCCATACGTATTGGATTATAAGAGCAGAGCGATTATTTTGGATAATGATCCGGAGGCAGCTTTCCCGGAAATCTCCGTTGGCGCACTCGTGGTTGCAACCAACTTAATAATATTCTCAAATTCGGATACGCAATTATCCGCCCTGATCGGAATGCTTGTGCTTCCTGACAACAGTTTTATTGACCGTATGAGATTTGTGGTGTAAGGCTCCATCCACTAAAAAACTCCAACCCGAATTGCATCGGATTGGAGCTTAAATTTTATTACAGTTGAAATCTAATATTGTGATTAATCATTGATAATTCGACGAGCGCCAATATAGCGACCTTCGTAATATCCCTGACATTCATCTATCTTTACGCCCTTGATGCTGGCATGAATGAACCGGAATTTTCCGGTTGCGTTATCAGCACTGACCACGATACCGACATGCCCTACATTCTTACCGCTGCTCCGGCTCGTGAAGAAAACGAGATCTCCTTTGCGGAGAGATTTACGATCAACTTTCACGCCTTCCGTATACTGCGTGCGGGAGCAGGGGCTGAGTGAATATCCGAACTGACGGTAAACATAGCTTGAAAATCCTGAGCAATCGAATGCTTTGGGTCCTTTCATGCCGCTACGGTAAGGTTTTCCTATATGCTTGTTGGCTTCCTTGAGAAGATCATCGATCATTTTGGAAGATTCGGAACTCATTTTATCAAGCACCGCACTCTCACGCTTATCGATATCTTCCTTGAGCATCTTGCCGATCACCGTCGCATCCATGCCTGACTTCTTTACATTTGCCAGTTGCTCCCGGTGAATTTTGGAGTGCATGCTTCGCGTCGATTTGGCTTTCTCCGCATTTACTGCAATTACACTTCCTGCTATAACTATGCTTGCTAAGATTGCTCTAAGGGTCATTTTGAGATGTAGGTTTTAGATGTCGTTATTTCCCTCCCCTGCCGGAGAGCCTTACAACGACTGAATTTCTATCGTTGACGTTGCAAATTTAGTTAAAAATTTAATCGCTGACAAATCTAACACCGTAAAAATCAATAGCAGAAAACGAATTTAACATTTATTATAGTTTTGCACGTGAACCTTTTTCTTGTGCATTCGGTTAATTATTTCTTAGAATTTCAAGTAGAATTCCCGACATAACTCCCTGTATTCTTCGGTCGGTAGGCCGTTTTCAATTTCAAGAACAAGATATGAATTGGAACAGCAAAAATTTGAATATGTGTTAATTGTCTTAACAAATTCAAGCAACGTCCGTTTAGGAGTCAATGACTCCCGACCTCTTACATCACAGCGTCTCGCCGGAACCAACCCCTCTTTTAATGCCTCACTGACAATAAGTTCGCTTCTTTCATACGGGAGAATTAAAGCTATCCGCCCCTCCGGCGAAAGCATATTCTTCCCATAATGGAGAAGCGACAAGGGCGACAGAGCTCCTTCGTGGCGAGCGAGCATTCGATCGCTGAGGCCTGCATCCACCCCGCTGTCGAAATATGGAGGATTGGAGACAATCAAATCATATTCTCCCGATTCATTCATGGATAAAAAATTCTGTTGAAGAATTTCCAATCTGTCTTGCCATGGGGATTCAATAAAATTATTGTGGGCCTCTTTCGCAGCTTTTTCTTCAATTTCAACGGCAGTGATAATTGCTGACGGGATGCGTTGTGCGAGCATAAGGGAAATGATTCCGCAGCCGGCTCCTACATCAAGGACTCTGTTGACATTTTCAACATCCGCCCATGCCCCGAGAAGCACGGCATCAACTCCTATTTTCATGGAGCTCTCTTCGTGACGGCAATTAAATTTCTTGAAACGAAAGTATCTTTCTTTTTTCTTTCCCATATTTCTTTAAACGACGGAAGTCGTTATTTTAGCATTATTTTTACTAATTTTGCAGTTCGTAAATCAGAATCAGGATGACAGATCAGAAAGCAGTTGAAGAACTCCTATCGGATATAGACACAGGCCCCGGGATATATAATGAAGTCCCGCAAGAAAATAGGGTTCTCAGAAAAATTGACAATGTACTTATCCTTCCCATTGAGGGAGAAACCTATTTCCCTTATATGCATGTAATGATCCATGTCGATATTCCGGAACTCCGGAATGCCGTTATGGAAAGCGTTCGTCTCAGGGAGCCGATATTCATTGTCAACCTTCCGGAACTTACAAACTCGCAAAGCTCGGAAGAGCAGCCGCAAGATGACCTCGCTATCCTCGAAGGAATGCAGGGTTCTGTCGGGCTTGTAAAGGAAGTGAAACGAGACGACAACGGCGTTTCTTTTAAGGTTTTCTTTGTAACAGGTTATCAGGCAACTTTGACCGATATTTATGAATGTTCGGGAGGAGCCGATGGAGATATCCCGTTGTTGAGGGGAAATGTCGTTGAGACTCCTCTCACTTATATCCATCCTAATCCGGAAGTCGAGACGGAGATTCGCAGTCTTGTAAAGGAGAAATTCAATCAGTGCAACAGCTTCCTTCCTGACGAGCAGATAGAAAAACTTAAAGAGACTCTGAACTCTACGGAGCCCACTTCTCTGAGGTATCTTCATATTATGCTCCAGAACACGTTCATGACCAATAATGAACGTCAGGAACTTCTGGATCTGACCAATCTTGAAGAGCGTCGCGAACATTTTCTTCGCATAATCGAGCGGACATCAAAAAGAATTGCCGTCAGGGAAGAGATTGCCCGGCGCACAAGCGAAGAATTCGGACATCGCCAGCGCGAGGAATTTATCCGCCAGCAGATTCGCACGATGCAGGATGAACTCGGGGATGCAGCTGACGATGATGAAATAGCTGCATTGAGGGAGAGAGCATCTAAAAAGAATTGGACGGAAGAAACGGCCGCTATTTTTGAAAAGGAGTTGCGTAAACTTTCCCGTTATAATCCGACAAGTCCGGAATATGCTGTACAGTATACATGGATAGACAATTTCCTATCTCTCCCCTGGCTCAATTATGATGACTCGGAGATTGATCTCGGGAAGGTAGAGGCAGTGCTTGAGCGGGATCATTATGGTTTGGACAAAGTGAAGGACCGTATCATCGAGCAAATGGCCGTGATGAAACTTCGCAAGGATATGAAAGCCCCTGCTATATGTCTTTATGGTCCTCCCGGGGTCGGCAAAACCTCCATCGGGAAATCAATCGCCGAAGCACTGGGAAGGAAATATGCGAGAGTGGCTCTGGGCGGAGTACATGATGAAGCTGAAATCCGAGGCCATCGACGCACATATCTCGGAGCGATGCCGGGAAGAATTATGGCCGCTCTTGAAAAATGCGAATCAGGAAACCCCGTGATTGTTCTTGACGAGATAGATAAAATCGGTAAAGGAATCAAAGGTGATCCTTCAACGGCTCTTCTTGAAGTGCTTGATCCGGAACAGAACTGCCGCTTTCATGATAATTTTATTGATCATGATTATGACCTGTCAAAAATCCTTTTCATAGCAACGGCAAATGATTTGTCAGGAATATCCGCTCCCCTGCTCGACCGTCTCGAACTGATTGAGATGGGTTCATACGTTGATGAAGAGAAGATCGAGATCGCACTCCGCCATCTTCTTCCGAAATCGCTGGAGGAACATGGAATCCCGGACACCGACCTGAGATTTGAACGCGAGGGAGTTCAGGAAATTATCAGCCGATATACGCGTGAAAGCGGAGTTCGTCAACTTAAACGCAAGATTGATGAATTAATCAGGAAAATCGCCCGACGCAAGGCTACAGGCCAGGAGTTCCCAATTCTGATCGACGCGACAACCGTGAGAGAATTGCTCGGACGTCCGGAGGTTGATCCTGATGAATATGAAGGAAACGATTTTCCCGGAGTAGTCACGGGTTTGGCATGGACGCGCGTCGGAGGCGATATTCTATATATTGAATCCTCTCTGGCTCCGGGAAAGGGCGATAAGTTGACCTTGACCGGCAACCTTGGCGACGTGATGAAAGAGTCTGCCATGATTGCAATGCAATATTTGAAGTCAAACGCAGATTCATTAGGAATACCTGCTGAAAAATTCAGCAAATATGATGTTCATATCCACGTTCCTGAAGGTGCGGTCCCCAAGGATGGTCCGTCAGCCGGAATAACTATGCTGACTTCTCTTGCAAGTTCTTTCACCGGACGGAAAGTCAAGGAAAGACTTGCCATGACAGGTGAGTTTACTCTACGTGGCAGGGTTTTACCTGTAGGGGGAATAAAAGAAAAGATCCTGGCCGCGAAAAAAGCCGGGATCCGTGAAATTATTCTTTCTTCGAAAAACAGAAAGGATATAGAAGATATCAAGCAGGATTATTTAGAGGGATTGAAATTTCATTTCGTAGACAGCGCTTCGGAAGTTCTCGATTTGGCACTTCTCCCTCTTGAACGGTGACGGCCGCGACGCTTTGGAGCCGGCGACTGAACGGAATCGGAATTTTGATTCTGTTTGGTCGCCGCTTCTTTTGCGGGAGCTTTAATTTCCCCCTGATTGATCTCATCAGGCTTACGACCTCTTGATTTTGCACCGCGTCTGCGCCTCGAGGCACCATGTTGTCTGCGTCCATCCACACCTTTCTCCTTTCTTCCCTCCGCGGATCTTTCAACGGGACCCTCCCCTATGTCGTCGGGAAGAGGATTCCGGGGAATTGTGTAGTCAAGAAGTTTCTCGATTTTTTTGAGAC
The DNA here is from genome assembly GCA_947176755.1 of uncultured Porphyromonadaceae bacterium. Classification (GTDB taxonomy): domain Bacteria; phylum Bacteroidota; class Bacteroidia; order Bacteroidales; family Muribaculaceae; genus Lepagella. The sequence continues at coordinate 7,497 of CAMWRW010000005.1, forward strand.
GGAATGCTTCATCAGGAGAAACAAACGTGATTGCCATTCCCTCGCGGTTAGCACGGGCTGTCCGGCCTACGCGATGGACGTAATCTTCGGCTTCTCGGGGCACATCGAAATTTATCACCATCTCAATGTCATCAATATCTATTCCGCGAGCGAGAATATCCGTAGCCACAATAATATTGATTTTTCCAGCCTTGAAATCAAGAATCACGTTCTCACGCTGATTCTGGTCAAGATCCGAATGCATCTCCGCAATCTTAAGATGCTGACGCTTCAGCTCGCGGGCCAGCATCTTAACTTTCAATTTAGAGGAGGAGAAAATTATTACGCGACTCGGAGGATAATTGTTAAAAATGTCGTGGAGAATCGGCAGTTTCTGCGGTTCGTAACAGTACGACACCGACTGACGGATTTTCTCGGCCGGTTTTGAAACGGCAAGTTTCACCTCGAACGGATCTTTAAGAATTTTAGACGCCATCTGTTGGATTCGCGGAGGCATCGTTGCCGAGAACATAAGGACCTGCACATTTTTGGGTGTGTGTGAAAAAATCTGCATTATGTCGTCGTAGAATCCCATATCGAGCATCCTGTCGGCTTCGTCGAGAATAAAGAATGAAACGTTGGAGAGATCAACGTAACCCATACTGAGATGGGCAAGCAGCCGGCCGGGAGTTGCGACTACCACATCGGCCCCCATTTTGAGACTTTTGCGTTGCTGTTCGTAAGTATGGCCGTCGGTTCCACCGTAAATAGCGATGCTGCTGACGGGCATGAAATATGCAAAGCCTTGAAGCTGACGATCAATTTGCTGAGCAAGTTCCCTTGTAGGAGCCATGACTATGCAATTCACGGCATTCTCAGGATAGCCTCCGTCGGCAAGCTTATTGATGATTGGAAGCAGGTAAGCTGCGGTTTTTCCGGTTCCGGTCTGTGCGCACGCGAGAATATCCCTACCCTCAAGCACGGCAGGAATTGTTTTTTCCTGAATCGGAGTGCATTCATCAAAGTGCATGTCCCACAATCCGTCGAGCACGTCGTCGTTTGTCAATATCTCATCAAATCTCATTATTTTATTCTTTATATTATATATGAGAAAGGTCAAAAGGAGTCCGACCCCGGAGTGCAAAATTACACAAATTTAGCCGCTATTTGAAATTTATAGAATGCTTGCAGTTTAAGCCACTGTAAATGAAGATAATAAACAATATCGCAAATATCAGAATGAAAGACTGGGAAAGAAATTTCAAAAAAAAACAGAATTTTCAAAACAATCCGGAAGGTCGTATTGTTTACTTAATGAAAACAGAAAACAACACAAACAACTTTGATAACAATGAAAGCATCACAATCATTTCAGGAACGTCTAATCGGACTTCAGGGCAACCTTCTTAACTTCGCATACCAGCTTACAACAAACCGCGAGCAGGCGGAAGACCTTCTTCAAGATACGACTCTCAAGGCTCTCGACAATGAAGATAAGTATGTTGACAATGTCAACTTCAAAGGATGGATTTTTACCATTATGCGTAATATCTTCATTAACAATTATCGCCAGTCGGTAAGGAAAGCCACGGTTATTGACCAGACAGAGGATCTCTATCATCTGAATATCTCGCAGGATTCAGGTCTTGCAACTCCGGAAGGTTCATACGCTGTTAAAGAAATCAATGTCGCCCTTAACTCCTTCTCTGACGAATACCGCATTCCTTTTAATCTATTCGTAGCGGGGTACAAGTATAATGAGATTGCAGAAAAGATGAATCTCCCTCTCGGCACAGTTAAAAGCCGTATCTTCTTCGCCCGCAAGCGTCTTCGCGAACAACTCGCCGATTATAAATAAGAAATTATCTCCATCCTCTTCTCCACGAGGATAGAGCAAAAAAGTTTCATTGTTTCAAAGTGCCGGAGGCATCCCTATGGGATGCCTCCAATTTTTCATAACTTCGTTAATGGCGAGAAGCTGTCAGGAACAGTTTTAATGCGGAAGCAGCGGTGACGCTCAATCCCCCTTCAGCAACATCTTTAAGCATGGCTTCCCGAATGTCAATGGCACTCTGCTGAATGGAGTAGACGGCGGAAAATCCGGAATCGAGCAGTTTCCAGGGTTCCGATACAGCGCCGGCAAGTCCAATCAAAGGAACGTTATGATCCAGACATCTTTCGAGAATTCTGAACGGGAGTTTGCCGCACAGTGTCTGTCCATCCATTCTTCCTTCGCCTGTGATCACGAGCTCGGATTCTCTTATCGACTGATCGATGTCAATAAAATCCAGTATAAAGTTCGCACCCTCCACCATCTCTGCATTCAAGCAGGCAATCAATGAAGCTCCAATTCCACCACCGGCCCCCGAGCTCTTGCGATCAATTATCTGTCGGCCGGAATAACTTTCGAGAATCCTGCCGAATGACACAAGTCCATTATCCAGGGCAGTGACCATCTCGGGAGTTGCGCCCTTCTGAGGAGCGAAAATTTCTGCAGCCCCATGCTTCCCTGAAAGAGGATTCGTAACATCACAAAGGAGTGTTATCTGAGCCGCTTTTACTTCATTGGACACAGCTGAGGAATCAATCTTTTGAATTTTATGCAGATTAGCCGGAATAGCCTCTACTTTATTTCCATATTCATCAAGGAAACGAAAACCAAGTTCATACAGCATTCCGAGGCCGGCATCACACGTTGCACTTCCTCCTACACCAATAAGGAATCTTCGAATACCTCGTCGGAGCGCATCCTTAACGAGCATTCCGGTGCCTCGGGTCGAACTCTTCATTACATTTCTTTTGGTATCGGATATGAGTGTCAAGCCGTCGGCCGCCGCCAAATCAATAGCGGCTGTCGGGATATGCGAGTTGATGATGGAATATTGAGCAATGACACGCTCTCCTATTGAATTGACCGCGGCGCATTCGACAACCTTTCCTCCGGCGGCAGCGAGGAGCACGGCACTTGTGCCTTCACCGCCATCGGCCACTTCAAAGAGCTCCACTTCTGTTCCCGGATCCACTCTCTGCAGACCTCTTTTAACCGCTTCTCCGGCTTCCATAGAACTAAGCGAGCCCTTGAAAGAATCGAGCGCTACGACAACTTTCATAGAGTTAAAAATTAAAGTGTAACGAGAAGCGGAGACCGCTCTTATCAATTCCGGGACGATCGCGATAAGTCAAACGCCAAACGTAGTCAAGCCTGAGAATGGTGAATATGTTATCTATGCCGACACCAACCTCCATATAGGGTTTCCGCCCCATCGGCTCGGTATTCGCTCCTTCCGGAAAACGAAACAAATCGTCATTAAACTCGGGATTGTTTTTACGAGAAAGATGACCCATAAACCCTTTTAAACTGACAACTTCACGAAGTTTTGCCTTTTTAATAAGGGGAATTCGGTTAAATATCAGTCCGTTCAGGAAATAAGTAAAGTCAAGCGAGGCATACTGATCCATAGCAAATTCCATGGGATTCAACAATGCGTAGGTTTCCGATTGCATGGTGTAGGCAAGATTGGCATTCTGCCAGAATAGCGCAGGAAACTGCACCTTGCTCCATATTTTTCCGGCGCGGAAGATTATATCAGTATAACCGAACGCTGAGAGCCAGAAACGCTTCTGCACGCAGAACTCAGTTGCATTGATAGTGAAGTCCGAACCGAGAAACCCTTTTGGACCGAAATCATGCGTGAGCAGCAACGTGAGCGCATCGCGGTTCACATTAAGACGTCTTGAATTGGTCTGTACATATTTTTCTCCCGGAGCATATCGAAGCTGCAAACGAATCGAACTATTGGAATAATTGCTTATTGAATTTCCAAAGCCGTTTGTAAAAGAGACGAAGGGAGTTGCCTCCTGACGGTCGTATTTAAATGCCACAAGGAGAGAAAGATTGTTGTTCCATTCCTTATTATACTCGGCCTGAGCAAGCTGACGATAGGTATACAGGTCGCTCTCACGTCGTTTGATTGAGTTCAGAAGGTTGGAGGCGGAATTGGTGAGATAGTGTTGTCCGAGTTTGTCTACATCGTAAGAGTAGGAAAGACGGATACCGTTCATCGGGAATTCACGGGTGTGATACTTCTTTTCGTTGAACGAGTATTCAACCTCTCCCCCATATTTCCATTTGTGGTCGCGCGTGCCATACGCGAAATAGCCTCTGGCAAACCAGTGGGGGGAGAGATTTCCGGTGGTCATTCCGCCCAATCCCAATCGCCATCCCTCAGGTTTGTTGTAGCTGAGGAACGTATCGATCGGACCGATGTCGAACTTACTTTTCTTTCCGGTCGTGATGTAACCTTTGACAATCAAGATCAGGGCCTGTTCTCCCCAATATAGAAGTTTGTTTTGCCGGAAAGGAGATTGATTCCCTGCAAGCTGACTTTCAGCATACGACAATGGAACCATCCGCCGCTCGACCCAAAAATCCTCCGGACGGTTGTCTGCCTCATTAACGACGAATGCCGAACCTATTTTGGAGTAATAGTCTGCCAAATCTTCTCTTTTGGAATAAGCAAAATTGTCATAACGGGTTTGTCGGGTGGCATTAAAGGAGGGTGTCCCGGGGATAATCTTCATTTCGACAACCATATCATCCAATGTTTTATGACTTTTACCGAGAGAATCAAGCATAAAATTCTGGCTGATAAAAATCGACTGCACATAATTCAGATTAGTTGCTTTCGGCATTCTCATCGTGAGGCGGCGAACATATTTCACCGAATCATCCGCAGGGATGTACAATTTGCCGTTGAACCCTTGGGATTCGGCATTATGGGGAGCAAACGACAGTTCTACGCAACGGTCGTTGCCGACCAAGACTGTATCCTCGATATGAAATTTGTAATAATCAGCCGCCAATGGAGAAAGAGGGCTGACAAATTTCGACCGCATGACATAGATATCGTTGTCATAAACATCAACTTCACGAAGAGCATCCTCAACAATCGTGCGCGTATAATCCTGATCGAACGACTTGTCAAGGCCATTGCTATGCTGGGCGACAATAACATCCTTACTCACATTTCCTCCATCTGAGAAAATACGAGTGGCTAATTTCTCCTTAAGCGAGAGGTCAAGAACGCGTTTACCGGTCCAGATAGCGGTGTCGACAAGATTTCTAACGAATTTCATACCGCTTTTTGACTTCTCTCCGGCTTCTCCTTCGAAGCCGTGATAATCATTGATTGCCAATGTTATCTTTTCATATCTATCGTAGGCATATTCCGGTTCTTTTACGGGATTGCGAAAATCCTTATCATGGCGAACACGTTGCATGAGTTCGACAGCCGGATTATTTTTCTTCGAATATTTTTTCTTTTTAGGTTTTACGACGAAATCCTCCAACTGATAAGCAGCGGGCGACAGAGCGAATAGCAGGGTATCCTTAGTTGAAGAAACCTTTATTTTCATCGGATCATAACCGAGCGAGGTGGCCTCGAGTTCGGATCCGACAGGGACATAAAGGCGAAAAAGACCGGCATCATCCGTGACTGTTCCGCTTTGAGCCTTTTTTGAATAGACATTGACGTGGCTGAGAACTTCTCCGGTCGTTGCATCATAGACCTTTCCGACAACTGTCCGTCGCGTGGTCTTGGCTTCAACAGTCGTAAAAAATCCGGAGATGATGACAAGGGCAATGAAGACAACAACGCGCATATACCCGGGAATTGAGAATAGGAGGAGATATGGAAAACGAAATCTTATATTCAAAACGAAATCGGTTGAAATAACTATCGAGATAATAAATAATATAACAATAAACGCTAACTCACTCGTTTAATTATATAACAACATTTAAAAATGGGAAAAGAAACTGAACATAAATATCTCGTTAAAGATAATGCGTACCTGACTATGGCATCAAGAAGCCATAAGATTTGTCAAGCCTACCTCTCGAAAGATCCTGAGAGGACTGTAAGAATAAGAATCTGCGATAATGCCGCATTCATTACGATAAAAGGGAGCGGAGAAGGCGACACACGCCCTGAATTCGAGTATCAGATTCCTCTCGGGGATGCTCGGGAGCTGATGAGGCTCGCGCTTCCCGGAGAGATTGAAAAAACTCGTTATATAGTTCCTTTTCAAGGGTATGAGTGGGAAATAGATGAGTTTCACGGCCGACACGAAGGCTTGGTGATTGCCGAGATAGAATTGAACCAATCGACACACGACTACCCTCTCCCACCCTTTATCGGCAGAGAGGTGACCGGGAATCCGACCTATTTCAATTCCAATATGTAATTTGTAGGTGAGGTCTAAGCCATTACTCGCCTTCTGCGAGACAAGTCCTTATATTCCGATTATTTTCTTTTTGTCAATCCCGCCAGAATCTCTTCCAGCTCCGAGCGGGTATCTTCAAGGACCTTAAGAATCTCTGTTCTTCTTGATATATTCTTGCGATTATTTCGAAGTTGCTCCTTGGCGGCATCGATACGCAACCCCTTAACCTTTATCAAATAGGATATGATGCGGAGAGTCTCGATATTTTCCGGGGTATAATAACGGATATTTGTCGCGCTTCTGCGGGGAGCACATTCGGGAAATTCCGTTTCCCAGTATCGCAATGTTGATTGCGGAACATTTAGAAGTTCCGCCACATCCTTAATCTTATAATATTTTTTATCAAGGTCTTTCATAGATGAACTGTTTTCCCGCACCGATAATTAATCCATCATCATACCCGCATTGTCAGCTTCCTCAAGCATAAGGTTATATTGCTCGGGGGTCAGGTCGTGGAAGAAATAGTTGACGGGGTTTTCAGGTTGATTTTTAAATCTCACCTCATAATGCAGATGTGGCCCGAGAGACTTACCTGTAGTGCCGACCCGTCCGATCAGATCTCCCCTTTTGACCCGGCTTCCTTCTTCGACAAGAATATCGTTCAAGTGAGTGTAACGAGTCACATAATTGTATCCATGATCTATCTCGATGCATTTGCCATATCCGCTCTGGCGCTCGGCAAGCAGGACTGTTCCGTCGGCCGTGGCAAGAACTGAAGTTCCGGCCCTGGCCGCAAGATCAATGCCTTCGTGAAAAACATCCTCGCCGGTGACCGTATTTCTTCGGGGCCCGAATCCGGAAAGAATTGATAGTTTCTTCATGCCGACCGGAAAAATTGAGGGTATATGCTCCATTCTGTCGTCCTCACTTTCGGCTGCAGCCTTCAGTTCGTCGAATGACTGCGACTGAGTGTAAAGCTGACGTTCGAAAAGGTCAAGCCTTTGGGATAGAAGTGTCACGAGACCATCGTCGGATATATCCTTCAAGTTGGAATAGCGTCGGCTATTGTCAAGGCCGGCAAGACGTCTGGTTTTCAACATCGGTTCCATCCGCAGCAACACACGATAAAAATTGTCGTCACGCATTCGGATATCTTCCATCACCTTCAAGGAGTTATCAAGTCTGTGATTGAGAATATTATATCGACTGCGAAGCTCTGCGTTTTGCTTTCTCAGGGTTTCCTCCGTGGGGGATTCATAATAATAATTGACAATAAAGAACAGGAGGATTCCAAATGTGAGGGAGCCGGCGAGATAAATCAGAACAGAACGCAATCGGGTTTTCCAGGTTGGAAAGACCCGTTCGAAATTGTCGGTTTCAGGATTATATCGGTAAAAGATGTTGCGCCCCATTGATGTGACCTTGCTCTAAATCATTGCAAAACTAACAATATTTACTTAATTTTGCAATTCAAACTCTAAACCGACAACGAATCCAAGCAGAAATTGACAAATCTGTGACTTCTGCAAAACAATATAGCTATGTTGACATCCAAAGAAATTAGAGAATCCTTTAAAAACTTCTTTAAGGAAAAAGGGCATAAAATTGTTCCTTCCGCTCCTATGGTGCTGAAGGATGATCCCACCCTGATGTTCACGAACGCAGGAATGAACCAATTTAAGGATATCATTCTTGGCAACCGAAATCCGGAGAGCCGTCGTGTGACTGACAGCCAGAAATGTCTGCGCGTATCGGGCAAACATAATGACCTCGAGGAAGTTGGTCATGACACGTATCACCATACGATGTTTGAAATGCTCGGCAACTGGTCGTTCGGCGACTATTTCAAGAAGGAGGCAATCGACTGGGCATGGGAATTTCTCGTGGATGTCCTGAAGCTTGATCCCTCTCGGCTTTATGCCACCGTGTTCGAGGGATATGCTCCGGAAGGTCTCGCGCGCGATGATGAAGCGGCTGCGATCTGGGAGAGCCACTTGCCCTCCTCCCACATTATAAACGGAAACCGCAAGGATAATTTCTGGGAAATGGGCGAGACAGGTCCTTGCGGGCCCTGTTCGGAAATCCATATCGATCTCCGGAGTGACGAAGAACGGGCTAAGGTTGACGGGGCTTCCCTCGTGAACAAGGATAATCCGCTTGTAATAGAGATCTGGAACCTCGTTTTCATGCAGTACAACAGAATGGCCGACGGCCATCTTGAACCCCTCCCGGCCAAGGTGATCGATACCGGCATGGGTTTTGAGCGTCTCTGTATGGCTCTCCAGGGAAAGAAGTCCAACTATGACACGGATATATTTACTCCGATTATCGCAAAAATCAGCGAGATCAGCGGTAAAAAATATGGTGAGGATGAGAAAGTGGATGTCGCTATGCGTGTGGCTGCCGACCATGTCCGAACGATTGCATTCTCTATAGCCGATTCTCAACTCCCCTCGAACGCCAAGGCAGGTTATGTGATCAGACGAATTCTTCGTCGAGCCGTGAGATATGCCTATACGTTCCTTGATCAAAAGGAGGAATTCCTCTATAAACTGGTCGACACCCTTTCCGATCAGATGGGCGAAGCATATCCGGAGCTTCCCGCTCAGAAAGAACTTATAAAGAAAGTAATCCGTGAAGAGGAGGCCTCGTTCCTCCGCACTCTCGACAAGGGGATCGGTTTGCTTGAAAGCCAGATTGCAAAAGCGAAAAAGGAAGGTCGGACCACACTTCCGGGAGCTGATGCATTCGTGCTTTACGACACTTACGGCTTCCCTCTTGATTTGACCGAGCTCATCTTGCGCGAAAATGATATGGACGTTGACCATGCCGAATTTGACGCAGAGATGAAGAAGCAGAAGGAACGTGCACGCAGTGCGGCTGCTACGGAAACAGCCGATTGGGTCGAAGTGTCGGATGGAGAGACTGAGTTTGTCGGTTATGACGAGACAGAATGCAAGACCCGCATAATACGCTACCGCAAGGTTCGTCAGAAAGGAAAGGAATATTATCAGATCATTCTCTCGCGGACACCTTTCTATGCCGAGATGGGAGGTCAGGTCGGCGACACCGGAGTGCTCGTTGCTCCTGATGGAAGCGAAACCGAAATCTTTGACACGAAACGCGAGAACAATGTGGCAGTCCATCTCACGACAAAACTTCCGGAGGATCCGACAGTCGAATTTACAGCGCGGATTAATGTGGAAGCTCGCAAAAAATCAGCTGCAAACCACTCTGCAACCCATCTTATTCATGAAGCGCTTCGAGAGGTTCTCGGAACTCATGTAGAGCAGAAAGGATCATTCGTTTCTCCCGAAATCCTGCGCTTTGACTTCTCTCACTTCCAGAAGGTGACTCCGGAGGAAATACGAAAAGTAGAGAAATTGGTCAATTCGCGTATTCGCGAAGCTATGAATCTCGAAGAGTGCAGAGACCTTCCGATAAATGAAGCACGAGAAATGGGAGCCATGGCGTTGTTCGGCGAGAAGTATGGCGACAAGGTTCGTGTGGTGAAATTCGGATCATCGGTTGAGCTGTGCGGAGGCACGCATGTTGCCAATACAGGAAATATCGGAATCGTCAAGATAATCAATGAAAGCTCTATAGCCGCCGGAATACGCCGCATTGAAGCGATCACCGGAGAAGGGGTTGAAAGAATGCTTAACGAGACAGAGGATGCAATCCGCGATGTAAAGGAGATTCTCGGTTCAACAAATACTGATATACGTGGGGCCGTAAAGAAGGCAATGTCCGACAATGCCGACCTTCGTCATCAAGTGGAAGAATTCATAACAGAAAGAATACGAACTCTTACCGCCAACTGCCTCGCCGAGGCCAAAGAGGTGAATGGAATTAAGATCGTTTATCTCGGAGGTCTTCGAATTCCGGAGGTTGTGAAATCAGTAGCGTTCAATGTGAGACGCGAGTCTAACGATAATACAGCTTTCGTGGCCGCGACGATTAATGAAGATAAACCCCTCCTTACGGTCGCCCTCAGCGACGATCTCGTAAGCTCCGGACTTAATGCCGGAAAGATTGTACGCGAGGCCGCAAAATTGATTAAAGGTGGTGGTGGTGGACAACCATTCTTTGCTCAAGCCGGCGGAAAAGATAAAGATGGCATATCCTCGGCTGCTGAAAAAATGATTTCACTCATAACAGAATAGATTTTTATTATCTGATAATTAATAATTTGAGAAGTCTTTAAAAAATTTTTAAAGGCTTCTCAAATTTTTTTTGCTCAAAAATTTGGTCAGGTTAAATCTTTGTTATAGTTTTGCAGTGTACTAATATACTAATACACTATGATAACAACCAAAAATCTGACCTTCTCCTATAATCGGAAAGGGATTCCCGTTATAAACGATTTCACGCTTTCACTCGACAGAGGTTCAATCTGCGGATTGCTTGGAAAAAACGGAGCAGGGAAATCAACGCTACTTTATCTTTTAGCCGGATTGCTGCGTCCTGATTCCGGGAAGATTCTATGCAATGGCTTTGTTCCGTATCAAAGAAACACGAGCTTCCTTGAAGACATCATGATAGTTCCGGAAGAGTTTTTCGTTCCCGGGATGTCTCTTGAACAATATGTCAATATAAACGAAGGGTTCTATCCTAAATTCAATCGACAGGAAATGCTCGATTATCTTCAGATTTTTGAGCTTGAGCCGTCGCTTCATTTTACCAAGTGTTCGATGGGTCAAAAGAAGAAAGCGCTTCTCAGTTTTGCCCTCGCCTGCAATACATCGATACTCCTGCTTGATGAACCGACCAATGGTCTTGACATAAGTTCAAAGCGATCGTTCCGAAAAGTTGTGTCAAAGGCTATGACCGACGAAAAAATAATCCTGATATCCACTCATCAGCTGCATGATGTTGAAAAGATTCTTGACCACACAATAATAATGGACTCTTCGCATGTTTTGCTCAACTGCTCTCTCATGGAGATAGCTTCACAACTAAACTTCAGATTCGTTCCCGGCCGCGATTTAGGAGGAGATGTCCTGATAGCTCTTGAAGCTCCCGGAGGCTACAATATCGCCGAATTATCAGACGGCAATCCGGATAATGAAACGGAAGTGAATCTCGAAACACTTTTCGAACTTGTTCAGCAAAAACCGGAAATTATCGCTCGGCTTCTCAATAATTAATCTAACAATCCATATTATGAAAAAATATATCATTCCGGCCTCGCTGGCCGCGTCCGCCCTACTCTCCTCCTGCATTAATCCGATAAACGTTATCCGAAGGAACATTAATATCGACAATGGTCCTATGACAATGATTGTCGTCGAAGCTGATGACTTTACAGAAATCGAGACCCGAGACCTTTTCGATATCTATTATACACAAGGACCCTCAAAGATAGAACTTCATGTACCGGAGAAAGTCAAAGACGACGTAAAAGTATATGTCAGAAATGGAAAACTCTCAATAGGATTCGCAGAAGATAATAATGTCAATAACGTCTTAGTCGCTAAGGCATACGTTTCCTCGCCGGATCTTGTAAAAGCTGAAACCACCGGCATCGGTGACATTTATATTAATGGTAATATCAAGACCGAGACTTTAAATGTCACCAGCACCGGAACCGGAGATTGCGTCCTCGATACCGTGGTCGGCAAAAACATATCTCTGGAAACGTTCGGCACAGGGGATATCAAGTTCAACCTAATAGACGCCTCGCGGATTTATCTCGATACGACGGGCACGGGAGATGTCACAGGAAAGAACGTCAATACAAGTTCCCTCGTGCTCAAGACATCCGGCACAGGGGATATATCTGTGGAGGGAAAAACCGAGACTGTAAGCTGTGAGGAAACCGGAACCGGGGATATTAAAATTAATAAACTCAAAACTTCAACCATTTATAAAAACTGATTATGAACGCTACAATCAATAAAATGAAAAATAAATCGAATCTTAAGTTGATGTTCCGAAAGGAGTTGATGGAAAGTCGCAAATTGTTGCTTATCGGCCTAATGGGTTTTTCAGCTTTCTGGGTCCTTGTCGGGTTATGGTGTGGATATTTCTCTTTGGGAGGTAGTTCCGGCGAAGTCGCTTCTTACATATTCATATATTTCATCGCAATTCAATTCTTTTGTTCGGTTTCATTTTCCTTTATGAAAAGAAAAGAGACGCGACTACCAATGCTTATGATTCCCGGAACAGCATTCGATAAAGTATTTCCCAAATACGTCATCAATATCGTTTCTGCAATTTTAGCCTTTTATATCGGATTTCTGCTGCTGGAAGGAAGTCGACTGCTCGGGGCTTTCATGTTTGACAAACCGGCCCATGACTTCATATCACCATTCACTCTGCCCTTATTGATTCCCGATCCGTACTCATCAATATGGATTGCAATGATAATTGGATTCTTCCTTTTAACCATCGCATATTTCAGCATGGGCGCTATTCTATGGCCTAAATATTCATATCTCGTGAGCATCGGAGTTCTCTGGGCAATTCAAGTGTTATTGTCGTTGATTGCCATTATTATCCCATGGAAATTCATCACCTTCTCTGTTGACAGTATATCTATATATATGAAATGCTTGGCGGCGGGAGAATATTTACTGGCACTGGCTTTCTTCTATCTGGGTTATCTCCGTTTTCGACATAGTAAAGTCTTGACAGGAATATTTAAATAAATCCTTCAGCGGATTCAAATATTATGGAATTTAATGAAAATAAACCGATTTATCTGCAGATTGCGGATAGTATTATGGACGATATCGCCTCCGGAGCAAACCCGGAGGCGGGACGTCTGGAATCGGTCCGCGATTACGCCTCCCGAATCGGAGTGAATGCAAATACGGTTATGAGAGCCTATACCTGGCTTCAGGAGAGAGAGCTGATCTACAATAAAAGAGGAATTGGTTATTTTGTGGCAGAGGATGCCGGAGAGCGTTCACGGCAACTTATACGGCAGTCATTTTTTGACAAGGAAGCGCCCTATTTCTTTCGCAGAATCTCAGGATTCGGCATTACGCCGGAAGAATTATCCTCTATTTATAGCAAATTCTTAGACGAGACAAAATGAAGACAATAAATCAAAGTCTACTCGCAGGACTAATTATAACCGGAGGAGTCTCACTACTTCCGTTTTCATCAGTCGCTCAGGAAAAGTCTGAAATCGCGCCAACGGATTCAATATATGCGGATCCTATCATGAAAGACCTTGACGATTTTGTCGTGACTGTCCGCAAGGAAGTTTTGAAAACTGATGGAGCCAACATCTCATATAATCTTGAGGAGGATGACACATCCAAAGGTCAGAGTGTTCTTGACGCTCTGAAAAAGATTCCTCTCATCACTGTTGATGCGCAGGACAATATCTATATAAAGGGGGATTCAAACTTCAAGATTTACGTCAACGGAAAAGAGGATCCGATGCTGAAGGCCAATGCTTCCACAATTCTTAAGTCAATGCCTTCGGACGCAGTTAGTAAAATAGAGGTCATCACAGAACCGGGGGCTAAATATGATGCCGAAGGGTCTGCCGGAATCCTGAATTTAATAACCGAGAAAAAACAAAGAAAAGATGGGTATGCCGGCTCCATCGAAGCCAACTTCTCATCGCAGAGCTACGGCGGGAACCTGTTCGGGAGTGTGAAAGTCGGGAATTTCAATGCAGATGCGTCGCTAACCTACGCCGAAAATACAGGATTATGGCAAGAAAACAGGTCGCATGCCATAACTGAATATGACAACCCTGCCCGGGAACTCGGAAAGAAAATTGAAGAAGCGGCTCAAAAGATCGGATTCAGATTCGGCATGGCATCGCTAAACATGTCGTGGCAACCTTCATCAAACAATCTCTTCACTTGGGGCGGAAGTTGGCGAGGATTGAACGGAAACCTGAAGGAAATTTCCTCCGAGACTTCCGGTTATGACCGAGCAGGAAAACTGTTATGGAGAGTGTTCCAAGCCATGGACGGCAGCCTTGACAATCAGGGAGCGGCGGCAAACGCATCATGGCGTCACAATTTTGATTCGGAGGGTGGTCACAGAATTATCGCAGCATACGCGTTCAACTTCGGATTGAATGAGCTGAACACCACATCTGAAAATTCAACCATTGATTATATACAGTCCGACTTCACGGGCATTCATGCTGCGAATTATGAAAGGGAACATACTGCACAAGTTGATTATGCTAATCCTTTCGGAGGAGAGAAGCATCTGATGGAAGTCGGAGTCAAAGGAATATTCCGAAGAAACTCATCTGATTCATTCAATAAGATGGGAAATTCCGGAGGCGATCTATTGAAGGTTCCGGAATCAGAAGTTGTGACCGATCAAAATCAGGATATTCTCGCGGTCTATGCATCCTACACCGGACATTACGGGAACTGGAACACTGTCGCAGGAGTAAGGTTTGAACATACGATATCCGGCATGACCTTTCATGAAGGAGATTATGAAAATTTCAAACGCCACCTTAATGATCTCGTTCCGAACGCATCGGTCAGCTATTCTTTCTCTCCGGCGCACACGATAAGGCTGGCATATCAAATGCGCATCACCCGACCTTCCATTTCGGATTTAAACCCGTTTACCTATTCTATTCAGGATACTCAGGTGAAAATGGGAAATCCTGATCTAAAGAGCGAACATCATAACAGAGTGTCGCTATCATATTCAAATTATGGAAGAGTATTCGGCGGAAATCTTTCATTTGAATATACCCACTCCACTAATTCCATCAATCAATACGTCTATATGATCGATGAGATTGAATATCAAACCACTGCCAATATCGGGCATCAAGACGATTTCCGTCTCAACGGATTTCTAAATATCGCGATAAGCAACAAAATGACGCTCAATCTAAACGGATCAGTATATTACACAATGCTTCGTGCCCCACGAATTGGAGCAGCCAATCAGGGATGGAGCGGCAACTATGGAGCGCATTGGAGTTATACGGGGCCGGGAGACGTTAAATTCGGAGTTTATGGAGGACAATCCTTCCGATTTATCAATATTAATGGATATTGGGGCGGATGGTACTATTACGGATCGGGAATCAGCCGAGATTTCCTCAAAAGCAAGAAACTGAATATCGCGCTCAACGCGTCAAATTTCCTCTGCAAGAACACACATTCAGGCGGAAAGGAGCGAGGTGAAGGATGGGTCAGCAGGTCATCCTGGAGTCAGCGAAGCTGGTCGCTTGGAGTCAGCCTGACATGGAGCTTCGGACATCTGACAGAAAAAGCAAAACAATCCGGAATAGACCTGACAAACTCCGACACGTCATCATCCGGACAGGGGAAACAAGGAGGCGGAATAGGATTATAGTCCGCATGCCGGAAAATTAAGACGGCAAATTAGCAAGCGAATCCGAAAAATTTTGTAATTTTGGGAAAAATATGCCTCGGCCGATTATGGAAGCATAACCGGCCGATGCATGAAATTGATCAACAAAAGATCACAAAGATGTTTAAGAAATTTTTTTCCAAAAAGAAGAAAGAGACACTCGATGCCGGTTTGCAGAAAACGCAGGAAGGCGTTTGGAGTAAGATAACTCATGCGATTGCCGGCAAGAGCAAGGTTGATGATGAAGTTCTTGATAATCTTGAAGAAGCATTCATTACAAGTGATGTCGGAACCGATACGACCATCCGGATAATCGAACGCCTTGAGGCGCGTGTTGCCCGCGACAAATATGTCGGAAGCGAGGAACTTCGTCGTCTTCTTGTGGAAGAAGTTTCAGACATGCTTGAGAAACCCGACAATGAGAAGGAACTTGACGATTTCAAGATTCCGGAGGGCGCAGGACATCCATACGTCATCCTGGTTGTCGGGGTTAACGGAGTTGGAAAGACAACAACCATAGGCAAACTTGCCTATCAGTATAAATCGGCCGGTTATAATGTCGTGCTTGGAGCAGCTGACACCTATCGTGCGGCAGCCGTCGAACAGATTCTTATATGGGGAGAACGCGTGGGCGTGCCCGTGATTCATCAGCAACAGGGTAGCGATCCCGCGGCCGTTGCCTTCGACACGGTCAGCTATGCAAAAGCGCATGACGCAGATGTCGTGATTATCGACACGGCCGGGCGACTTCACAACAAGATCCACTTGATGAATGAGCTTTCCAAAGTGAAGCGCGTTATGCAAAGGGTTGTTCCCGAAGCGCCTCAGGAAGTGCTTCTCGTATTGGATGGATCGACAGGCCAGAACGCGTTCGAACAGGCAAAACAGTTCGTAGCCGCGACGGAAGTAAACAATCTTGCCATAACCAAGCTTGACGGAACGTCAAAAGGAGGTGTCGTTATCGGCATTTCCGATCAGTTCAAGATTCCGGTAAAATATATCGGACTCGGCGAGGGAATGGAAGACCTTCAGATATTCCACTCTACAGAATTTGTCCGCTCTCTCTTTGGCGATTCAATATGAAACCCGGCTTATCCGGCGAAATATTGTGAAAATGAGCTTCAGAAAAAATCATATAGATATCATCACGATGGGATGCTCCAAGAATTTGATAGATTCGGAGCGAATTTTCCGTCGGCTGATTGCGAAGGGGTATAGCGTAAGCCACGATCCGGAGGAAGTTGCGGGAGAATATGTCGTGGTCAACACCTGCGGCTTTATAAGCGATGCCAAACAGGAGTCAATAGACATGATTCTCAACCTCGGAAGCCTTAAGGAGGAAGGAAAGATTCGCCAGGTTATTGCAATGGGTTGTCTGACGGAAAGATATCGCAAGACACTTCAACAGGAACTTCCCGAAATTGACCTGCTTTACGGCAAATTTGACTGGGACGGATTTATCTCCGGGCTGCCTGACGTGACCGAGAAACCGGAAAGCCCCAAGGCATGGGAACGGAAACTCACGACCCTCCCCCACCACGCTTACATGAAGATTTCTGAGGGATGCAATCGGTTCTGTGCATTTTGTGCGATTCCTCTGATCACCGGGCGTCATCGTTCGCGACCTATTGAGGAAATCTTGGAGGAGACACGCGAACTTGTTGCGTCCGGGGTTAAAGAATTTAATGTAATCGCGCAAGACCTTTCCTCATACGGACTTGATCTGTATGGGCGCCATGCGCTTTCAGAGCTTATCGACAGGATGGCCGATATAGAAGGTGTGGAATGGATTCGTCTCCACTACGCATATCCGGCTGATTTTCCTCTGGATGTTCTTGATGTTATGGCGCGGCGTCCGAATGTTTGCAAGTACCTAGATATTGCACTTCAGCACATTTCTGACTCGCAGTTGACAGCGATGCGCCGAAAAATCACCAAAAAGGAGACCCTTGAACTTCTTGATGAAATAAGGCGGCGTGTGCCGGGAATAAAGATTCGCACCACCCTTATGGTCGGATTTCCCGGAGAAACCGATGAAGATTTTGCCGAGCTATTGGAATTTGTGCGGACTCAGAAGTTTGCAAGAGTCGGTGCGTTTGCATACTCGGAAGAGGATGATACGTATGCCGCCATGCATCTCGAAGATAACGTCCCCCAAGAGGTAAAAGAAGAGAGACTCGAACGCCTTCTTAACCTAACTGAAGGGATGGAAACAGAAATGAATCGACAGATGATCGGAAGCCAACTGACCTTGATGGTTGATGAAGTCAACGAAGACGGGACGCGGACGTGTCGATCGGAATATGACAGTCCGGACGTGGATCATATTTACACACTTTATGATTCAGACGCACTCCCGGGAGATATGGTTCGCGCTGAAGTATCCGATATTTATGCCCTTGATCTTGAGGCAGTCGAAATAGAAGATTGAGATATGGAGGCCAAGAGATTATTTTTCGCATATCGTCTGCCCCGAGCATCAGCCATCCGTACCGGTGAAGGGAAATGTGAAGTCGGATTCCGGAGCGAGAATGCCTTTCTTATACATAAGTATGATAAGAATTCGGAAGGTTGTTCCATATTAGCGGAAAATGAGTTTCCTGTCTTAGAGTTAGGAAAATTTGCAGAGCGCGATCTGAAAGTTGCCTCCGATTTCTCATATCCGGTAGCTACCGACAGGGAAACTCACCGCAAGAATGTTGAAACAGTCAAAGCCGCTATAAAGAGAGGAGACTTTCAAAAGGCTATCGTGTGGAAAACTATCGTTTTCCACCAAAAAGTAGATGTTTCGGTCACATTCATGAATTTATGCGAGGCTTATCCGGATGCATACATTTACTGTTTTTCCGATCCTGAAGGAGGAATCTGGATGGGCGCGTGCCCTGAAGTTCTGTTGAAAACGGATGGAGACGGGGTGTATTCCATGTCGCTTGCCGGCACACGCCCAGCGCTTTCGACTGAGGACTGGGATTATAAAAATATGGAAGAACAAGGAATTGTGACACGCTATATAGTGGAGCAATTTCATAAAAATGGATTTTCTCCGGAAATTTCAGACACAGAAACATTGCAGGCCGGACCTGTGGAACATCTTTGCACATGGATTCGGTCTCCGAGAGGAGGGAAATCAAATTCAGAACTTCTTTCATTTGCGTGCCGACTCTCCCCTACTCCTGCCGTTGCGGGGTCAGACACGCGAAAGGATGCAGAAGAGAGGGAGTATTATTCCGGATTCAGCGGTCCGGTAAATTCCGATGGAGAAATTTCCTTATTCGTCAATCTCCGAATAATGAAGATATATTCAGACCATTTTGTCCTCTATTCAGGAGGAGGAATTACTTCATTGTCCAATCCGGAAGAGGAATGGGAGGAAACCGAAAGGAAAGCAGCAACACTGCTTTCGCTTATCAAAAGAAAGTAATAACTTGAACAAAATTATAATAAAGTAACCAACCAATAATTTTCATCATGAAGATCACAGCTTCAGCAATGCTTCTGGCATTTGGCGCAATCGCGCTTCCTATGTCAGCTCAGGAGCATCTCAAAAGTCTTGACGGACAAGGTGTCGACAAGACAGTGTCGCCCAAAGAGGACTTTTACCATCATGTGAATGCCAAATGGCAGAAAGATCATCCCCTTTCGGCCGAGTATTCACGTTACGGACAATTTAACATCCTGAACGATTCGAGCAACAATCGCGTAAAGAGAATCGTCATGGGTCTTGCGGCTACAAATCCGGCTCCCGGCACAAATGCTTTCAAGATTGCCACGATTTACGAACAGGGTATGGATTCCGTGCGCCGCAATCGTGAAGGAGCCGCTCCTATTAAGGGGAAACTCGCAAAGATCGAGAACACCAAGCCGTCGGAAATGGGCGATCTCTTCCGTTACATGCACCGCTATGAAAGCGCTCCCCTTTTTGGAGTCTCGATGATGGAAGACCTCGCCAACAGCCAGGTTTATTCCATGTATGTAGGCAGCACCGGTCTTGGACTTGGAGACCGCGATTATTATCTGTTGAACGATAAGCGCAATAAGGAGGTTCGCAATGCGTATACCAAACTTATTGAAACAGAAATGCAACTGGCCGGCTACAGCAAGAAGGATGCAAAGCGAATCGCAAAGAATGTCCTCAAGATCGAAACTCTGCTTGCAGATTCAACCTGGACACGCGAAGAGAGCCGCAACATTCCGGCTATGTACAACCCTCGCACTATTGAGCAGATTGAGCAGATGTATCCCAACCTTCCCGTTCGTGGTATGATTGAGGATATGGGCATTGCCGTTCCTGAAACACTGATCGTTACTGAGATGAACACCGTAAAACAGGCTGATAATCTCATGAAGACGCTCACCGACCGCGAGAAAAAAGATTATTATCTTTGGGACATCGTGTCGGGTGCAGCCGGTGCGCTGAGCGATGATTTCTCGAATGCCGCATTTGAATTCAGCAAGGTTATGTCGGGAGTTGAGCAGCAGCGTCCTCGCTGGAAGAAATCCCTGGGAGCCGTTGAAGGCGTGATGGGAGAAGGCATCGGAGAACTATACGTGGAACAGTATTTCCCTGAAAGTTCAAAGGAATACATGGTGAATCTCGTTGAGAACCTCCGCACGGCACTCGGCAAACATATCATCGACCTTCCCTGGATGACAAATGAGACGAAACTTCAGGCAATTAAGAAACTTAATTCCATCACAGTAAAAATTGGTTATCCCGACAAATGGAAAGATTACTCAAAGCTTGAAATTGATCCCAACCTCAGCTATTATGAGAACTTGCACAATGCATCTCTCTGGGCCTTCGACCGTCAGATGGAAAAGTGGGGCAAACCTGTTGACCGCACTGAATGGGGAATGACTCCTCAGACGATCAATGCATATTACAATCCTCTTTTTAATGAGATTGTGTTCCCTGCAGGCATTCTTCAGGCTCCCTTCTATGATCCCGAATCAAGCGATGCCGAGAACTATGGTGGTATCGGAGTTGTGATCGGCCACGAACTTACTCACGGTTTTGACGACCAGGGGTGCAACTTTGACTATGCAGGAAATATGGTTAACTGGTGGACAGATGAAGACCGCAAGGCATTCTCTGACAAGACTGCCGGACTCGCTGCCCAGTTCAGCGCCGTGGAGGTTCTTCCCGGACTCTATGCAAATGGCGAGTACACACTCGGAGAGAATATCGCAGACCAGGGTGGTCTCCGTGTCGCTTACACGGCTTGGCTCGATTCTCAGAAAAAGAAGGGTGTGGATGTGACTTCTGAAGCAGCCCTTATTGATGGTCTTGATCCTACTCAGGTGTTCTATATGAACTACGCTAACCTCTGGGCTACCAACATCCGTGATGAGGAAATCAGAAATCTCACCACTGCTGACCCCCATTCGCTTGGCGTGAACCGTGTCAATGTTTCCCTCCGCAACATCGAGCCCTTCATGCAGGCATTTGGTGTGAAGGAAGGCGACAAGATGTTCCGTCCCGTTGAGGAACGTGTGATCATCTGGTAATTATTCTGATATACACATAATCCGAGGCTGCGTCGTAAAGTTTACGGCGCAGCCTCTCGTTATATCCAAACCTACTGAAGTCTGAAGCCAATTTCCCGGGAACAACAATGGAGGCTGCCGACTGCCGGCAGCCTCCATTGTCATATATTCAGGAGTTCTTATTATTTAAAGAGATACTGGGAGGAAATCGACTGGTTGTTGTGGATGCGGCGGATCGTATCTGCAAAAAGTTTGGCAACCGGAAGAATCGTGGCTTTCGAGTTTTCCTTTCCGTATGGAATCGAATCTGTAAAGATGATTTCTTCCAATCCGCAATCTTTGACACGGTCGGTTGCGGGATCGCTCATCACGGCGTGTGAGCAGAGAGCACGGACGGACTTTGCTCCAAAGCTGAGGAGAAGGTCGCTTGCTTTGGTGATAGTTCCGGCAGTGTCAACAATATCGTCGACAAGCACAACATTCTTTCCTTCAACATCGCCAATCACAGTCATTTTTTCAACTACATTGGCTTTGGCACGTGTCTTGTGGCAGAGCACGAGAGGGACATCGAAATATTTTGCGTAAGAATTGGCTCTTTTGGCACCTCCGACATCGGGAGAGGCGATTACCATATCTTTCAGGTGAAGACTCTGAATGTAGGGAATAAAGATTGAAGAGGCGTAGAGATGATCAACGGGAACATTGAAGAAACCCTGAATCTGGTCGGCATGGAGGTCCATAGTGATCAGACGATCAATTCCGGCCGTACTGAGGAGGTCGGCTACGAGTTTGGCTGCAATGGAAACACGGGGTTTGTCCTTGCGGTCCTGACGAGCCCAGCCGAAATAAGGCACAACCGCAATCACAGATGCGGCCGAGGCACGCTTTGCGGCATCTACCATCAGGAGGAGCTCCATAAGGTTGTCGCTGTTGGGGAAGGTTGACTGAACGAGGTAAACCTCGGCTCCGCGGATTGATTCTTCAAATCCTACTTCAAATTCTCCATCGGCAAAACGTTCGCAGTTCATTTTGCCAAGTTCAATGCCAAGTTCCTTGCAGATGCTTTCTCCGAGATATTTCGAAGCGCGGCCGGCAAATACTTTAATCGGCGGTAAAGAATTGTTCATTATATGTTGAATTGTCGGAATGCCCCCAAATGATGACGGCATCCATGTTAACTCTACATTGTTGTGGCTCGGAAGGAGCCTGAATTATGATGCAAAATTAATCCTTTATTCTTATTCTTCCAAATCGGAAAGGCGCGATTCTCATCACTTGAGCTTTGCCTTTAGAAGCGGAATAATTAGTGCATCTGTCCCTTTGATGTAAAATTCGCTCTCTCCATCGCGCTCCGTTGAAAAGGTGTGTTCCTTATTCCAGAGTAAATCTTTGGCTGTCTGAGTCTCAACTGCCAAGCCGGCCATATTGAAGGCCATGTCTGGAATTCTCACTCTTACTTTTGCCGCCTCGCTGTCAAAGTTGGCAATTATCAAATAGGCCTCGCTGGCAGTATAGCGCAGGAAGGCAAATTGACGGTGAGGATTGAAGCCGGGATTCTGCAAATTGACATACATCAGGTCGAAAAACTCCCCTTCCCTTATCGCATCGCATGAGTTGCAAAGAGTGAGAACTCGCTTATAGAGATTGCGCAGCCACTTTTCATGAGAAGTGAGTAAGGCGGTGTTGCACCGACCGTTGTTGTACCATCGACGTATCGTATCGTAGCTCCAGTAATCGAAAATGGTCGATCTGTTATTGTCTCCCGCGAAACCCTCATTGTCATGCGCCATCTCTCCCAGTTCCTGGCCGTAATAAATCATAAAGGGCCCTCGACCTATCATTGCACTGACCACAAGCGACGGAACAACCCTCGATGGATCATCCGCATATTCTCTGGATGCAAAACGAACCTCATCATGATTCTCAAGGAAATTAAGCATTGAGTCTCCGATACCGTCTACTGTCTGCCAACATCCCGTGAGCTGGGCCGCCGACCAATTATATTTCTCTATCCCGACGAGCGTGTCGTAAAGATTAACTTTGTCGTATAGATAATCAAAATGACAATAATCAATAAACGGACGATAAAGCCCAACATCATAGATTTCACCAATAAAAATAACATTGGGGAAATCCTTTTTCACCTGAGGAATCGCCCAATGCCAGAATTCCATCGGCACCATAAACACCATGTCGCATCTGAAACCGTCGACTCCTTTGGCCGCCCAAAATCTCAGAATATGAAGCATCTTGAGCCAAGTGTCGGGCGCAGGATTATAATCGCGCGTATGAAGTCCGGGGTCATAGCCATAATTCAGTTTGACGGCTTCATACCAGTCGTTACGCCCGCAAAAAGCTGTGAAACAATCATTCCCCGTCGCTTTCGCAGGAAATTCAGTGTAGGGAGTCCCCTCGGCATCAAGCGGAAACTCGGGTGAAAATTGTTGGTTGGTGATATAGTAATAATTATTGTCGCGGGCGAAGAACTTCGTAATGTCGTCGTTATCTCCGAAATCACGGATTCCTTCCGGCGCGGAATCTGAATGGTAACAGCGTGCAGTGTGGTTGGGAACGAAATCTATGATCAGCTTCAAACCGCAACCATGAACTCTTCTGACACATTCTTCAAATTCTGCCATTCGCGCCTTTACGTCTACGGCAATGGAGGGTGCGATATCATAATAGTCCTTAATTGCATAAGGCGAGCCCGCTTCCCCTTTTACGATATTGGGATTGTCTGGGGGAATCCCGGCTTCCGGGTAGGCGGTTTTGGTTGCCATTTCCAACACACCGGTCAGCCAGAGACAGTTTACGCCAAGAGAAGAGAGCGATTTCAATAGTGTCGGGGTAATATCTCGGAGTTTTCCGCTTCCGTTTTGCTCAAGGGTTCCACCGGGCACGCAGTTCTCGTTAGTATTGGTCAGAATGCGTGGAAATGCCTGGTAGATTATGAGTTTCTCATTTTGTGCCATTAATCTTAGTATATGATAATTATTTTGCTTCAGATTTATTTTTTGAGATTTTTCAATGTTTCGGCTGCAGCCTCGTATCCGTAGCGAATATTGCGGTCAAGACTCGCGAGATCAAAGACATTACTTTGTTCGAGAGCCCTCGGAATCACCACATAATCACACAGATTCATATCTGCCACCACATTTGCTTTCATTCCAAGAGAAAACGCGCGTAGAGCAATGTCTACGATGGAATCTTTATATTTGTAGGTTCGGTCTAAAGGAGAGCAGTTGCAACCGATAAGTGTTGTGCAGTAGTTCCGTATGGCCCACGCCGGAAGATTATGCATAACTCCACCGTCGACATAGTAGTAGGAACCGATTTTCCAAGGCTTGAAAATCACCGGCATACTGCAAGAAGCCATCACTCGCGGCACAATCTCTCCCTTGCACCATCCAACTTGAGTTCCGCGAGTGAGATTAGTGGCACATACCACAGTTGGAATTTGCAACTCTTCAAGATTTTTCACCGGCAGCCAACTTTCAAGAAGTTTGGCAAACCGATCAAGTTTGAAGAAACCATCTTTAGGCACGGTCCATTCCCGAAAATCATTTAAATTTCTCGACTCCACGAAACACTCCCTAATTTCCGCCGGTGTCAGGCCGGCGGCGTAAAGGACGGCGGCAACTGAGCCTGCGGAAACTCCCGAAAGCACGGTCGGACGGATTCCAAGGTCACGAAGCACCATCATCGTGCCGATATGTGAGAATCCTTTGGCGCCTCCACCTCCGAATGCCACTCCCAAGCTGTCCTGCTTCAGCAAGCCGATACGTTTCAGCAAACCGTTGATTGTTGCGAGATTATTTTTGATCTGACTTGCTTTCATTTTCGTTATCTATTGGGTTATTTCCGACTGAATCAACAAGAGCTGCCTCCGGTTTCCCGGAATTGGGAGACTTCCTTTTTTTGCGTCTAAGGAATGCTAACATATCATTAAAATCCTTACGGTAAACAATTCCGATGCCCTGAGTGGTCAAAGCCGAACGAAGATAATAATTTGCATCGTTAAAATGGTTGTAAGCCTTCAGACGCAGTTTCCCATCCTTATTAAGGAGATATTCTATGTCGAAATCTCCGACAAACATAGTCTGAGACGTGCTCCTGTCTCTATAACCGAGATTTCCGTTAATCAGCAATCTGTTGTCAAGCAATCGAGACGAGAGAGCAAGGTTAACCTCCATATCGGAGAAATCGCTTTTATCGGCTTTGAAACTCGGGTTAAGATAGACCTTGTCGGTGAGCTGGCCGACGAGATTTGACAACTGTGATGATAATGTCGCCGAAGCAACAGAAGCGAGTTCGCCTCCTGACCCGCTTCCGGCATACTCCGGGGTGTAGAAGCGATTGAGAGCAAGAAGATAGAGGACTTGTCGCTGAAGCATGTCCTCACTTGATATTATACTTCTCACCTTCCTTTCCACTTCTTGTGAAAGCGTCGGAAGATTAATGTCAAACCCTATTTCAGGAGAGGTCAGAGGACCTGTGACTTCCAGGAGAGCATCCACCGGGACGCTTGTTCTATTAAGGTCCGGATCAGAGGAAAAACTTTTATCAAGGTCTGAAAGACTTGTGTTGACCCGATAAGCAGCTTTGATATCCATGACTCCCGCAAGAGGATCGCCCGAAAATGAAATCGAGCTTTCCGGCTCAATTTTAAACCCTCGAAGAATGATATCCTGCAGGGAGAAATTGTAGAAGCCATTGACAATATTGTAGTTGCCAAAGATATTGAGTTCATCGGACGCGGAAGAATATGTCATGCGAAGCCCACCCTTTCCTTCAGCCGTGATTTTATCGCCGGCATCAGGATCCATGATTAAAATAACCTTTGCTTCCGGAGTGACTGTTGCATTGAGATCCAGAAGGAATAGATCGGATTCAGTTTCGGCCTGAGTGCGATTATTAATGTTTCTGAATATCTCTTCGAGGGAATCTGACGATGAGATACTCTCCGAGATTTCCTCTTTCGCTTTGCTTCTGTCAGAGAAAGTAAGGAACGCATAGTCGTCGGCGGTCTGAGAATCTTCCAACACAAACGTGAATTCCGAATTTTTATCAGTGGTCATTGCTCCATCCAAACGGACAATTCCCGGATGACCGATGATTGAGGCCCGACCACTTGCAAATATCTTACCGTACCATACGGGATTGATTTTTTCGTTAGTGTCAAAGCACAGCAGGCCATTGGCATCGGTCACATCAAATCTGAAATCTGCATCATGGAAATAGTGATGTTTTACATATCCGCTGATCTTGCCGGTATTGCCATACTTATCCTTTGCCAGCAATCCCGGAATGCGGATTAAGCCGGGTCGCATTATGATACTGTCGGTCGCTGTATACGTCACGTTCGTGAAATCGACTTTCATTGATACTTCATCCGCGAACACGTCACCGATAAGGTCAACGTCCTTAAACGACCCATAAAGTTTAAGTTTCCCCGATGCGCGACCTTCCACTTCAGATGTAAAAGCTTTCAGGAAAGGTTGAATAAGGGCTGCATTGACCTTATTCGCATCGAAATCAAATGATAGCGAATCTCTTGTGACATAGACACCGCCGTGAACCGTAGCACCGGTTTTGTCATCTTTTCTTATATCAGCATCTATCCCGACCATTTTTTCCACATTATCCCATCTCCCAAGCAACTTTCCGTCGCCAAGAACCGCGTTGTTATAGCTAAGATTCTTAACAGTCAGACCCTCGGTCTTTGCAGAGAAGTCTTTTCCGAGGAGACCCGATGCCATGGCCCTTCCGGTGGCCAGTCCTCCAAAGGTGACGTAATTTATATTCAGAAGATCAAAAATATACTTCAGGTCGACCGAAGTGAGGTTTGCTGTCACGATATCCATCGGATCCTTACCGGCAATTCCTGAAATGCTGACCGACTGCAAACCGTTTCCGATCAGTAGCGGAGCAATCTCAATTCGACCGTCATTCATGACTATGTTGCTTTCGCCTATGGTCCAAGTTTTCCCTCCAAGCGTGAACTGTGAATGCTCAATATTTATTTCAGTCACCTTATTACCGCTCAACAATCTGTCGTGTTGACTTACAGAAAGGTTCAGTGCGCCTTGGGTGTCGAGAACTGTTCCTTCATTCGTACATGCTGCCGGATTTGACCTCCAGCCAAATGTCGCCCTCAACATATCTGGCTTTCCCGAGGCCAGAATGTCAAGCGTCATGTCATCGTTTTTGGCCGGAACAATGGTCGTTACTTTTGCACTGATTCCTGAGACTTCATCATAGGAGGCATGTAACGAAGTGCCACGAATAAGTTTGTTTTTCCCCTGAAGAATATATGGGGCTTCAAGGGAGAGATTACCCGTGAGGGTTTTGCCGACAAAACGTCCCTCAATATTAACATCGCGTAGAGGACGAACAGGGAGTTTAAAAAATGAATAAATCGCGTCATCAGGCAGCAATCGGAGGGATATTTCAGCAGCAGCCTTTTCATATTCCTTTATATTTTTCGGGAAATAGCAACCTCTTACCGACCCCTGCAACACGTCGGAGTCTATATTCAACACTCGGCCGACCGACCCGCAAGGCACTGAATCCGCCGACCCGAAAATATCCCCGACGTAGGCATCCTCTAAAGTAACGGACAGGTGATTAAGTTTCAAGAACTCTGCGTATGTCGAATTATCCGCAAAGAGAAGGTTTTCAATATTGACAGCCCCCGTAGCCTCTTGTAAGGAAGGTCCGCTAATCGAAATGGCAATGTTGCCTGAGAGAGATTTCCCGGGATATTGTCCGAGAATGCCAAAGCGAGCCGGGATTATACGGGAAATCCGGAGGTCGGAAGTCAAGGCAAAACCGGCCGCCTCAATTGAACCTTCAGCACCCACGGCAAAATTTGCTATCTCATCACGCACACCTACGGCAAGCGTCACATCAGGGCCGGATTTAAGCATTTTTGCCGTAATACTGTCAATCCGAGTTCCTCGAAAATCAAGATAATCAAGCGTCGCATCAACTTCTCCTCCTATGGAGGCCCATTGGCCGGCTGCTTCACACTTGATTTTCCCGGACACCTGACCTAATTCAGACAGTCCCGGGAATTTATTAAGTTGAAACTCATCAAACATTATTTCCGCGCTTCCTGAAATCCCCTCTTTACTCCAGTCGGAGGCCTCCGCATCAATCGAAAGTCCGCCCAACTGCGTAAGGAGATTCATCTCGATATCCCCCTGCCGTTTATCTGGGAAAACGCTCCCCGACAGAGTCAAGTCCGCGTACCCGACCGGATCAATCCAGGCTTTTGCATTGGAATCGATTGGAATAAGATTCAGAACATACCTGATCCAATCATCGGAAGCCTTCAGATTTAAGTCCTTAACAGAGAGAAGTGTTTCCTCTCGAACCTTCAATGAGGAAGCTGAACCCGAAAGCTCAAATGAGAATCTGTTATCACCGGTCGATAAATTCAGTTTCACATCTTGCAGATTATTTATATTTCCGACAGCCTCTCCCTTCAGATAGAGCGTTTCAGAAAGATGTGAAAGTGGAGAATAGAAACATGCAAGATCCTGTGGATTTATATGCGAGTTCGTTATCGAAAGTTGATGTCGCCCTTTTTCAAGCGCCTTCATCAGATTCGGCAAACCATCATAGCTCATATTGAAATCCTCGATATGAATCAAAGAACCGGGAAGACGAATCTCGAATTTATTTACCGATAATTCAGAGTCGGAAATTCCTGTCAACAAAGTCAAGGAAGATAGATTGAAGCCACTGTTCTCGCTAAGGGAGAGACGACGGATGTCAATCTCAAAATCGTTATTTTTCAACACCGGCATTGCAACATCGGCCTTAAGATCAGATATAGCAATGTGATTGGGGTCGAATCCACCATCATTTTTATAAGGCTTCCAACGACGGTCGAAACTTGCTTTTGACTTCCTTATGACAATATTTCTCAGAGTAAGATCAAATTGAGTCGGAGGTTTATTTTTATCTTTTGAGGAGAGGGCATCAATTAAGAATTGAATGTTAAGAGGACCATCTTTCTCCGATTGATATATTCTCGCATCAAGCTCAATAAGTTCTCCATAAGTGATCTCAATTTTTCTGTCGGAAATCAACGACCAAAGAGAGATGCCCGCACCCAGGCGACCGATAGAGAGACATGGAGTGTCTGCAGAATCGAGGATAAGAACGTCAGAGAGCATTACCTCATTGAAAGGGACAATGCTGACTTTCCCTATGGAAACCGGGACACCGAGCAGATTGGAAAGTTCCTTAGTTGCTTTTTCTTTAATTACGTTCTGAACAGGAGGGATTGACAGCGCTATATAAAGAAAGACGAGGAGACCTACAGCCACGAGTACAGTGGTAAACAACAGAGATCTCGCCACGCGGTAAGTATGTCTGACAATCTTATTCACGACTACAAAATTAAGAAAAAAAAGCCTATATCGAAAGATTATAATAAAATTAGCCAAAAGTATCTTACTTATAAACTACGGGGCGAACTGTATGATTCGACTTCGGTCACGCTGAAATCTCGCAACGCCATCAGAAGAATTCAAAATTTTATCTACGTACCCAAGAAATAAATGCGACAAATGACTTTCCACCCATACTGAAATATAGCTTATAATCGTTTGAATTTAACAGACCTTAACGCAACTAAAGAGCTTGAAAAACCGTTAAACATATAACTGCTCCGAAGTCCTGTCAAGCCATTATATAAGTCAAGATGTAGAGAAGGACTTCGCCCCGGTAACCATAGAGAATTGATAAGAATAATATATAAATTTAGTTAAAATTGGTCCCAGATATTAAAAAAATTACTATATTTGCGACAATTTTTTGAAGTTACTTATGAGACAACTTAAGATTACTAAATCTATTACCAACCGCGAAAGCGCATCTCTCGACAAATACCTGCAGGAAATTGGTCGCGAGGAGTTAATCTCCGTTCAGGAGGAAGTAGAACTCGCTCAGCGAATTAAGAAAGGAGATAAAGCAGCGCTCGAAAAACTGACAAAAGCAAATTTGCGTTTCGTGGTGTCGGTTGCCAAACAGTATCAGAACCAGGGCTTGAGTCTCCCCGACTTGATAAATGAGGGAAACCTGGGTCTTATTCGCGCGGCTCAGAAGTTTGATGAGACCCGTGGCTTCAAATTCATTTCTTATGCAGTGTGGTGGATTCGTCAGTCGATTCTACAAGCGTTGGCTGAACAGAGCCGCATAGTGCGACTACCTCTCAATCAAGTAGGTTCGCTTAACAAGATCACCAAGGAGATGTCGCGCTTCGAACAGGAGAACGAGCGCCGTCCGTCAACCGAGGAACTTGCAGCGCGACTTGATATGGATGTTTCCAAAGTTAGCGATACGCTCCAGGTTTCCGGACGTCATATTTCTGTTGATGCTCCTTTTGTGGAAGGCGAAGATAATTCCCTTCTTGACGTCCTTTCTAACGATGACAGCCCTATGGCCGATGCAAGCTTGAATCGTGAGTCCCTGTCAAAGGAAGTTGACCGCGCTCTAAAGCAGCTCGTTGATCGAGAAAGAGATATTCTCAAGATGTTCTTTGGTATCGGATGTCAGGAAATGACGCTCGAAGAGATCGGTGAGAAATTCGATCTTACGCGTGAACGCGTGCGTCAGATTAAAGAAAAGGCTATCCGTCGTCTAAAAGGACAGAAGAGCCGTTTGCTCAAGAGCTATCTCGGCGAGTGAGCCACCACTCCATAGTCTGAATAAAATATTCGGACTAATCCCCGAACTGACTTATGCCACATTTAACTCAAATTTGTAGCAATAACCCCATGGCTCAGCGCCTGAAAAGACGCTTTGCCCTGGGGTTATTGCTTTTATTCACTCCATTAGCCGGAACAATAGCCGAATGGAATGATTATTCAGGAAGGGCTGAGGCAAAGGAAGTCATAATTAAAGTCGCTAACAGTATGGCTGTTAGCGACAGTGTTATGAATAATTCGAAACAAGAATTTTCCGATCTTCCGCCGACAGGATATGAAGAGGAGAGAGAAAGCCTCTTCCCTTCAAAATCCCGCAATCTTGGATTCTCCCATTTCACGTGGGGAGCGGAATTCGGAAGTTCAATTGATTGCACGGCCAACAATATGTCGACCTTTGATGTCGATGCGCTAATCGGCTATAAAAATTCGTTCCTGCAACTTCTCGGATTCGGAGCCGGACTTCACCGATCAATATATGATGGCACCAACTATGTCCCAATCTATGCGGTGATCAGGACAGATTTCCGAAAAGCTCCCTCTCCTTGCTTCCTACACGTCCAGGGAGGATATTCCTTCAACACATTCAAGGACTCTCCTACTTTCGGCGATATATCCGCGGCTGCCGGCCTGGGGGTGAATCTTCACACTTCGAGGGTGGCGCGCAGTTATTTAATTCTTGGAGGCGGTTTTCGCTATTTCAACCAACGTCATCGCACCCAGATCAGTCTTAACCGGAGATTTGTGATTATCGCAAAGCTCTCATTTGGCGTCAACTTCTGATGCCGGATTAAATGCAAATCAACATAACCCAATAATTAAATGAAAAAAATCTTGATAAATTCATTGGCCGCACTGGCTCTGACTGCAATATCTGCGGATGCAGACGCGGCCCGCAACAATCAGTTGCTGACAGGATCGGATGCTCCATACGGCACCCTCAGATTCTCACGTCTCACCGCCGCAGACTACGAAGAAGGCATCAAGGAGGGCATACGTCTCCAGAACGAAGAGATCGATGCGATTGTAAAACAGCGCAGTGCTCCGACGTTTGAGAATACGATTGTTGCTCTCGACCGCTCGGGACAAGTGCTTAATCGCTCTCTTATGGCTCTCAGCAATCTTGAGCATGCCACAGGGGATACGGTTCTGATGAACACTATGGCGCGTATCACTCCCGAACTCTCCGAGCATTCAACAAGCATCATGCTCAACGAGGCTCTTTGGAACAGAATCAAACAGGTTTATGACAACCGTGATAAAGATACCTCTCTCACTCCGGAGGATCTTCGCCTTATAGAGAAGACCTACGACAGTTTCCGACGCAGCGGTGCCGACCTCACGGGAGCTGACCGCGACAAGTTCCGCCGTCTGAATGCTGAGCTGTCTGACCTCAATCTCAAATATGCCCAGAATGCAACCAACGCTATGAAAGATCCCGAACTCCGGATGTGGCTAAAAAAAGAGGATCTGACCGGAATTCCCGAATCCATAGTGACAGCATACAGAGCGGCTGCAGCCGAAGCTCTCGCAGAAGAAGGAAAGCCTGATGACGAGTCTCTATACCTCGTGACGATCTTCCGGCCGAGCTATGCTCCCTTCCTGACATATTCGACGCGTCGCGACCTTCGCGAAAAACTTTATCGTCTGAACGGAACTAAAAATATCAACGGAGAATTTTCCAATATACAAATTCTCAAGGATATCGCGAATGTCCGTCTGGAGATTGCCCAGCTTATGGGAAACAAGAATTTTGCTGAATATCAACTTTCGAACACCATGGCAAAGACTCCGGAAACTGTAATGGATTTCCTGGAGGATCTTCGTCAGAACTATACGGAGCCAATGCGAGCCGAAATCAAGGAAATTGAGGATTATGCCCGCCAGACTGAGGGAGCCGATTTCAACCTGATGCCTTGGGACTACTCTTACTGGTTCGACAAGCTCAAAAACGAGCGATATGCTTTCAATGATGAAGACATGAAACCCTATTTTGAGCTTAACAACACCATTGACGGAGTGTTCGGACTCGCCACTAAGCTCTATGGATATAAGTTCAAACCTTCGAAAGCCGAAGGATATCATCCGGATGTAAAAGTTTATGATGTTGTCGGACGTGACGGCAAACCTCTTGGAATCCTTTATGCCGATTTCTTCTACCGCCCCGGTAAAAGTTCCGGCGCATGGATGACAGAATTCCGGGCCGAAACTAAGGATGACAATGGCGAGAAGACCCTGCCGCTTATCTCCATCGTATGTAACTTCTCAAAGCCTGTCGGCAATGACCCCGTGCTGCTTACTCCGGATGAAGTAAATACTTTCCTTCATGAATTCGGACATGCACTTCACGGACTCTCCTCGGAAGCTAAATATGAATCTCTTAGCGGAACAAACGTTGACCACGACTTCGTAGAACTCTTCTCCCAGTTCAATGAGAACTACATGACGGAGAAAGAATTCCTTGATGGTTTCGCTCGCCATTACAAGACCGGGAAGAAGATGCCGAAAGAACTTATTGATAAGTTTGTAAAGGCCGCGCAGTTCGGAGCAGCTTACGCGACGATGCGCCAGCTCGGGTTTGGATATCTCGATATGGCATACCATTTGATTGAGGAGCCGCTTCGCGCTTCTGCAGACATCGAGGCGTTTGAGGCTTCGGCTGTTGATCCTGTCAAAGTTTTCGAACCGGTGGAGGGCGTTATGATTTCTCCGGCTTTCACTCATGTGTTCTCCGGAGGATATGCCGCCGGCTATTATGGCTACAAATGGTCTGAGTCGCTGGATGCGGATGCATTCGCAGCCTTCCAGGAAAATGGAATATTTGACCGCAAGACGGCGGATAAATTCCTTAAGATGCTTCAGTCAGGCGATACAGTCGACCCCATGACCCTATATGTTGAGTTCCGTGGTAAAAAGCCTACCACCGATGCACTTTTGAAACGTGACGGCATCAAAAAGTAAACAGATATGAAAACAAAGGAAGAGTTAATTGACGATCTGCTCCAACTTGCATTCGCGGAAGATTTAGGAGATGGCGACCACACGACTCTATCGACTATTCCGTCAGATGCCAAGGGGCGCTCACGTCTTATCATCAAGGAAGATGGTGTGCTTTCGGGAGTTGACGTCGCTCTTAAAGTGCTTCATAAAGTTGACCCCTCCATAAAAGTTGATGTGAAAATCCAAGATGGATCTGATGTCAAGAAGGGCGATATAGTCTTTACCGCTGAAGGTCCTGTGAGATCTTTACTGATTGCAGAGCGCACGATGCTTAATATAATGCAGAGGATGAGCGGAGTGGCCACAATGACGCGACGTTATCAGGATGAACTCAAGGGACTCCACACGCGCGTTCTTGACACACGCAAGACGACTCCCGGAATGCGCATGCTGGAAAAGGAGGCTGTGGCTGCCGGAGGAGGTACGAACCATCGCATCGGCCTGTTCGATATGATTCTGATTAAAGACAATCATATTGATTTTGCCGGAGGAATTGAAAAAGCAATTTCTCGTGCGGGAGAATACTGCAGGGAAAATGGTAAAGACCTCAAGATAGAGGTTGAAGTACGCAGTCTCGATGACATCCGACGCGTCATGGAGCATGGTGGTGTTGACCGCATCATGTTCGACAACTTCAGTCCCGAACTTACCCGCGAAGCCGTAAAGATGGTCGATGGCAAGTACGAAACAGAGTCAAGCGGTGGTATCACCCTTGAAAATCTTCGTAAATATGGAGAAACCGGAGTTGATTTCATATCCGTCGGAGCTCTTACCCATAGCGTAAAAGGATTGGATATGTCGTTCAAGGCCTTTTAATCAGCTGCCGATTATCAAGAAAAAAACTCTCTGAAAGATTCTCTTTCAGAGAGTTTTTTTCTAAATAGCGAGGCCGAACGGCCGAAAATAGTTATCTTTGCATTCGTATTTCCTTAAAGATATTAATAATTATCACTCCGAGATTAGAGGAAACTTAGAGAAATCCGTCTTGAGAATTGAACTGACCCGATGTCTTCCATCAAAGGCAATATCATACTGAATGCAATCCATACGATTACCGGTATATTATTTCCGGTGGTGACATTCCCGTATGCAGCGCGCGTACTGTTGCCGGAAGGAATCGGTGCGGTAAACTTTCTCAATTCAATAATCTCATATATCGTGATGGCAACGAGTCTTGGCATTCCGATGTATGCAGTAAAGGAGATTGCTAAATATAACTCCGACAAGTATCAGAGAGATAAGAAAACAATCGAGATTCTTCTATTAAGCACTTCTCTTTGCCTTATAGGTTATGTATGCGTCTGGATACTTGCAGAATTTGTGCCTCAGATTCACCGTCAGTCAACACTCTTTTTTATTCTCAGTCTGTCGATTCTATTCACATCGATAGGAGCTGATTGGTTTTATCAGGGCATTGAAAATTTCAAGTATATCACGATACGCGGCATTTTTGTGAGGACGCTGGCAGCTTCTGCCCTGTTTATATTCGTTCGCAAACCGTCGGATCTTTTAATCTACGGCGTAATTGTCGTAGGTTCAACAGTTGGCAACAACCTTTTGAATTTTATAAATTTAAGGAAATATATAAATTTCAGAGAGATTAAGTTTTCCGAGCTTGACGTTCTCAGCCATTTAAAACCGGCGTTACAGATATTTTTGCTGAATGTTATTATTAGTCTGTACATGCAGCTAAATTCAATCATGCTTGGATTTATTTCCGGAGAAGAAGCTGTCGGCTATTTTTCCGCAGGCTCCAGAATCTCCCAGATCTGTCTTGCGATGGTTGCTTCTCTTGGCACAGTCTTACTCCCCAGATGTTCCCACCTTATAAAAACCGGAAATACGGAAGGCTTCAAGAGCGTAATCAATAACTCTATGAATCTTACGCTTGCGTTGTCGATGCCGATGGCAATTGGAATTATGATTCTTGCTTATCCGATCACAATGGTGTTCTGTGGAAGCGATTTTGCACCGTCCGCAACCGTGCTGCTCGTTAATGCACCCACGATTGTTATCATGAGCATCACAAACATTATGGGAATCCAGGTGCTCTATCCTATGGATAAGATAAATATCGTAATAATCAGCGCCACGAGCGCAGCGATATTTAACATCGCCCTCAACTTTCTATTGATGCCACACTACGGTGCAACCGGGGCCGCCATTTCCACTCTCGTCACTGAAACGTCTGTTCTATTTGTCCAGATAATCCTCGGTCATAAATATTTCCCCTTCCCTATCAAGGCATTAATCAATAAGAAATATATAGTTTCCTCTTTGATTATGGGCGTTGTGGTCTACTTAACCGCAAATCTTTTCACTCAGAATTGGCTGATGATTGCAGCCGGCGTAGGGACCGGGATAATCGTTTATTTCCTTTCTTTGATCACAATGAAAGAGTGTTTGCTAATGCATTTGATTGCAGAAGTCAAAACAAAATTGACCTTCAGGAAAGCTTAAAGACTACAAGTTGAATATCCGTAGCAGCCACCAAATCAGCAATCAGAGTTGCAATCCTTCCCACTATTTGATTTATTTGCTTTTTCCGAGCAACAATCCGCAAGGCTGCAACCACAACAAGAAGATTTGCTACCGGATTTTCGGCCACGCGAACTAACCAGCCTGTAAATAATCCAGATAAGAAGAAGGGCAAGAATTATGAAAACAATTATCAACTGTATATTTGCACTCATTTTTTTGTTTTGATTTTTTCTTGTTTTGACTCAACTGCCGCATCAATCCTGCGGTTTGATGTGTCACGTATAACCGAGAGGGTGATGTCAGTAATCATCTTTTTCAATTGATCGATAAACTCGGTTGCCGAGTATTCCCCTCTCTCGATTTGACGAAGACGACCTTCCCAGATTCCGGTCAATTTCGCACTCTTGAGTAACTCCTCTTTGATAAGAGAAATAAGTTCAATACCGGCGTCGGTTGCCCTGAGAGATTTTTTCTCTTTCCTTATGTATCCGCGTTTATAGAGCACTTCTATAATAGCTGCACGTGTCGAAGGACGTCCGATACCGTTTGCCTTTAGCGATTCTCTAAGGTCTTCATCCTCGACTGTCGAACCGGCAGTCTCCATAGCCTTCAGCAACGTTCCCTCCGTGAAATATTTCGGGGGCTGTGTGGTCTTCTTTCCTAAAAACGGCTTATGCGGACCGGATTCACCGACTGAGAAAGAAGGCATAATGCCCTGTTCCTCTTCTTCCTTGGGTTCTTCGTCATTCTCTCCGGCTTTGCCGACTCCCGGATTCGCCTTATATCCGTAAACAACCTTCCAACCGGGATCCTTGATTTCCTTCCCTGTGGCTTTAAATCCATATTTGTCAACTTTCCCTTTAACGACAGTCTGGTCAAACGTACAGTCAGGATAAAAGGCTGAGATAAATCTCAGGGCAATCACATGGAATACACGCTTCTCATCCTGACTCAGACCTCCCGGAAGAGGTTGCCCTGTAGGAATAATGGCATGGTGATCCGTAACCTTGGAATTATCAAACACCTTTTTGCTTTTCTTCAAAGACTTTCCAAGAAGTGGTGCAGTGAGATTCGCGTACGGTTTGAGAGACTCAAGGATTGACTTACACTTCGGATAGACATCCTCTGTAAGATATGTCGTATCGACGCGCGGATATGTGGTCAGCTTCTTTTCATAAAGCGACTGAATTAACTTCAAGGTCAAATCTGCGCTCAACCCGAATTTCTTATTGCATTCGACTTGTAGGGCTGTCAGGTCGAAAAGTCGTGGGGGTGCCTCACGCCCGGATTTTTTCTGGACATCCTCCACTTTGAAAGGTTGATCAATAAGAGAGCCTATAATTTTCTTTGCATCCTCTTCTTTTTCGAATGACTTTCCGGAATATGTGAATGTGACGCCACGGTAAATGGTTTTCAGTTCCCAATAGTCTCGAGGAATGAAATTTTCGATCTCTTTTTGACGGTTAACAACAATAGCCAACGTCGGGGTCTGTACGCGCCCGACAGAAAGAATTTGGCGGTTGACTCCGTATTTTAGCGTATATAGACGAGTTGCATTGATACCAAGCACCCAATCACCGATAGCACGACAGAGACCGGCCGTATAAAGAGGGAGAAGGTCTTCGTGAGAACGAAGATGACGGAAACCCTCTCGAACGGCTTCATCCGTAAGCGAGCTCACCCATAAACGTTTCACCGGCTTCTCACATCCGGCTTTCTGCATCACCCATCGTTGGATCACCTCACCTTCCTGGCCGGCGTCGCCACAGTTGATCACCTCGGAGCAATTCCTTATTAACTCCTCAATAACTGAAAACTGGCGTTTGATGCCTGCGTCATCAATAAGTTTGATTCCAAACTTAGGCGGAATCATAGGCAAGGAACCCAACGACCATGTTTTCCAATACGGAGAATAGTCTTGAGGCTCTTTGAGAGTGCAGAGGTGACCGTAGGTCCATGTGACCCAATATCCGTTGCCTTCGAAATAACCGTTTCTCTTCACGGTTGCCCCAAGAATCTGGGCTATATCTTTGGCTACACTCGGTTTCTCAGTAATGCAAAGTATTATTTTATTCCCTTCGCCTCGTTCCATAAAGCGTCCATCTCTTCCAGGGTCATTTCAGACAGCGATTTCCCAATCTCTCGGGCACGCTTTTCTATATGATTGAATCGAGAAATGAATTTACGGTTTGTCTTTTCAAGTGCGTTTTCGGGATCCACCCCATAAAGGCGTGCGGCATTTATGACTGCGAAAAGAAGATCGCCGAATTCACCTTCAAGTTTCTCGGCATCATTGGAATCTATTTCCTGTTGAACTTCTTCTACCTCTTCACGGACTTTATTCCACACATCGGAAGGCTGTTCCCAATCGAAACCGACATTGCGGGCTTTCTCCTGGATTCGATTGGCTTTGATCATCGCCGGCAAAGCGGAGGGGACACCACCCAGCACCGTTTTATTGCCGTCGCGTTCCTTGAGCTTAATCTTTTCCCAGTTTTGCTTCACCTCTTCGGCCGTGTCGGCTTGGATATCGCCGTAAATATGGGGATGTCGGAATTTAAGTTTCTCAACCAACATATTGCAGACATCAGCAATATCAAATTCCCCTTTCTCCTCCCCTATCAGAGCGTAAAATCCTACATGAAGGAGCACATCTCCAAGTTCTTTACAGATATTCTTCTGATCATCCGCCATCAGAGCATCAACAAGTTCATAAACCTCTTCGACAGTGTTGGGCCTTAGAGATTCATTTGTCTGCTTTCTGTCCCACGGACATTTCACTCGCAGAGTTTCGAGCACGTTAAGAAATTCATCGAGCGCCGCCAGCTTTTCCTTTCGAGTGTGTGGAGTATATTCTTTAGTCATTAGAGTGTTTTTAATAGTTGTTCCAAAAGGGAGAATGTCTTTTCAGGAGCCTCGCTCCAGAAATTCTTATATTCGGAAATATTATCGCCCGATCCCGGACAATCGCTTAGGACGCGGACAACCAGGAACGGCACGCCAAGCATTGCACATGTCTGGGCAATTGCTCCGGATTCCATGTCACATCCAACGGCCTCGGGGAAATAAGATGTGATCTGCCTGACTATTTCAGGGTCAGACACGAAAATATCGCCGCTCGCGATCATTCCCGCATGGAAATCATTTCTATCGCCCCCGACATGAATTGCAGTTCTAAAGGCGTTTTCGTCCGGTAGCATTTTCTGCTCGAAACCATCCGCCGCTCCGCGCAATGTGCCCGGCCCGCACCATACATCATGGTAGACCACGGAATCCGCCACAAGCACATCGCCTATCTTTTTATTAGCGTCCAGACTTCCCGCAACTCCGCTGTTGATAACCAGATCAGGCGAGAAATGTTTGATTAAACGATATGTGTTGACCGCCGCATTTACCTTGCCAATACCGCATTTGGCAATCGCAACGCTCTTGTCTCCTATTTCTCCTGTAAAGAAATGAAGTCCTTCCGCATCATACTCTTCGTATGCGGGCATGATATTGAGAAGCAACTTCACTTCTTTATCCATTGCTGCTATAATTGCTATTTTCATATTTATCTCTCTTTTTCCAATGCAAAATTAAGCAAAAAAATCTTATATTTGCAACTGTTATGAGAAGAATCAAAATTTGGAATGACAGCCCTTCTGAATCTCAAGTGAGAGAAGCCGCTGACGTGATAGAAAAGGGTGGAATTCTGATAATCCCCACCGACACAATGTATGCGCTTGCGTGCGACGCGTTGAATTCAAAGGCTATCGACAGACTCTGCAAGGCGAAAGGCATAAATCCGGAGAAACAACCCTTGTCAATAATATGCTCCGACATTTCGATGGCTTCCGAATATGCCCGAATTCAGGATGATACCTTCACCCTGATGAGAGGGAATCTTCCTGGTCCGTTCACATTTCTACTTAAAGCTACATCATCATTGCCTAAGGCTTTCAAAGGGAGGAAAACCGTGGGAATAAGAGTTCCGGATAATAATTTTACTCGTCGGCTTGCAGATTACCTCGGACATCCCCTTCTGTCGACATCTATTCCGTATGCCAACGATTCCGATTATGCGATTAACCCTGATCTTATCGCCGAATACAACGAGACAAGAGCCGACCTCATGGTTGAAGCAGAAGAAGGGTCAACAGAAGTTTCGGCAATCATTGACTGCACCGGGGAAGAGCCGGTGGTGGTCCGCGAAGGTATCAGACAATTACACTAAACGCGATATACTCCCCTATCAAAGCCAACACCATCAGTCCGAGAAATACGAAAGCGCAGATTGAAAGATGTGCGGACACTCTCGGAATCTTAGCGAGATAGACGGAGAGCAGATAACAGAACGCCATCATGAAGGCGAAGAAAAGATCTGCATAGCTCCACCAATATGCTCTTGGGAAAGAAAGGATAATACCTATCACAACTATAATCATAGCAGCCCAAGCGTAGATTTTCTTTCTCATTACGAAAATAGTTTCAACAGTTAGCGACTAAGTTTAAGGCCATATACTTTTCCACCTTCGGTGAGGACCATTACGGCATAGAAACCGCTGCCAAGCGACGAAAGATCGAGCGACAACAACGGGGTTCCTTCCGAATAACGTTCAAGTTTCCAGGTTCCTTCCATACCGTATACCCTGACCATTCTTACGTTTTCGGGAAAAGATATTGAATAGTGGGCTCCTCCGAGATATTTCACCACCGGACGAGTTGGATTTATCAGTTCTTCGAGTGCGGCCGCTTTCATACGCTCCTCCTCTTCCAGCTCGGAGATAAATGAATTATAGAACTCGAACGGCACATCTTCAGCTTCCATTTCGTTTCCAAGCACATCCTCAAGCACATAATCTCGGAACCGCTCCGGATCATACACCGGGAATTCCACCGCGGAAGGAATCATAATCCATCCGTTCCGACGATCAATAAGCTCAATAAATTCCTGTTGTTCGTCTGTGAGTGCCTCAAACTCCGGAGTTGAATAAGGGTTATTGAGGAAAGCATATATAGCCTGCGGCATCTTTTGCCATGCTTCAATGGCCCTGTCAGGTGTCCGGGAGTCATAACGGATAAGTTCTATTTCTCGGGCGTATTGCGTAAGTAGCTTTTTCTCATCCGCTCCAAGCTTATCTTTATCAAACCGGCCTTTAAGTCCATATCCAAGGACCGGGAAGGCCTTGCTATCAGCTGATATAATCACAAATCCTCCTTTCGGATGATTATATACATAGAAAGGAGCGAAAAGTCTGTTGGTGGTCAGCTGCCGACCGTTCCAATGAAGTTTAGGGGCCGCTACATGCTCTCCATAGGCTGCATTGAAAAATGTGGCTGCAATTCCTGCGGCCTGTTTCTGCGACACATTCTCAGCATCTGCAAACAGAGCCATCGGCATAGCGGTCATCACCAGCAGTTTCTTTAGTAATTTCATAAAATATTAACGTCTGAGCAGCCTGATTTCTTACTTTTTCCAACCCATTTTCCAAAAAAATTGCCCTCACTAAGGAGGGCAATCATGCAGGGGTTATATAAAATCGGGAATTATCATAGTTCGGCAGTTGACGCCTCTTCTTCGATAAACTTATCTTCATTCTTGATATTGGGCAATTCAAGACCGAGATGTTTCTTCGCATCAACAGCCTTCAGCACGAATCCGAGGATAAGAGCGAGAACGCCAAGACAAGCGAGCATCACAAGGGGAGCCGTGTAATTATAGCTTACGGCAGCCTGCTCAGGAGACAATGCGCCGCTTGCAAGTCCTTCAGTGATTTCGGGATTGGTCTTATCAAGAATCTTACCGATAAGCATCGGGAACAACCAGAGACCGATATTTTGAATCCAGAAAATAAGAGCGTATGCAGAGCCTATAATTTTCGCGTCAACAAGTTTAGGAACACTCGGCCATAAGGATGCCGGAACGAGCGAGAAGGAGGCTCCGAGCACGAGGATGGTGACATAAGCCACAATCACCCCTCCAACAGGACTATTCTTGAACAAGGGAAGAATGAAAGCAAACGTGAGGTGACAGATGATAAGAAGAAGAGCGCCAAGAATAAGCATCGAGGCCGCCTTTCCCTTATAATCGACATAATTTCCGAGAATCGGCGTGATACCGACAGCCAAAAGGGGGAACACGGCGAAGATTGCGGAAGCCGACTGACGCATGAAGCCCATATAGCAATAAATCACGAGAGCTACAATCGCAGTGACAAGCATTGCATATTTCACAGGCTTGTTTTTCGAGAAATTGCTTGCGAACGAGGCTACGGCCACAACAATCATAATGATATACTGAACAACAGTCACCGTATCGGAAGCCCAGAAGGAAGTTGGATCCACATCAGTGAATGTCAGATTACACTGAAGCATGTTGACGGCATACTTCTGGAAGGGGAAGATCGCTGAATAATAGAGCACGCAAAGGAGCGCCACCACC
Organism: uncultured Porphyromonadaceae bacterium; assembly: GCA_947176755.1. Lineage (GTDB taxonomy): Bacteria > Bacteroidota > Bacteroidia > Bacteroidales > Muribaculaceae > Lepagella. The sequence goes on from CAMWRW010000005.1 coordinate 50,136, forward strand.
CAGAAAGCCCAACTTGAGAGAATCTTGCCTATGTCGCTGATCTTGAAAGGTTCGTCTTTTTCCTCAGCTTCTCCGGACTGTTCGTCAAGTTTCTTATCCATAAAGAAGTAGACAATAAACATTATCAGAGCAATCATCAGGAGGACAACGGCGAAAGCAACCGAACGCGCCACGCTGATATCTCCGCCGAGTTCTGCGAAGAGGGGCGAGAAAATCATACATGTTGCGACACCAAGGCGCGCCAAAGCCATTTCGGAACCCATTGCGAGAGCCATCTCGCGGCCTTTGAACCATTTCACAATACCGCGGCTGACGGTGATACCGGCCATTTCGACGCCACAACCGAAGATCATGAAACCAACGGCAGAGAGTTTCGCAGAAGCAGGCATTCCCTCGTAGAAGGGAGAGATGCCGAGCTCATCAAAGCCGGGGATATAGTTGAGATGGTTTGTGAACCACACATCGAGCGAGCTTCCAAGGAATGCATCGGTCAGTGCATACCAGTTGATGGATGCGCCGACCAGCATCACGACTCCCGAGAGGACTGCCGTGAAGCGCACTCCCATCTTGTCGAGGATGATTCCTGCAAAGATCAGGAAGAAAATAAATACATTCAGGAATGTTTCCGATCCCTGCATAGTTCCGAACGCAGTGGAATCCCAACCACGTGTGCTCTGAAGAAGGTCCTTGATTGGCGACAAAATGTCCATAAAGATATATGAACAGAACATCGCAAACGCCAGGAGGCCAAGTGCCGTCCAGCGCGCCCACGCCTTGTCGCGCAACAGTTCGACCTTCGACTGCTTCAATGTTACATCTGCCATAGTCTGAAAGTTGTTAATGCCGATATTCGGCCGTTGCGTTATTATTAGTGATTATTAGTTTCAAAACGCATTACCCACCCCGTGTCTAATGACACAGGATGGGTAAAAATTATTCAGGAATGCCGGGCCGGCCGGTCATTTCAATTGATTTCTTTGCCATGTTCGAGGAGCAGCGTCATCGAGGGACGGTCGCACACTTCGGAGGGACCGAAATACTGGATCGGACCGGGATACTGATAGAGAGTGTTGAGCGCGAGCGTCTCACGCATTGAAGCGAACTTGAGGTAGGGACGTCCGTGGAGATCAACGAGAGCTTTCTGAATCACAGGTTTCATCTCGCCCTTGCGGCGCTCCATATTCATCATCATCGTGATGGGGATACCTCCGGCAATCCATTTCTCACTCGGTTCGGTAAGATTGCGGACGCTTGACATGTAACCGGTAAGACCGGAGTTGATCAGCATCGCGGCATTATATCCGAGCGCATAAGTATAATCTGCATCAAAGTTCGTCGGATCTGCGCAACGTCCTTCATAGCCGAAGAAGTGGTGCTGAGCATTAAATTTACCGTCATACTGACCTTCGAGGGCCATTTCATCAAGACGCTTGGCAACCATTTCACTGAGAAGCGACTCGGTCTCGATCAGAGATACCTGAACGTTACCGTGGCTATCACGGTCAAGACTGAGCTGGAGAGCGATATTCTTCGGAAGCGACTTGTAAAGGTCAGCGTTTGCGGGCGAGAGAAGCGAATGGATTTTCTCAAGTTTATCCATCTCTTCGAGATTTGCAAGCTCCTCATTGTTAGCTTCGATAACATCGTTAAGCTCGCTTATAAGTGCTTTTACCGAAGGAATGAATTCGATAAGTCCTTCAGGAATCAGAACTGTTCCGAAGTTCCAGCCCAATTTCGCACGCTCTGAGATAACGTAACAGATATAGCTGACGATATTGTCGAGAGTCATTCTCTTAGCCTGAACCTCCTCGGAGATAATACAGATGTTCGGCTGGGTCTCAAGCGCACATTCAAGAGCGATGTGAGAAGCGGAACGGCCCATTAACTTGATAAAGTGGTAATATTTCTTTGCTGAGTTGCAGTCGCGCTGGATGTTACCGATAACTTCGCTATAGACCTTGCATGCGGTGTCGAAACCGAAAGAAGTTTCAATCCATTCATTCTTAAGGTCGCCGTCGATGGTCTTGGGAACTCCAATCACCTGAACTCCGGCACCAATATTTTTGTAATATTCGGCGAGGACGGCAGCATTAGTGTTGGAGTCGTCACCACCGATGATCACAAGTGCCTTGATGTTGAGTTCTTTAAGAATCTTCAATCCTGCATCAAACTGCTCAGGTTTCTCAAGTTTCGTACGACCGGAGCCAATGATATCGAAACCGCCAGTGTTGCGATATTCCTTGATAATACCTGCGGTCAATTCCATATACTGATGGTTGATGAACCCGGCAGGGCCCATAAGGAACCCGTAAAGACGGTTCTCTTTATTAAGGCTTTTCAGACCATCGAAAATACCGCTGACCACATTATGTCCGCCGGGAGCCTGGCCTCCGGAAAGAATGATACCAACGTTAAACGGCTCCTCCACACGGATAGGATTCTCATCCTGTTCGAATTCCACGATGGGCATTCCGTATGTGTGAGGGAACAGGTCCTTGATAGCTGCCTGATCTGCTACCGATTCAGTGGGCTTGCCAAACTTGACTTTTACAGCTCCCTGAAGATCTTTGGGGAGCTTGGGCTGGTACTCAGATCTTACTCTCTGAAGCGCACTTTTTTTCATTATCTTAGTCTCTATATTAGAAGTGATTATATCCTTCCTGTCAGGCAGCAACGTTTCATAGCGATTCGATTTTTCAACTAACTAAGATGCCGCCATTTCATATCCCGACTTACACAACAAACCAACCGGCGCCGGAGTGGCACACGTTGTTGCAACGCCGAAATTTCCGCCGCAAAGTTACCTAATTTTTTTTGATTAGCCAATAATAGACGCAAGGTTTTCCAGCCTCCCCCTCCGCGAGGAATTCCCATTCCGCATCATCTATCATTTATAACGGGAATAAATCTCGACACCCATCTGTTTGGCTTTGCGGATGTCGCTTTCATTATTGGGATCCACACCATATTTCGATAACGGAGGTACCACAACCCTTGTGCCGGGACGGATTCTATCCGGGTGCCCAAGAAAACTCTCGTTCTCTTTATAGATATAAGGCCAAAGATTGTAGTTGCCATAGTGAGCTTTCGCCATTGTCGTCAGAAACCGTGTATGGCTGATTGTGTCATAGACAACTTGAGACTGTTTTGCTGTGGATTCCGCATCAGATACCGGTGTAGGGACCTCCGGAGCATCTTCATAAACAGAAATAGCTGAATCTTCCGATGCCGATGACTTGATAACCTCGCTTTTCCCCGCTTCAACAGCTAAGGAATCATCTACAACCGGGGTAGCTTCTGACTTGAACGCCGGGGCGGCAACATAATTGCGCATATAAATATAGACACCGAGCCCTACAAGACAGCACAAAGCCACGCCGGAAGCAAATCCGGAGAGGAACTTGTAAGTTCCGCGCTTTCTCTTCCTTTCCGGATACAATGATTGAGCAATCCTAACTTCTTCATCTACTGATTCATCTTTCAAGTCAGAATCCGAAGCAACGGCTGAGACATCGTCAGATCCTGATTCCTGAGTTGACGCAGATTCAGAATACTCGTTATATAGCGAATACTCTTCATTACCGGAATTCGATTCAGTATATGTAGCGGAAGAAGAAGAATCATCCTGCGGCGTGGTATCAGACGAATATTGAACGTATAAATCCTGTGATACTTCCAACTCATCATCAGACGATTCAACAGTTTCCTCCTTATCATTATTGTCATCTGCGGTATTCTTGAGAAGCTCATCCGCGAAGTCGTCGACACCTGTTTCCTCATCAATTTCATCCTGAATAAAATCCAGTTTGCCTCCCTCCACAGTGACAATATTTTCATCACCTGCAGAGTGAGCTTCTTCAGAAATCGCAACCGAATCGGGGTCAAAGCCATCGTTAAGTTCAATGGTCTCGAACATATCGAATGGAGCGTTGATCTCCTCAGCCAATTCCTTTGACGGTGTAAAAAGAAGTTTTTTGTGAGCAGCTATTATTACTTCCTCTCCGGTGGAGACATCGACACTTTTCCTCTCCTCAACTTCGGCAACTTTGAACGTGCCGAGCTGGCGGATGCTGACTTCGCCTTCATCCAGAAGTTTAGACTGAAGAAGAGAAAAAAATTCCCTGATGAAATCTTCGGTCTCTTTACGCGTATCGCCCGTTGCATCCGCTAAACGGCCAATGATTCCGGGGAGAGTAATTTTTTCACTCATAATCAAAGATTGTTTTCGTTATTGCGGATCTTTTGTTTTAACAGAGCCGAAGGCCTGAAGTTTAATGTCAACCGAGGGGGAATGAGGAGTCTTTTGCCTGTAGATGGATGGACCACTACCCTTTCGAGTCGCTTTCGGGGCTCAAAATTGCCAAAGGAGGGCACGGAGACCGCTGTATCGGATTTCACGGATTCAGAAACGAGATAGGCGAATTCGTCAATCAGAAACTCAATATCCTCTGCCGGCCTGTTCAGGCGCTTGCACAACTCGTCAATTATATCCTTATGATCTGCCATTGGAAGTTAATGTATTCGGGAAATACGCCTGAATGACAAGGGGCGTTCCTCAAGATGAACCACAAAGATAATCCACTTCTTGAAACCATCCAAATTTATCGAATCAAAAGGTTATAAAAACACGCCGACCGATCCTGTGGCGGACGGCCGGCAATATTTTATCAATAATTAAAAGGATTAAAATCTTCCTAACAATTAATTATTTAAGTTTCAGAATCTGACCTGCTCGGATTTTATCGGCGTTCGATAGGCCGTTAAGACGACGAAGTGTAGTTGCCGACATTCCATAGCTTCTTGCGATAGAGGAAAGCGTGTCACCTTTTTTCACCGTATAGCTTGCGGGATTGGCCGCAGCGGACTTGTAGGGATTTTCTTTCTCCGATTTTGCCATCTGACGAGACGGGGCAAAATTGCGGGCCTTCGTGTAAGTTGACTTAGAGAACTGATATGTGTCAGTGTGAGTCGTTTGGTTAGCGAAGTCGAAGATAGCGGATGGATTGATTGCATACCCCATAAATCGGGTCTCGAAATGGAGGTGCGGTCCGGTGCTTCGACCCGTGCTTCCGCCAAGACCGATCGGATCTCCGGCTTTTACCACCTGATCAGGCTTAACAAGATGTTTATTAAGGTGACCATAAACCGTCTCAAGCCCGTTTGGGTGGCGGATAATCACATAGTTACCATAACCCTTGGCTTCATAATTCGTTAGACGGACTTTTCCGTCAAAAGCGGCATAAATAGTGTCGTTCGAACGGATCGCAAGATCGACTCCCTTGTGCATTCGGCCGAACTTAGCTCGATAGCCGTAGTTGGATGTGATCTTACCGGGACAGGGCATAAAGTAACCGGAAACATCAATCGTCTTTGAGTTTGGCACATCAGCCTCTCTGAATGGATTAACCTGTTTGGAATTCCAACCTTCGGTATAGATGTCAAGCTCCGGCTCGATGTCGTCGATAAGATCGATAAAGGTGTTTTTTTCTACGAGCTTAATCTGGTCCTGACTTTTCGCCTGGCTTGCAAGGAGCTCCTTGTGAGCTTGAGAGTGAGGAGATTTGGAAGTGATTTTTTGGGCGCTCACGGGAAGGATTGCAAAAGCCGCAATCAAGCATGCGCCCAGTATATTTTTATATTCTATCATATCTAATAATGTTGGCGTCGGGGAAAGGAAGATCTAATTCCGGAAATTAAATCTCGCCGGCCCCGTAGAGGAAATTGAGGTTTTCTGGCACATAGTCGAACAGTTCTTCCGGAGAGAAGAATCTGGCGACCTCGGCCTGAGCATTCTCTACGCTATCGGAAGCATGAACAATGTTCATCTGCCCGCTTACGCAGAAATCCCCGCGCAACGTTCCCGGCAAAGCATTTCTGCCGTTAGTTACACCGGTCATTTCACGGAATACTCTCACAACCTCAACGCCGGCAAGACAAATAACGATAACCGGCGTACAAGTCATCTGTTTTACAAGTTCAGGAAAGAAAGGTTTCTCAACAAGATGAGAATAATGCGCACGACACATTTCCTCAGTCATCCTGATCATCTTCATACCTTGAATTATGATTCCACGTTTCTCAATCCGATTAATGATTTCACCTATCAATGATCGTTCGATACACGAAGGTTTCAATATTGCCAAGGTTCTTTCCATCGTTAAACAAATTTTAATATTTCCTTATTCTGTCTGCTCAAAGTTAATTACTTGGCCTTCTTTATGCAACCTTTCCGCAAAAAATATTTCTACAAAAGTTCTTAATTTTTGTATACCGCATTTGCTAAGTCACTAAAATTCGTGACCGTTACAATGAAATTATGTTTTATAACATATATTCTTTAGTTTTGCACAAAAGCAAAGAAGTGTGCAAAAATCCGGCTTGCTAAATTGTTAACATTTGTTAATCAACTTATATGGTTTCCTTTTTCAACATATTACCACTTTTGTCATTGAAATTGAACAACTGATTGCTCTGAGCGTTGAAATGTTAAAAACAATAAATAAGAACAAATGAACTTACTATCACTTCTGACAACAGTCGTGCAGTCCGAAACGAAACCCGAGGAGGTGACACCTGCAATTCATCTCACGACAGAAACGGCGGAGCAAAGCTCATATTTCATCGCCCGTGTTCTGATGGACTGTGTCAATTGGCTTCTGGGGCTCATCGGGATGGAAGGGAATGCAAACCTGTTTATATGGCTCTATGTCATCGTCGTGTTTGCATTCGCTTTTGGAGTGGGTCTGCTCGTGCAATGGGCGCTCGTATTCTTTCTTCGCAAGATCAATCCTCATGTGAAGTCAAATATGTACAATTATATGATAGAGCGCAAATTTTTCACTAAGCTCTGTCGCATAATTCCTCCCTTAATTTTCTTAATTCTCATTCAGTTCACACTCTATAAGCATCTGTCGATTGCTTCTTGGTTATCAAGGCTCTCCTGGATCTACATTGTTATCATCATGTCGCAGTCATTGAGCGTAATGGTTGATGTGGTGTGGCGTAGACTTGATATGAAGGAAAACACGAAACGTCTTCCGCTGAAGGGAATAGCACAGGTCATTAAGCTCGTTATCTGGATTTTTGCTACTATTATTATGGCTGCAATCCTGTTCAACCGCTCTCCGGGAACACTTCTTGCGGGATTGGGAGCTTTCGCCGCGGTCCTGATGTTGATTTTCAAGGACAGTATTCTTGGAGTAGTGGCCGGCGTTCAGTTGGCACAGAATGATTCGCTCCATGTGGGCGACTGGATTGCAGTAAACGGTTCGGATGCGAACGGCACCGTGGAGGAAGTCAGCCTTACTGCCGTGAAGATTACGAACTGGGACAAGACTGTGTCGACAGTTCCTCCTTATAATCTTATCACATCCGGCTTCAAGAACTACAGGCCCATGCAGGAATCGAACACCCGACGCATCCAAAGATCTTATATGATTGATGCCGATTCTGTTGTGGAGACCACGAAAGAGATGCTGGATGAATTCAGCAAAATCCCGTTAATTTCAGGATGGATTCAAAAGCAGCTGCAGCAACGCGCCTCGGGAGTGATCGAGACTCCGGAAGAAATCAGTATCGGCACGATCGACACGAATCTCGGCATTTTCAGAGCGTATGTCACGCTCTATCTCCGCAACAGTCCTTATATTGACAAAGCAAGCGACCTCTTCGTCACGACACTCGCCCAGACGCCTAATGGCATTCCTCTTCAGCTTTATTGCTTCACAAATACAAGCAAATGGATTCCATACGAGGGGATACAGGCTGCAATATTCGAACATCTCGCGGTGATGCTTTATCGATTCCACCTCTATGTGTTCGAGAGCGAATCAGGTCGAGACACAATTATAGAAGGATTTATGAGTCCGGGCAAAAATCCGGATGCAGTGTTTGGAATGCCCTATCCTTTCTTTTATGGGAATCAGAATCCCAATGTACCCGGCACGCCTCCTCCGGGATTATATCCCAATTCTCCGACGCCACCTCAGAATCTGGGAGATCCCCAATTATCAACGTCGCCTGAAACGACTACTCAAAAACTTCCGTCAAGCGCTGTTTCAGACTCAGGGAATACGGGCAAATAAAGGAACATACAAATCCGAAAAAACGGGAATGGAGAGAATCCGTTCCCGTTTTTTATAGGATATAAAAATATTAGAAATCCTTTACCACCATCCTTAGTTTAGTCAATTCCGAGAGAAGGCTACCGGCCATTGAAAGGGGCAACATATTTGCGCCGTCACTCTTGGCAATTGCCGGATTTGTATGTGTTTCCATGAAGATACCGTCTGCTCCGGCTGCCAATGCCGACCTTGCAATGGTTGAGATAAGCTCCGGGCGACCTCCGGTCACTCCCTCCGCCCTGTTAGGCTGCTGAAGGGAATGGGTGATGTCAATGATTACCGGACACTCACATTTCTGCCTCATAACCGGAATACCTCTCATATCTACCACAAGGTCGCCATATCCAAAGAAAGAACCGCGTTCCGTGACCGCAACATTATCATTTCCGGATTCCCGCACCTTGTCGACGGCAAACGCCATAGATTCCGGAGAAAGGAACTGTCCTTTTTTGATATTCACATATTTTCCAGTGTTCGCAGCGGCAATTAGAAGATCCGTCTGCCTACAGAGAAAAGCCGGAATCTGAAGAATGTCGACAAATTCAGCAGCCATCGCCGCCTCTTCCGGAGTGTGAATATCGGTCACAACCGGCACTCCGAATCTTTCGCGCACACCGGCAAGAATCTTCAAAGCCTTTTCGTCGCCAATCCCCGTGAAAGAATCCAGACGGCTTCTGTTAGCTTTCCGATAGCTTCCTTTGAACACAAACGGAATGTCGAGAGCTTCGGCGGAATGTTTGAGCGATTCCGCAATCTCGTAAGCCATTTCCTCCCCTTCTATCACGCATGGGCCTGCGAGAAGAAAGAAATTGCCTGACTTGCTTGATCCGAGGTAATCTTTGATAGTCATTGTAAATCGTATAATATATGGACGGCTTCAACTGCATATAGGGCAGCCGTCTCTGTTCGTAATCTTGTGTCGCCAAACGTTACGGGCTGATAGCCCGCAGTCACGGCGAGTTCTACTTCTTCCGGTGAGAAATCCCCTTCGGGCCCGATCAGAATGTTTACATCTTGCCCCGGCCTAAATTCCTTCACAAAACTTAGTCGAGGAAATTTCTCGTCACAATATCCCATCACACGTCGGCCTGCCCAGTCCTTCTGCATTGTGATAAACTCATTAAATGACGGGAAGGCAACCAAATCGGGCAATTCAGTCTTCAGACTCTGCTTCATTGCCGAAATAAGAATTTTACGGAGACGATCAGGATTTACATTCTTCCGTTCGCTTCGAGCACATTTTACGAGCACTATCCGTGCAACACCCATCTCGGTCGCCTTTTCAAGCAACCATTCGATTCTGTCGATGTTTTTAGTGGGAGCCACGACGAGGGTTATGCCCCTGCCGCGACCGTCGGGAGCGTATTCTTTTTGAATGATGTCGACCCCTACACGGCGAGGATCAGCATCGGTGATTCCGCACAGGAACCGATTGCCCCGGCCATCCACGACGGTTATTCTCTCTCCCACTTTCATACGGAGCACACGGACACAGTGGGCCGATTCCTCTTCGGGAAGCGCCATAGTCTCTGCCAAGTCCGGAGAATAGAAGATAATCATAAGACAGACTTATCAAATATCCTCTTCCATTACCATTCCGCCGGCATTCATAGATTCGTCGCGGATAATCTGCTCTTTTGACACCGATTTTTTCGAGTCATCCTTAAAGAGACAGAGGAATAGAATTGCCACGAGGAGTGCATAGGCGGCAAAAATGTACCAAGCCGAGCGCCAACCCTCGAGCTGCATTTCCGGGGAGGCACTCGGATCAACGAGGCTGTTGACAATGGTCATGGCAGAAAGCGTTCCGATAGTCGCGCCGAGACCATTAGTGCAAATCATAAAGAGCCCCTGAGCGGAACTTCTGATTTCAGGGGAAGTAACTGAATCTACATAGAGGCCACCGCAAACATTGAAGAAATCGAAAGCTATGCCGTAGACAATGCAGGAAAGGATAAGCATCCAGACACCGTCTGCAGGATTTCCGGCGCCGAACAAACCGAAGCGGAGCACCCATGCGAATAGCGACATCAACATCACCCCTTTTATTCCAAAACGCTTGAGACAGAAAGGAATCAAAAGAATGCACAGTGTTTCCGACATCTGAGAGAGTGAAATAAGGGCATTGGCATTTTTAGCGGCCCAAGCGTCGGCAAATTGCGGAATCTCGCTGAAAGAAGTGATATAGGGGTTGGCGTAACCATTCGTGATCTGCAACGACACCCCGAGGAGCATACTGAAGATGAAGAACACGGCCATTTTGCGCTGTTTGAAAAGGGTAAACGAACGGAGTCCGAATGTGTCGACCCAATTGCCGGAAGGGACAGATTTAGAAATCGGACACTTAGGCATCGACAATGCATAAATGGCGAGAATGGCCGAGAAGGCTGCAGAGACAAAGAGCTGCATATAAGAAGTCTGGAACTTTGCATCCTCGGGCCCTACGAAGTTGACAAACAGCATAGCGCAGATAAAACCGATGGTTCCAAATACGCGAATTGGTGGAAAATCTTTCACTGTATCCATTCCGGCCTTAGTCAGTGCGTTGAACGCCACTGAATTGGCGAGGCCGATGGTCGGCATGAAGAAAGCGACCGAAACAGTGTAAAGGATAAATAGCGGAGCGAATGCCAGAGACGGTGCCAACATACAATAAAGAGCGGCAAGCGCCATGAATCCACCTGCCATTACATGGCAAATGCTAAGCATTTTCTGAGCAGGCACCCAGCGGTCGGCGAGGATACCGATCAGCGAAGGCATAAATAGCGACACTATGCCTTGGACTGCGTAAAACCAGCCGATTTCCGACTGAAGTCCGTTGCGGGCCAAAAAATTACCGAGGGAAGTCAGATAAGCGCCCCAGACAGCGAACTCCAGGAAATTCATCACCGCGAGGCGAACTTTTAGATTAGTGTTAGCTTTCATGATATAGGTTTAAGGAGAATACTCTTACGTCTATTATTGTTCCACTAATTGAGAACAAAGATTGTCGACTTCGACAAGAAATTTCTTTTTGCAGGGAACGAAGACTCGCTTCCCTTTCTCTACGGAGAGGAGGCCTCGCTCGCAGAATTCATCGACATGTTGCTTTTCATCCTCCGACAAATTGAACAGAGGAATATTATTTTCCATGCTGAAAGATATTTGAACGCTTTCAGCCCTGCTGTCGGAAAGGAGAAGCAATGCCGAACCAATTTTGCTGAGATAGGACTGATCTGTGACAAGCGATAAAGCCTGATATGGGCGTTGCGCACGAAGAGACAGGAAATTCAAATAGTTGATCATGCATATTTCCTTGCTTTTCAGCAACTCAATGAAAAGACGCTTCGGCAACTGAAAGACTCCACATTTCGTCCGCGCCGTGACATCATACTTATATCTGGGATCAATTCCAAACAGCCTGTCCATTCCAATCATGCAGCCGGCGTTCCAAACTTCGCTGACTTCAATCATCCCACCTAACTCAATATGATCAACGAGGATTTCGCCCATAAATATGCCCTTTGCAAATGTCACTTCTTCGCCGGCAGAGACAATCTTTTCACCCGGCATATAAGTCTTCAAATCAAGAGGCATATTGCCTATAAATTCTTTGAGCTGCGCAGAAGACAGCCCGTTGAAAATTGCGAATCCTGCTATTGCATCATAAATAGAAGCCATGGGGCGGGAATATGGATTAAACAGTAAAGGCAGCCGAAAGGGCTGCCTTTTTGTAGCGGGATCGAGAATTGAACTCGAGACCTCCGGGTTATGAATCCGACGCTCTAACCAACTGAGCTATCCCGCCGTGAGCAACAGCTTATTTCGCTTTTGCGAGTGCAAAGTTATGACAAAATCCGCTATTCTCCAAGAAAATCTTGAAAAATTTTCGTAATTTTGTTCAGTTTTCAAAGCTATCGATTCTCTCTCCATGATAGTCAGATTGTTATGACAAGACAAAAATTTATCACTTTCTTATCCTTAGGATTCTTCCTGATTGCATTTTTATCCTCCTGCAACACGGGCATAGAATCCACGCGCATTGTCAGAATGTCGAAGGCCGACCAACGTCTGCTCGCCCCCACTGCTGAAGATCTCACAGGCCGACAGCTATCAGGTCGTCCTTTGAATAATTGGAATAAAGGCGACCGGTTCATCATTGCCGACAATAAAGCAGCGCTTATACTCAAAGGAGTCTCGGCGACCTCTGATATAGTCGGGTCCTCCATATATTATGACGGGTTGACCTCAAGACGCTCTCCTGACGGATCGCAGGAGATAGAGATAGAGTTCCGCACAGAAACTTCGGATATCTACTTTTATCCGACAGGAAAAAGGGAGAGAGAAAAGGCTTTGGAACTGACTTCGGATAACCTTGCAATGATAATTGACCCTCAAATCGCCGCGCGTGCAGATTCACTGCTCTCTGGGAAGACTCTATGGATAATGAATTCCCTATGGTACGACGCTGAAGGGAATTCCGTACCCTCCCTTAAGTATGTGCCTGTAGAAGTAACGGAGGTCCTTCCCGGCGACATCTATTTCCCAATGTATGTAAAAATCCGTCATGCGACGATTGGGGATGCGATCGTTTGGATGAGCGCCGGAGGAGGCGCCGAGGGGTCAGGACGTGCCGGCAGTCGGCCATTCTCATCCCTGTTCAGTTATCAGGATCCCCGACAAGCATATCCCTCAATTAGTGATGACAACTGGAATCTCATCTGCAAAGGGGAAGTAGCAATCGGAATGACAAAAGATGAATGCAGACTCGCATTAGGAAGCCCTCAGGAGGTTTCTTCCGGTCACGACTGGAATGCGACAATGGACATCTGGCAATACAGCGACGGCAGATTCCTGATATTCCGCGACGGATTGCTTTCCGAGTCTCATCATTAACTGTTCCAACTCATCATCCACACATAATTCACTCTCAACGCAGCCAATCATGATTGAAGAAAATAAAGACCTCTCCCCTCTCACCACATTTCATATTCCTGCAAAGGCACGTTTCTATGCAGAGTACACATCCGAAAAAGAACTTCTCCGAATATCAAGAGATCCGGTATTTATTGAGAATGAAGTGCTCCATATCGGGGGAGGGAGCAATCTGCTTTTCTGCACGGATTATGACGGACTTGTGCTTCACTCGGCAGTAAAAGGAATGAAAGCGTATCAAAAAGATGCGACCACCCATTATGCCATCGTAGGCGCCGGCGAGAAGTGGAGTGACTTTGTTGAGTGGACAATCGACCAAGGTCTCGGAGGGCTTGAAAATCTCGCCGGCATCCCCGGCGAAGCCGGTGCGTCGGCCGTGCAGAATGTGGGAGCCTACGGAGTAGAAGCCGGAGACTGCATCCACACCGTAGAATGTTTCGACTGTCAGACCAGGACAACGCGGACTTTCACAAAAGAGGAATGTCGCTTTGGCTATCGCGACAGTTTTTTCAAGCATGAAGGGAAGGGACGCTATATAGTTTTGAGGGTGGCATTCAAACTTCAGAAAGAGTCCATTGCCCGAACTCTCACCTACGGCCCGCTGAAAGAATGGGCCGCGTCGCTCGATCACTCGCCGAGTTTAAGGGAGACGGCCGACAAGATTAAAGAAATACGCAACACTAAATTGCCTGATCCGGACGTATTGGGGTCAGCCGGAAGTTTCTTCAAAAATCCGGTAGTTCGGGGACGATTCCATTATGAGCTTGAGCAGTTGTCGGGCTGCAAAATACCGGCCATCCCACTGGGAGAGCCAGACGAAACAGGTCATTATAAAATGGTGAAGATTCCTGCTGCATGGCTTATTGACAAGGCCGGTCTAAAAGGACGCAGAATCGGAGGAGCGAGAGTTTATCCCGATCAGCCGCTTGTGATCGTCAACGAAGGGAATGCCACATCGCGCGACGTCATCGAACTTGCCGAGACCGTGCGAAAAGAAGTGAAGAAGAAATTTTTCATTGATCTCATCCCGGAAGTAAATTATATTGACACGGATATAAGAGTGACAGTTCTCGGAAGCGGCACTTCAAAAGGAGTTCCCGAAATCGGCTGTTCATGCGAAGTCTGCACTTCGCCGTTTGAAAAAGATAAACGCCTTCGAGCATCCATACTTGTGGAGACGCATGGATTGCGACTTCTGATAGATGCCTCTCCCGATTTGAGAATGCAGGCCCTGACGCATGGCATCGATCAACTGGATGCCGTGCTTCTCACACATGTTCATTATGACCATGTAGGAGGTATCGATGACTTGCGTCCCTATTGTGCTTACGGTTCACTCCCGATATATCTTCGCGAGGATGTTGCAAAAGCCTTACGACAGCGTCTTGATTACTGCTTCCGAGATCAACTTTATCCCGGAGTTCCTGCGCTCGACCTTCGTATAATCGGAAATCATCCTTTCTATATAAAGGGATTGAAAATAGAGCCGATAGAAGTGCTCCACGGCCAGATGCCAATTTACGGATATCGTATCGGTAAATTCGCCTACATAACTGACGCAAAGAGCATATCCGAAACAGAGAAAGAGAAACTTGAAGGATTAGACACCCTAATTGTTAACGCATTAAGGGAAAGAAATCACTTTGCACATTTCACGATCCGAGAAGCACTCAATCTAATTGAGGAACTGAAACCGCGACGTGCCTATCTCACTCACTTCAATCATGAGGCAGGGCGACACCACGAGTTGCTAAAAAGGCTACCTTCGAATGTCGAACCATGCTATGACGGCTTAAAAATCACAATAAAATAATCGAAAAAGAATGTCGTTAAAAGGCAGTTTTACAGCATAATATAGATTAAAAAACAAAAACCATCAAAAAAACAAGTCAAAAAATTTGGAGAATCGAAAAAAAGGCAGTAACTTTGCATCGCAAACGGGAACAAAGCCCATAAAATAATAGGCAACCGGTTTGAAAAGGGTCGATTAGTGTAGCGGTTAGCACGCCACCCTCTCACGGTGGAGACTCGGGTTCGAGTCCCGGATCGACTACTGAAGGACTATTGAAAAATAGTCCTTTTTTCTTTATGTATCAGCGTGTTACGCCTTCCGGTCTTTGGGGTGTGAGAGTTCGGGGTCAGCGGATATTTCGGGGCATAGTAAAAAAGCTGTGTTTAGGCATAGAGGTTACAAAGTCGGAAGAT
>CAMWRW010000006.1 GCA_947176755.1 uncultured Porphyromonadaceae bacterium
TTATCTTCCGACTTTGTAACCTCTATGCCTAAACACAGCTTTTTTACTATGCCCCCAAATAAAACCGAGAGACGTGAAGATATTATCCATAGATAATTGCAAAGCGGGCTGCGCCGGAAAGACGCAGCCCGAATGAAATCTTTGGATGAGATATTACTCCTCGACGAGAGCCACAACCTCAAAGGGAATTTCAGCGGAAACATCCTTGAGGAAGCGCACCGTGGCGGTATAATTGCCGGTCTTCTTAACGGCATCCTTCACCTCGATAATCTTGCGGTCGATATCGTGGCCGAGCTTTGCAAGTTCTTCTGCAATCTGAGCGGCGCCGACGGAACCGAAGACAGTGCCGTTTGCACTTGTACGAGCGGCGATAACAAGAGCCACACCATCGAGAGCTTTGGCAGCAGCCTCAGCTTCTTCGTGAATTTTGGCGATCTTGTGAGCGCGCTGTTTCTGATTTTCAGCAAGCTCCTTAAGGGCTGCGTCGGAAGCGATGATTCCGAGACCCTGAGGAATCAGGTAATTGCGGCCATAACCGCTTTTAACCTCTACTACATCATCCTTATAACCCAATCCGGGGATATTTTCCTTAAGAATAATTTTCATTTCGATCTTCTTTTGTGGTTAAACGATGATTATTTCATGAGGTCGGTGACGTAGGGAAGGAGCGCGAGGTGACGAGCACGTTTAACGGCCTGAGCCACGCGACGCTGGAACTTCAGCGAGGTGCCGGTGATACGACGGGGAAGGATTTTGCCCTGTTCGTTGAGGAATTTCTTGAGGAACTCGGGATCCTTATAGTCGATGTATTTGATACCGCTGCGTTTGAAGCGGCAGTATTTTTTCTTCTTGGTGTCTACCGTAAGAGGGGTGAGATAACGGATTTCGTTGTTTGCTGCCATGGATTATGCTTCTGTATTAGCCTCGGCTGCAACCTCGGCGGGTTTCTCTTCTGCTTTTTTTGCTCTCAGATTCATGCGCTTGTCTGCATATTCAGCCGCATACTTGTCGAGACGGAATGTGAGGAAGCGGAGCACACGCTCGTCGCGACGGAAAGCGGTCTCCAGACGCTTAACGATTGTAGGCTGTGCCTCGAAGTCAAACAGACAATAGAAACCTGTGGATTTCTTCTGGATGGGATATGCAAGTTTGCGAAGACCCCAGAGCTCTTCATTGAGCATTACGGCGTCGTTCTGCTTGAGCACATCCTTGAATTTCTCTACCGCTTCCTTCATCTGATCGTCAGACAAAACGGGAGTTAAAATGAAAACGGTCTCGTAACGATTCATAAGGTGTTTTTGAATTACTTTGTTATGTTTAGCGCAAAGAAAACGGCCTCTCAGGCCGCTTCCTTTGCGCTGCAAAATTAGTTAAAATTCGACTTATAGCCAAATTTTTCTTTATTTTTCTTCAAAAAGATAGTCGGAAATCTGTTCCGGACGGAAGTTGGCGATGAAATCGGCATGTTTTGTGGTTTCTGCCTGACCGAGTTTCACGAACACGTGGAGCGAGCGGCGGAACATCTCGTTACGCTTGGTGTCGTCGAGAAGGAGGTAGCCCATGACGATGTAACCGGCCATTTCGACAAGGCGACGAGCCATGAAGTCGTGGTAGCCCTGGTTTTCTACGCCGAATACTGCCTCAACCGCATTGGCATACTGCTGGGTCATATTTTCCAGAATTGCCTTTATCTGCTGATCTTCGGGGAGACATTCCTTGGCTTCCTCACCCTTGATCCAGTCGAGATAGGTTCCGGTGCTGACGTGGCGGATTGCGGCCACAACCTGAAGTTGAGTCGTTCCCTCGTAAATCGAAGTGATTCGAGCGTCGCGATAGACACGTTCGCAGGCATAATCCTTCATGAATCCGGATCCTCCGTGAATCTGGATGCAGTCGTAAGCATTCTGATTGCAGAATTCGGAAGTCATTCCCTTTGCGAGCGGTGTGAAGGCGTCAGCGAGACGGCTGAATGCTTTCGCCTCTTTCTTTTCGTCGACTGTCAGCTTACGTTCCTTTGCAATGTCGTCGTAAACTTTGTAGATATCAACGAAACGTGAGCAAGCATAAAGCAATGCACGGCTTGCATCAAGTTTCGCTTTCATCACCGAGAGAATCTCGGCAACTGCGGGGAATTCAATAATGGCTTTGCCAAACTGGCGACGGTCTTTCGCATAAGCGAGAGCTTCACGATAGGAGATTTCGCTTACACCCACACTCTGAGCGGCAATGCCGAGACGGGCACCGTTCATCAGAGCCATCACATATTTGATAAGACCCATTCGACGCGAACCTACGAGTTCTGCCGGAGCATCCTTATAAACAAGCTCGCAAGTCGGACTGCCCTTGATACCCATCTTGTTTTCGATACGTCGAACCGTTACGCCACCGTTACGTTTGTCGTAGATGAACATAGAGAGACCACGGCCATCCTTGGTGCCCTCTTCGGAGCGTGCGAGCACGAGGTGAATATCGGCATCACCGTTAGTGATGAATCGCTTTACGCCGTTGAGCACCCACGATCCATCTTCTTTCTGCGAAGCCTTGAGCATAACGCTTTGAAGGTCGGAACCTGCATCGGGCTCCGTGAGGTCCATAGACATGGTCTCGCCGGCGCATACACGGGGGATATATTTCTGCTTCTGTTCCTCGTCGGCAAATTCATATATAGTCTCGGCGCAGTCCTGAAGTCCCCAGATATTTTCAAAGCCGGTGTCAGCGCGGCTGACGATATCAGCGGCCATAATATAAGGAGTGATCGGGAAGTTAAGACCGCCCAGGCGACGGGGCATTGCCATTCCCATGAGTCCGGCCTTGCGGCAGGCGTCAAGATTGCGTTTCGTTCCTTCGGCATAAACCACGCGGCCGTTCTCTACACGCGGACCTTCATGGTCAACCTCCTCGGCATTTTCAGCCACGATGTTGCCACAGATGTCACCTACGATTTCAAGGACTTTGTCGTAACTATCGATAGCATCCTCGAAATCTTGGGGAGCATAGTCATATTTATCGGCGTCGGCGAAGTCTCGCTCTTTCAAAGCAACGATCTTTTCCATCAAGGGATGGGTAAGATAGTGCTTCAGAACCGGATTGTCAGTATAGAAATTAGCCATTATTTGGTGTTCTTTTTATAATACTTGATAAGTTTTGGAAGGACGTCCTCGACGTTACCGGTGATAACATAATCGGCGATTGTGTTGATCGGAGCGTTGGGATCGTTGTTGATCGATATAATGATCGACGAATCCTGCATTCCGGCGATGTGCTGAATCTGTCCGGAGATACCGCAAGCGATATAGAGTTTCGGGCGAACCGTAAGACCGGTCTGACCGATCTGGCGGTCATGGTCGGCCCATCCGGCATCGACAGCAGCACGGCTTGCGCCGACTTCACCGCCGAGCACATCAGCGAGCTGCTGAAGGAGCTCGAAATTCTCGCGGCTGCCCACACCATAGCCTCCGGCAACCACAATGGGTGCGCCCTTGAGGTTATGTTTGGCTTTTTCGATATGACGATCGATCACTTCCACGACGAAATCTTCGGGTTTCGTATAATCGGAAGCCTTGAGTTCCACGACATCACCCTTATAATTGGAATCGCGAACCTCTTTTTTCATCACGCCTTCGCGGACGGTTGCCATCTGAGGACGGCATTCAGGGTTAACGATCGTAGCCACGATGTTACCGCCGAAAGCGGGACGTATCTGGAGGAGAAGATCCTTATATTCCTCACCTGAGCGAGCGTCGGTATGGTCGCCGATTTCAAGCTGCGTGCAGTCGGCGGTCAGACCGCTGTGAAGGGCCGAAGAGACGCGCGGACCGAGGTCGCGGCCGATAGAAGTGGCTCCCATGAAGGCAATGCGCGGTTCTTTCTCCTTAAAGAGATTAATAAGAATTGACGCATGGGGAAGAGAAGTATAGGGATAGAGGCGGGAATCCTCGAATTTATAGACAGTGTCGACGCCGTAAGGAAGGATTTGCTTTTCGATATCCTTCAGGTTGTCGCCGGCTACAACGGCTTCGAGTTTGATGCCGAGCTTGTCGGCCAGCTGGCGGCCCTTGGTGAGGAGCTCAAGGCTCACGTCGGCCACTCGGCCGTCCTCATATTCGCAATATACGATGAGATTATTCTTGTCAGTTGCCATTATCAGCCGATTGTATGGTTAGCAATGAGTTCTTTTACGAGAGTTTCGATCTCTTCGTCGGTGTTTTCCACGCGACGGGCATCCTTGGCGGTAAACACCACATTCTCGATACCTTTCACTTTCGTGGGGGATCCTGCGAGTCCGCACTGCTGAAGGTCGGCATTGACAGCTTCGCAGTTCCACTCTCCAATTTCAAGATAGGGACGCTTGGCGATAAGCGCCTTTTTCTTCTCGTCGGATGCTACTTCAGAGGGGACAGCCGCGTATTTATATTTCTGGACATTTTTTGCATTACGGGGACGGCAATCGGGAGCCGAACCGTTGACTGTCACGAGCAGAGGGAGGGGAGCTTTCACAGTTTCGACGCCGGACTCGATGCGACGTTTGATTACAGCGTAGCCATCCTCGGCCTTAATGATTTCTTCGGCGTAAGTAACCTGAGGCAGCCCGAGTTTTTCAGCCACCTGAGGACCAACCTGAGCCGTGTCACCGTCGATTGCCTGACGACCGCCAAGAATAAGATCGAACTTACCCATCTTGCGGATTGCGGCGTTGAGAGCATAAGATGTTGCAAGCGTGTCGGCACCTGCAAATGCACGGTCGGAGAGCACGACGCCGGCGTCAGCACCGCGATAAAGACCTTCGCGGATAATCTCGGCGGCACGCGCCGGGCCCATCGTGAGAATGGTAACTTTCGTGCCCGGATAGGCCTCTTTCAGACGGAGAGCCTGCTCGAGCGCGTTAAGATCTTCAGGGTTGAAGATGGCCGGAAGCGCGGCACGGTTGATGGTGCCGTCCGCTTTCATGGCGTCTTTACCCACATTGCGGGTATCAGGCACCTGCTTGGCCAATACAATGATGTTTAGACTCATGACTTATAATGTTCCTAAATGTTGTGCATTGTTGTCTTCTGATTGCGGGGCGATTCCGAGTCTACCAATAACTGTGCGACTTCGCACCCGGTCAGGCTGCAAAGTTAATAAAAATTTCTCAATTACCTGCAAAGTGTGCATTTAATTCATTTGCCGGCCACTGCATTCTGTCGGGAATCAACTGTTGCCTGATTCATAATAATTTCTTAATTTTGCCGTAAATGTGATCAGCACGTTGTCAACGGTTATGAAAACACTCTTCAAAACAAATATTTCCGCTGCAATCGGGGGAACCATTATGACGGTCGTTCTATTCTCGCCCTCCGCTTTGGCTCAGTCTCCGGCTTTCGATCTTCTTGAAGAGGGCCGCGATGCATATCTTGACTATAATTTTGATGAAGCAGCAAGGTTATACGCTGCAGCTGCAAAAAAGGCGAAGAAGGGAGATGCCGAATTTTCGGAGGAACATTCCCGATATGTTGACCAACTTGACCGTGCGCGCAATTTTCTAAACCGTGTGGAACGGCTTGAAATACTTGATTCTATTGCCGTTCCGAAGCGAGACTTCCTGAAAGCCTATAGGCTGCCCCCCTCATCGGGATCCCTTTCGGATGCCAATGGTCTCCCCGCAAGATTTGATAAAGAGGGAGTTGAGTCGGTATTTACCTCCGAAAACGGAGAATACAAGATTTGGGCTGCCCCCGATTCGATTGGCCGGCTCCATCTATTGGAGTCGACAAAGCTATCCGACGGGAAGTGGACACTCCCGACGGAAGTTGATGACGCTCTTTCCGAAGAAGGAGATGCCGCATATCCTTTTATGATGGCCGACGGGGTGACGCTCTACTATGCCGACAATGGCGACAATTCAATCGGTGGCTATGACATTATGGTTGCAACTCGGGAATCCACAGACGGAGAATTCCTGCAGCCCCAGAATCTCGGAATGCCCTACAACTCCCCTTACGACGATTATATGCTCGCGATCGATGAACTGACCGGAGTTGGATGGTGGGCCACAGACCGCAACCTGCTGGATGACATGGTGACCATCTACCTGTTTAAAGTTAACGACCTCCGAAGCAACTATGATCCGGATATGGATGATCTCATCGACTATGCCCGACTATCGGAGATATCGCTGACCTGGGAGGAGGACACCGACAGAGAGGCACTCCTCCGGGAGGTGAAATCGATTGACCCGAACGCCCGCAGTCGAAAAGCCGACTTCCATTTCCCCATGGATGGCGGGAAGGTATACACGACTTACGATGATTTTAAGTCGGCATCGGCACGCAAGCTGATGGCCGGGTACGTCGAAGAAGAAAAGGCACTTGCCGAAACGGAAAAGAAACTCACGGCAAAACGCAAACAATACCATGCGCATCCCGACAAATCACTCGCCCGGGAAATCGCAGAAATGGAATTGTCGCTTGAGAAGAAACGCGAGGCCCTCAGGCGAGCATTAAGCGACATATATCGCGCCGAACGAAACCGTTAACAACACACATTCATAAACCTGACATCATGTTTTCCTTCACTCTGGCCCTCATCCTCCTTGTTGCGGGCTATGCAATCTACAGCCGGATAGTGGCCCGAATCTTCGGAGAAGATCCTTCGCGTCCGACCCCGGTGACAACTCACGCGGATGGCGTCGATTTCGTGCCGCTCCCGAGCTGGAAGATTTTCCTCATTCAATTTCTTAACATCGCCGGCCTCGGACCGATCTTCGGAGCAATCATGGGGGTCATGTTTGGTCCGGCGGCATTCTTATGGATCGTCTTCGGAACGATTTTCGCCGGGGCAGTCCATGATTACCTTTCCGGGATGCTTTCACTCCGTCGCGACGGAGGTTCGTTGCCGGAATTGGTTGGAGCGGAACTTGGAGGGGGAATCAAGAAACTCATGCGCGTATTTGCCCTTCTGTTAATGATTCTCGTCGGGGCGGTGTTTGTCTACAATCCCGCCGATCTGCTCGCTATGCTCACGCCCGACCATCTTGACAAGATGTTTTGGATTGTGGTCATCTTTGCATACTATATGCTGGCCACTCTCCTACCCATTGATAAACTGATCGGCAAGCTCTATCCTCTTTTCGGTATCGCACTGCTCTTCATGGCAGTCGGAATAATGGTAGCCCTCTACCTTCACGGAAATGCCATGCCTGAAATCTGGGATGAGTTCTACAATCACAAGGCCGACCCGGAGGCTCAGCCCATTTTTCCGATGATGTTCGTATCGATAGCCTGCGGCGCCATTTCAGGATTCCATGCCACACAATCTCCGATGATGGCCCGATGTCTAAAAAACGAACGCCATGCCCGACCGATATTCTACGGAGCAATGGTAACCGAGGGTGTCGTGGCCCTGATTTGGGCAGCGGCCGCTATTACATTCACCGGGGGCTACACTCAGCTTCAGGAGGCACTTGGCAACGGTTCGCCCGCTATTCTTGTCAATGACATTTCGGTTGGCTGGCTCGGTCACGCAGGAGGGATTCTTGCGATTTTGGGAGTTATAGCCGCCCCGATCACATCGGGCGACACAGCCCTTCGTTCGGCACGTCTGATTGCAGCCGACTTCATGGGATTCTCTCAGAAAGGGATAGGGAAACGACTGATTATAAGCGTGCCAATCTTCGTGCTGTGCTTTGTGGTGATGTTGATGCCTTACGACGCACTGTGGCGCTATTTCGCATGGTGCAATCAGATGCTGGCGGTTTTCACTCTGTGGGCTTTGACCGTTTACCTTGCGAAAGAGGGTCGGTTCTACTGGATCACACTACTTCCCGCGATGTTCATGACTGCAGTGACGATGACCTATATTGTGTTCGCACCCGAAGGAATTGGCGCCATCACCGACAAGATGTGGGGAATCACGCCAAGCTATGAAATTTCAGTTGGAACAGGATTGGCAATAACCGCAATCCTTACCGGCCTTTTCTTCCGTTGGAACAGCCGCCTGAAAATCCTCAAGGGAGAGATTCTGAACGCTTAAACCCCATTCGGAAACCTAAAATGAATAGGCTGTCTAACAAGTTTAGACAGCCTATTCTTGCCATACTTCCGATATTCCGGCAAAAATTCAATGATAGGTATATTATTCTTTATTGCATACTCCTTAGCGTAGGTATCCGCTCCCTTTGCTCCGCCAATGACGATTGTATCAGAGATAAAAGGGAGATAGAAAGCGATGTCAATTGGAGGGCAGGTACGACTGCCGATAATAGCCAATCTCATAATCTGAATATTACTTTAACCAATTACTTGTGGCACTGATAGCCAATAAAGAGGGTTCTACCTTTTAAATATTTCCTCAAAGCCTTTCTCGCACGGCTGAAAGTGAAACCGGTGTTAAGCACATTATCCAAAAGGTAGATGTCGGAATGAGATTCCAATGTCTACCTGCAGTCGGCACTCTCCTTGACCTTTATTCCGGTCTTGACTCCTTTAAGGTTGTTTCTTGTTCTCTTGATGTCATAAAGTCTCTTTTTCGTCCTACCCAAATGAATATATATTACCTCGCAGTCCTGACGGATAATCCGGATTGTGTTTGCAAGTTCCAATGTATAATCAGCCTTCCACGATGATTGAGGCACCGGAATCAACACTGCATTAGGAGAAAGTATCTGAGATAGAAGAAGGGCTGCAATGGCAATGGCGGTAGAATCACTCCGCTTCACATCCTTTGAGAGTTTCCTCAAAGAATGAGAATACACTTCCGAGTTCTTATACATCTTTCCGTATAAGCCTAAGAGTCAAATATTCGTAATGGATATTTTCTCTTTTGCACGTTTCATATCTTGCTCTAATCTTTTTCCCTCTTGTTTGAAGCTATTCGGCTTCTCTCGTCCGGGGTATTTTTACGATACATCCGACACGGAGGGAAAAGGTGGCGAAAAGCAAGTGTGGCAAATGAAAAAATATGGAAATAACATTCGAGGAAGCGCACAGCGTATGTCGGCCAAAGGCCGGTGCGCGAATAGTGCGACTTCCTCAATCCCCGTTTTGGAACAAATCGCGGAAGGCTGCCGGATTTTTTCATGCAGCCAAGCCGAAGGCGATCACTTGCTGTCGGCACCCCCTCCGTAAATTTGTATCGTAGAAATCACCGGACGAGAAGATCAGGATAGTGCTAAAAGAAACGGTCTCCACGCATCACGCGCAAAGACCGTAATCATCATTTTTCACCATTTACTCAAAATCTACATCATGAATAAAGTTTCCCGAGGAGCTTGATTATGGGGGGAAATATGCATATTGGTCGCTATTATTCTCTCGTTGATAGATAATGTTTTATACTTATTCTTAAATTCATTAATTTTGCATCCGGAATAAATAATTCAGGAATGGTAAAAAAAATTTCTTTGACTATTTCCCTCCTTTTCTCTTTGGGTGCGAATCGCATGGCGGCACAAAATGAATTGATGCTTGACTCTATCGCCACGAAGTCGCTGGAGGAAGTGGTGGTCACAGGCCAATCTGCCCGACAAAGGATATTCAATGGGAAACTGGGAAGCGAGAACCTTGAACTGAATAAACTTTCCCTCACTCCTCAATTATTCGGCGAGACGGATATTGTAAAGTCGATTACCCTTCTTCCGGGCGTACATGGTGAGGCCGACGGAGCCGGGGGCTTTGAGGTCAGAGGAGGAAATGCCTACCAGAATCTTGTGACAATGGACGGTATGACACTCTATAACCCATCGCACATGATGGGGATATTCTCTACGTTTAACGACGACGCCATGAGCCGTGCCATTCTTCATAAGGGGCCTATTCCGGTGCAATTGGGCGGAGCTTCATCATCAGCGCTTGAGACCTACATGAAGTCGGGAAGTCTTGAACGATATAGATTTTCAGGCACTGTGGGCATCCTCAATGCAAAGATCGCTGTCGAGGGTCCCGTTCTCAAAGATAAACTCTCATTCGCTGTAGCCGCTCGTCGCTCGTATGTCGACTTATTTTTGAAACTTATTCCTCAGTATAAGCATACGGTAATGAACTTTCAGGACGT
Source organism: uncultured Porphyromonadaceae bacterium (assembly GCA_947176755.1). GTDB lineage: Bacteria > Bacteroidota > Bacteroidia > Bacteroidales > Muribaculaceae > Lepagella. The sequence continues at coordinate 10,030 of CAMWRW010000006.1, forward strand.
CAATGCAAAGATTCATTATAAGGTGAACCAAAACAATCTTATCGATGCTTCGTTCTTTTTCTCACGCGATAATCTTGCCATATCCAATCTTATGACGATGAATTGGGGAAACCTTGCAGGGAGCCTCAACTGGAATTGCCGCACTGACAATGGATGGAATCTCACCACAACGGCCGCCCTCACTGATTATACCACCCGAATGGGGATGGACATAATGGCCTCCAGTCAGAAAATGAACCAATATATACGTTCTTTCTCACTTAACGAAAGGATATATCATTCAATATCCGATAATCATACGATTGAGTTTGGAGTCAGAACGGAATTATTGAGGGTAAAATCTGGGGATATGTATGTCGATGCGGCACATTATCTTGACATTCGGAGCGGATGGAGTAATGCCACTTGGCTAAGTTATGACGGGGTGCTAACAAAGTGGCTTAGCGTTATTGTAGGAGGACGTATTTCGCTTTTTTCATCATTGGCAGCAAGCCGTTTTCATGATTTCGTGGCGGTAAATGAGCCTATGCCTGAATATCGTAATAAAACTTATGTTCACTTTGAGCCTCGTGGCAGTCTGAAATTCAATATCGACGGCTGCAATAATGTAAAGATAGGAGCTTCGGTAGCCACTCAGGACATTCATGGAGTTCGCTCCACCTCCACTACATTCCCTTTCGACCGATACGCCCTGGCATCCTCCGATGTGTCGCCCGAAGTCACAACGCAATATTCAGTCGGTTATGCCGGTATGACTCCCGATGGAGGATGGGACTGGAGCCTTGAGGGTTATTATAAGAAAATGAATAACGTCTACGACTACAAAGACGGGATGAGCATGTTTTCGCGTGTAAATCTTGAAGATATAATTCTGGGCGGACGCGGGCGCAGTTATGGCTTGGAGGTGATGCTCCGTAAGAATGCGGGGCGCTTGAACGGATGGATTTCTTATACTCTTTCACACACTCAGACCAAGATTGAGGGTATAAACGGGGGAAGATGGTATAATGCTTCCAACGATCGTAGGCATGACATTGCCGTGGTGGGGATTTTCGACCTCAACTCAAAATGGAAGATTTCGGCTTCATGGACATTCTCTTCCGGCCGCCCCTTGACTGCCCCCGATGAGAAATATGAGATTGCCGGCACCACCTGCTACTATTACTCAGGACGAAACACATATAAGACTCCTCTCTCGCATCGGTTCGACCTTTCGGCCACCTACACTCGCGTCGGGCGAAAGGCGACTTCCATATGGGCGTTTGGTGTGTATAATGCCTATGCCCATCAAAGCCCATTCGTGATATATTTCGAGGACGACCCCTCGAAACCGTCAGGCACACGCGCCGTGCAGCAGTCGCTCTTCAGCATCCTTCCCTCCGTTTCCTACACTATAAAATTTTGAATATGAAATCTCTTAGAATCATTATATACCTCTCTTTCTGTGTCTTTGGAATTTTGGAAGCCTTAATCCTGACGGGTTGCGAGAAGGAACTTGATTTTGAATATCACGACGTGGAATCTCCACTTGTGATTGAGGCCACGCTTTCGCATGAGGGTTCAAATGTGCGTCTGACTCACGCCACTCCTATGGACGAGCCGATGGATCTCACGCCTCTGACTGACGCTGAGGTAACAATCACCGACCTTACTTCCGGCTCTTCACGCCTCATTCCGCTGAAAGAGGATGGCTCTTTCGGCGACGATAGGCCGGGCGAGGCAGGGCATGAATATCGCGTAGAGGTTACGGCCGGGGGCAATAGTTTCACGTCGTCTTGTGTCATGAAAGGGGCAACTGAAATAGTTGACATGATGTTCCAATGGATAAAGATGCCTTACGACTATGTGGCCGTGCTGCAGGTGTCGTTTAAGGAAATTCCCGGCGATGATGACAATTGTTTCTGGATTCGGCTTCTCCGTAATGGGAAACCGTTTAAATGGAGCGTTGTCGACCGCCGGATTGCCTCAGCAGGCGTCATAAATTTCGTGACAATGACCACACGCCGCGATATAGAGGAAGAGGATGACAAAGACCTTCTCCTTGACGGCGATGAGGTCACTGCCCTTGTTATCCCTATAAGCCGCGAGATGGTTGACTATCTCACAGCTCTTGAGCAAGACAGCAACGGCCCGGCAATGTGGCAGGGTAACTTCTGCCTCGGCTATTTCCTCGCCTCCCCCATAGCCTCAAAAACAATAATTTTCCATCCCGACGAACTGACCGAATATAAATGAAAGGTTATTGGAAATATGCTCTTCTCACTTTTGTGATTTTCGCAGTTTCTTGGGGAGTAATAATTGCCGATTTAGGCGACGTTGGGCACACAATGGGTTATAGGATATTTGTCTTGCTTCTGCCAATGATGGCAAAGGCAGCCGCAATAATTGGTCTGAATTTCAAGTATGCGCTGCCTCTACTCCTTCTACGCAATAGGGTGATCCATTATTGTCTGAGGCTGTCTAACAACAAAAGTGAACTGCACTCCAAAAGTTGAACACAAAACTTTTGGAGTGCAGTTCACTTGTTAGACAGCCTCATCATTTTTTTATCTACTCAATTATCTCTATACTAACAATTATATTAGAGGATCACATCTCGACTAACGTTTACAAACGTCACTATTCTTCATTCATCGGTTCTTTGGAAAGCGTGTAGTGAAGGGCAACCCAGCCAAGAATACCGGCCAATAGGGAGGCAATCAGGATTCCGAGTTTAGCATTATCAAGAAGCTGAGACATGATTGGGTCTCCGGTGCCGAATGAAAGGTTGGCAATAAAGAGCGAAACTGTGAACCCGATTCCTCCCAGAAGCGATATTGAGGCCATAGTGAGCCAAGATGCGCCTTCCGGCATCGGGGCAAGTTTCATCTTTATTGTTGCCCAGGAAAAGAGGAATATTCCGAGGAATTTCCCTAACACGAGACTGACAATGATTGCCAGAGAAATTCCCTCGAAGACCATTCCTACATCCAGATCACCGAAATATATTCCTGCATTAGCAAACGCGAAGAGAGGCACAATCAGATAATTAACGAGGGGATGTAACGAGTCCTCGAGATCCTGCAAAGGGGAAATCACCTTGTCGGATGCCGACTCAATCTCCTTTAGCCAGTTCATCTGATCCTTATCGAGAATTGTTCGGGATTCGAGTCGAGAATCGTCTTCGTGCGCAAACCGACTGATATTGGTCCGGATTGTCTTGATGAATTTACCCGGAGCGTAGACCGGTTTGGCCGGCACCGTGAAGGCCACGAGCACTCCGGCAATCGTCGGATGAATTCCTGCGTTAAGGAAAAAGAACCAGACAAATGCTCCAATGCCTACATAAAATAACTTGGACTGGATTCCCAGTTTTCCGCCGATAAAGAGAAGGAGCAGGCATCCTGCGGCCCAGAGAAGCAGCGTATAGTCGATATGCGAGCTATAGAAAATGGCAATGACGAGAATTCCGCCGATATCATCCACAACGGCAAGGGTCGTGAGGAAGATCTTCAAGCCGACCGGGACTCGGTCGCCGAGCATGGCGAGAACCCCGAGCGAGAAAGCTATATCGGTTGCCATCGGGATTGCCATTCCCGCAGAATAATCTGTGCCGTGAGCAAATAGCCAGAATATGCCGACAGGAATCAGCATGCCGCCGATAGCTCCCAGAATCGGGAGTAAAGCCTGCCTGAAAGATGACAGTTCACCGACGAGAACCTCACGCTTAATCTCAAGACCAACCGAGAAGAAAAAGACGGCCATAAGAGCGTCGTTGATGAACGCCATCACCGACATCGGCTCGCCATGATGACTGAACAGATTGAATCCCCCAATCTGCAATGCAATTTCATGCGTCCATAAGGAGTTGTAGAAATCTTTGAGACCGGGAAGATTGACCACAAGCAAGGCCAAGCCTGTGGCGAAAATCAGCACATTTCCGCCATTAGCGTAATTTTTCAGCGTTTTCCTCGCCGTATAAAAGACGTTAGCCATTATGCCGGATTGATATCAAAACGGTCGTCAAGCAATTCAAAAAGCTGCTCAGAGGCTGTTTTGGTCTTAACCTTTTCGACTTTATCTGTCACCACACCGTTGCAATCAGTGACAAAAGTTGTCCGGACAACACCCATATATTCCCTGCCGGCCATTTTTTTCAAAGCCCAGACTCCGGCCGCTTTTATAAGCGTCAGATCCGTGTCGGCCACTATGGGGAAATTCAGTGAGTACTTGTCACTGAATTTTCTATGACTATCTTCGGAATCCTTGCTGACTCCAATCACTTGATATCCCATCTTCTCAAATGTGGAAAGATTGTCGCGGAAATTGCATGCCTCCGCAGTGCATCCTGGAGTGTTATCCTTGGGGTAGAAATAAATTATAAAACGTTTGCCGGGATAATCGGAGAGTCTTACTTCCTTTCCTTCAGCGTCGTGACCGAGAAGATCGGGGAATTTGTCGCCAATGTTCATGATTTTCAATTTATAGTGGGTTATAGAACTAATAATAGCATGGGAGCATCTATGAGCTTCCATGCTATTATTACATTCGGCTAACGCCGATAGTTCAATTATTTTCAGTTTTCTTGGAATCAGTCAAGTTTCAGAACGGCGAGGAATGCTTTCTGGGGCACCTCCACAGAACCGATTTTCTTCATACGTTTCTTTCCTGCTTTCTGCTTTTCAAGGAGTTTCCTCTTTCGGGAGATATCGCCACCGTAACACTTCGCGGTCACGTCCTTGCGGACTGCCTTCACGGTCTCGCGGGCTATGATTTTTGCGCCGATTGCTGCCTGAATTGCGATATCAAACTGCTGGCGCGGGATAAGCTCCTTCAGCTTCTCACACATCCGTCGACCGAATCTGACTGAATTGGCCTCGTGAGTCAGTGTCGATAAGGCGTCTACACTCTCGCCATTAAGCAGAATGTCGAGTTTCACGAGTTTTGACTCCCTGAAGCCATGGATATGATAATCAAAGGAGGCATATCCTTTAGAGATTGATTTCAGCTTATCGTAGAAGTCAATCACGATTTCTCCGAGAGGCATATCGAAAGTAAGCTCCATTCGATTGCCTGAAATGTACTCCTGTTTCACCAGTTCGCCGCGCTTTCCAAGACAGAGCGTCATGATGGGTCCGATAAAATCGGCCTGTGTGATGACTGTGGCGCGGATATATGGTTCCTCGATATGATCGATAAGAGTAGGCTCGGGCAAACCTGACGGGTTATGGACCTCGGTGCAATTCCCTTTCTTGTCGTATACGAGATAGGAAACGTTAGGAACGGTCGTGATGACATCCATTCCGAACTCTCGGCCGAGACGTTCCTGAACGATCTCCATGTGCAGCAGACCGAGGAAGCCGCATCGGAAACCGAATCCGAGGGCGGCAGATGATTCGGGCTGGAACGTCAGCGAGGCGTCGTTGAGCTGAAGTTTCTCTAATGAGGCACGCAGATTCTCGAAATCTTCCGTATCGATCGGGTAAACACCGGCAAACACCATCGGCTTAACTTCCTGGAATCCTTCGATGGCCTTTTCACAAGGCACGGCTACATGAGTGATTGTATCGCCGACCTTTACTTCGCGGGAAGTCTTGATGCCTGAAATAATATAACCGACATTACCGGCCGATAATTCCGGGCGAGGATCCATTTTGAGCTTTAGAACTCCGATTTCGTCGGCGTGATATTCCTTGCCGGTAGCTACGAACTTAACGAAATCACCCGTGCGGATTTTTCCGTTTAGAATCTTATAATAAGCAATGATTCCGCGGAAAGGATTGAAAACGGAGTCGAAAATCAATGCCTGCAAAGGGGCGTCCGGATCTCCTTTAGGAGCCGGAATCCGGTCTACGATTGCTTTGAGCACGTCATCAACACCCATTCCGGTTTTACCGGAAGCACGAATGATCTCCTCGCGCTTGCATCCGAGGAGATCGACAATCTGGTCTTCGACTTCATCGGGTTTAGCGGACTCAAGATCGCATTTATTGATAACGGGTATGATTTCCAGGTCGTTTTCAATCGCCATATAGAGATTGGAGATTGTCTGGGCCTGAATCCCCTGAGAGGCGTCGACGATCAATAGCGCGCCTTCGCAGGCGGCTATCGATCGCGACACTTCGTAGGAGAAATCGACGTGTCCCGGCGTGTCGATGAGGTTAAGCGTATAGTGTTCGCCATCGAGATGATAGTCCATCTGGATAGCATGGCTCTTGATTGTGATGCCGCGCTCACGCTCCAGATCCATATCGTCGAGGACCTGGGCCTCCATATCCTTGGCATCGACCGTATTTGTGCGTTCAAGCAGACGGTCGGCCAGGGTCGACTTGCCGTGGTCGATATGAGCGATTATACAGAAATTCCTTATATTCTTCATTCAAAGTTATTAATGGGCAGCTTCGGGCTTGTCGTTAAGGAAGGCACAGATTCCCTTAGGCTTGATTTGCTTGAAGAAGTCGTTGCCTTTATTGTCGACAAGGATGAAAGCGGGGAAGTCTTCGACTTCAATTTTCCAGATTGCTTCCATGCCGAGTTCGGGATATTCGAGGAGCTCTACATTCTTGATCGAGTTCTTTGCAAGAATTGCAGCCGGGCCGCCGATGGAACCGAGGTAGAAACCTCCGTGCTTATGACAGGCGTCTGTGACCTGCTGCGAGCGATTTCCTTTGGCAATCATCACCATCGAACCGCCTGCAGCCTGGAACTGATCAACGTATGAGTCCATACGTCCGGCAGTAGTGGGGCCGAAGGAGCCTGAAGGCATATCCTCGGGTTTCTTTGCAGGACCTGCATAATAGATCGGATGGTCCTTCAGATACTGCGGCATCGGTTCGCCGGCATCGAGGCGTTCCTTGATTTTAGCGTGTGCGATATCGCGGCCCACGATGATAGTGCCTTTCAGCGAAAGACGCGTTGCCACAGGATATTTAGAAAGCTCTGCAAGAATCTCGGGCATCGGGCGATTCAAATCGATTTTCACGACTTCTCCCTCACCGGCCTGACGGAATTCCTCCGGAATCAGTTCTCCGGGGAAGTTGTCGAGTTTCTCAACCCAGAGGCCATCCTTGTTAATTTTAGCCTTGACATTGCGGTCGGCCGAGCAGCTGACACCCATTCCTACGGGACAAGAAGCACCGTGACGCGGCATGCGGATGACGCGAATATCATGTGCGAAATATTTGCCGCCGAACTGTGCGCCCAAACCGAGGTCGTGGGCAGCTTCAAGAAGTTCCTTCTCGAGTTCGGTGTCGCGGAAGGCATGGCCATACTCGTTTCCTGTGGTCGGGAGATTGTCGTAATATTTAACGGAAGCTTTCTTCACTGCGGCGAGGTTAGCCTCGGCGGAAGTTCCTCCGATTACGAAGGCGATATGATAAGGAGGACAGGCGGCCGTGCCGAGGCTCTTCATCTTTTCAATCAGGAAGGGCACGAGGGTTTTGCGGTTGAGGATGGCCTTAGTCTCCTGATAGAGGTAGGTTTTGTTGGCAGATCCACCACCCTTTGCTACAAACAGAAATTCATATTCGTCGCCCTCGCATGCATGGATTTCAATCTGAGCGGGAAGGTTGCATCCCGTGTTGACTTCTTCATACATATTGAGGGGGGCGTTCTGCGAATAACGGAGGTTGTTCTCCGTATAGGTCTTGTAGATACCCTCGGAGATGCGTTCTTCATCATTGCAGCCGGTCCATACATGCTGACCTTTATGAGCCGAGCAGATGGAAGTTCCCGTGTCCTGGCAGAATGGAAGGATGCCCTTTGCAGCCACTTCGGCATTGCGGAGCATGGTGAGGGCTACGAACTTGTCGTTTTCGGAAGCTTCAGGATCGGCGAGAATCTTGGCCACCATCTCGTTATGCTCACGACGGAGCATGAAAGAACAGTTATGGGAAGCTACATTTGCGATAACGGTGAGAGCCTCGGGATCTACAACGAGCATCTCGTGACCATTCCAGTTTTCGACTTTTACGTAATCTTTCGTGATCAGTTCATACTCGGTCGTATCAGGTCCGAGAGGAAACATTTCCTGGTAGTGGAAGGGTTTGGTTGCCATTGATATTTGATTAAGGGTTATTTTGCTGCAAATTTAGCAAAAAAACTCGAAACGCCATATCATCATTCATGCGATTGATGTTTTGTTCCTTCAACACTTTCCCAATGCGCACTCTCCGATCGTCGCTGTTCAAGGATGGATATCGCGGTAAGCATCCTATGAAGAGAGCCTCCGGACCGGCGATGACTGGGATAGATATGGCCGGATGAAGGGCGTCCGAGAAATGTGCACGCCGGGTCAATAACGATATTCTCGGGTTTTACACCCCGCTCAATCAACCAATGGCGGTTGATTCTTTTCAGGTCGATATGAGGCTTATTCCCCTTCCCGTCGGGATAGCTTATATAATCTCCGAAGCCTGCGTTTTCAAATCTCGCAGCCAAATCCCGATCAACTTCATAAATCTCCTTTGATATAGAAGGGCCTATGAAGGCTTTTATATCTTCCGGAAAAATGCCTCGGGCCACGAACAAGTCAATGGCATTACAAATGATTCCACCGAGTGTGCCCCGCCAACCGGCATGTACAGCCGCCACAGCCTCCCCATGCGACGAGTGGAGAAGCACAGGAACGCAATCGGCAGTGAGAACTCCGACAGCTATTCCCGGCGTGAACGACACAAGGCCATCAACGCCTTCGAAAGCAGACATTGAATCTTCTGTGACGGCAACATTAAGAGAATGAGACTGAACAGGAATAACAGCGAGGCGCCGAAGGGCATTCTTGCACGCTTCTGGGGAGGAGGAGAGATCATTAGGCGAGACACAGAAAGCTCTCACGCCATCGGCTTCAAACAGAGTCTCTACAAATAAATCTTCCATTGTGATGAGCAATTTCACTGCAAAAGTAGAAAAATATCATAAAAACACAAGTAAAGTTATGTATAGACAAGTTAAACAACATAATTTTGATAATTAAAGTCTATTTTGTAATTTTGCAAAATATGCCATATCCCTATAGAATGAAATATGGCATCATAAAAGAGAATGGCTTTTCCCGCCATGCGGACAACCCATCAACATCGCTTCGAAACAACATGAAACTCAAATATTTGTCAATCCTTTGTATTGCCGGAGCCGCGCTACTCACTTCCTGCTCAGCCAAGAAGGACATCACCTATTTCCAGAATTTGGAGGCCGGACAAGAAGTTACCTTGCCAATTTCCCATCAAATCAAGCTTGAACCGGGCGATAAACTTTCCATAGTAGTGACCACCGGAGACCCGCGTCTGAATGCCCTGTTTAATCTTCACAATCCACGGGTTGAGGCCAAGACCGACCAATCCCTCAATGAAAGTGTGACATCAAGCACGGAAGACCGCGTATCAATCTATACCCTCGACAGCAAAGGAGCTATACAATTCCCCCTTCTCGGGAAACTGAATCTGAGCGGCCGGACCCGCGAACAAACCGCGGAATACATCCGGCGCGAGCTTATCAGCCGCGATTTGGCAAAAAATCCGACTGTCAGCGTAGAATTTCTCAATCAGGGCGTAACAGTGCTCGGAGAAGTCAGTCGCGCGGGTCGCGTGGATCTTGTCCGCGAGGATTTTACGATACTTGACGCGCTGGCCGCATGTGGCGATCTCACGATCTACGGAGAAAGAGAAAACGTAAAAGTGCTCCGCGAAGAAAACGGATTGGAGAAAGTCTACGTTATCAATCTCACTGACGGACGGAGTGTGTTGAATTCCCCAGTCTATTATCTTCAACCCAAAGATATAATTTACGTAGAACCCAATTCCACCAAGGCACGCACCGCCACACCCAACGGGAACTCGATGCTTACACCATCCTTCTGGATTTCGATTGCATCTTTCCTGATGACTACCGCCGTCCTCGTCACAAGCAAAATCTAAAATGTCAGAGAAAATCACCAACGCACTCGCGACTACTACCGCTAACGCTATGTCGGGCGGTATGAAAATCAAGGAATTCTTTTTCAACTGTCTGGCTCACTGGCAATGGTTTCTGCTCTCCATCGTGCTCATAATGGGGTGTACATGGTGGTATATCCAAACGATTCCCCCAACATACGAGAGCTCCTCGATGGTGATGATTCTGATGGACCAATCGGGAAACACCGTCTCCAACAAGGCGGAGGTCTTTCAGGATATGATCTTCACGGGGGGAAACAGTTCAATTCAGGACGAGGTGATGATGATGAAGTCGCCCGACCTTATGCTCACCGTAGTCGAGGAGCTCGATCTCAATACGTTTTACTCGGTTGACGGACGGTTTCGCAAGGAGGTGCTTTACGGAACAAATCTTCCCGTGAATGTAGCATTTCTGAATCTTCCGGAGCAGGCGTCGGCAAAGTTCCAACTTGAGCTTACAGGCAACGGACACTTCGAACTTAAAGACATCCGCCTCAACGACAAGACATTCGGCGACCGTGTCATCCAGGGAGAAATAGGCACTCGACTCCGCACTCCGCTTGGCATGATTGAGGTTCGCCCCGGAATGAACTTCAATCCGGACGAAAAACTGACAATCAACGTTGAACACGTTCCTTTGAAATCCGCGGTCGGACGTTTCTCGGCGGGATTGTCAGTGACAATCGATAAGGAAGCCTACGACATCCTTCACCTTACGATGAAGGACACGAGCAGCGAGCGGGCCACGGACATTCTTGTGGCTCTGATTGATGTTTACAATCGGCGCTGGATGCAGGATAAACGGGATCGTGCGGAGAACTCAAGCAAATTCATCGACGAGCGCATCCAGCTTCTGCAGACGGAATTGCTCTCGGTCGACAACGATATTTCGACCTACAAGAGCGCCAACATGGTGCCTGACGTGTCGACGGCGGCCAGCATAGCCATGACTCAAGCATCGGAAACCGCAGGCACCCTTCGCGAACTGAACACGCAGGAATACATGGCGCAATACATCCATAATTACCTGCGCAACTCCGAGAACAACAATAAGCTTCTACCGGCCAATTCCGGTCTTGACAACAGTTCGCTGAGCGACCAGATTCAGACCTACAATAAGAAGGTCCTTGACCGCAACAGTCTTGTTGCACAAAGTTCGGAAAACAACCCTATGGTGGCGGAAATGGACCAGTCGCTTGCCTCAATGCGTTCTGCACTTCTCGCTTCCGTAGACAACGAGATAGTGGCCATCCGGGAGAAAATCCGGACACTTCAAGGCCTTGCGGGAGCTGCAGCTTCGCAAATTGCCTCGAGTCCGAAACAAGCTAAATATCTTCTCAGCGTCGAGCGTCAGCAGAAAGTAAAAGAGAGCCTCTATCTCTATCTGCTTCAGAAACGAGAGGAAAACCAGCTAAACCAAGCGCTCACCTCTTACAACACACGCATGATCAGGGCCGTGGACAGTCGTCCAACTCCGATTGCCCCTAACGGCGGAATGATGCTTGCCGTGGCATTTGCAATCAGCATCGTGCTTCCGGCCATTATACTCTATATCCGCGAGATGTCAATCCATGTCGTAAGGGGGCGTAAGGATATTGAGAATATGCGCGTTCCATTCGCCGGCGAACTCCCCTTCCACGACAAAAAGCAAAAGAAACAGAAGGGCAAAACCAAAGGACGCCATGCGGATCGAACTCCGCTTATTGCCGTGCAGCCCAATAGCCGCAACCCGATTAACGAGGCATTCCGTGTTGTCCGGACGAACCTTGAGTTCATGTTTGACAATCAGAAGAGCTCGCACGTCGTGATGCTCACATCCGTTAATCCGAGCAGCGGAAAGACCTTCGTGAGCTATAACCTTGCAAAGGCACTCGCGATTAAGGGTAAACGTGTTGTAGCAATCGATCTCGATATGCGCAAGGCATCGCTTAGCAGATATGTAGGCGAGCCAAAACGCGGCGTGTCGGATTATCTGGCAAACAAGATCAATTCGCTTTCCGACATTATCATCTCCGTGGATGGCACGCCGGAACTGTCGGTGATACCCGTCGGCACCGTGCCTCCCAACCCGACAGAGCTCCTATTCCAGGAACGTCTGGCAACGATGCTCGCAGATTTGAGGAAACACTATGACTATATCCTTATAGACTGTCCTCCTGTGGAGATTGTGGCTGACGCTTCGATTGTGGCTAAACAAGCAGACTATACATTATTCGTGATCCGCGTGGGACTTCTTGATCTCGGAATGCTGACTGTTGTGGAGAATCTATACGAGGAGAATAAATTCCCCAATATGTCGATTGTGCTAAACGGCACGATGACTCCGACAGGACGCTATGGCAGCCGCTTCCATTACGGCTACGGTTATGGCTATGGTTACGGCTACGGCTATGGCTACGGTTATGGCTACGGCTCCGGATACCTCAACGAAGATGAGGACGAAGACGAGGCGAGCCAAACGCAATCATAAGATAAGAAGAATTCATCGGGCGCAAAGATATAGGATATGAAAGGGATTGTACTGGCCGGCGGATCCGGCACACGCCTCTACCCTATTACAAAGGGAATCAGCAAGCAATTGCTTCCGATTTACGACAAGCCGATGGTGTATTATCCGCTTTCGGTGCTGATGATGGCGGGAATCCGGGAAATACTTTTGATTTCTACTCCGGATGACCTTCCGGGATTCAAACGCCTGCTCGGCAACGGATCAGACTTCGGAGTAAAATTGGAATATGCCGAACAGCCGAGTCCCGACGGGCTCGCCCAGGCCTTTATCATAGGGCGGGAATTCATCGGTGACGACAGTGTGTGTCTTGTTCTTGGAGATAATATATTCCATGGTGCGGGATTCACGCCAATCCTTAAAGAGGCTGTTCGAGCTGCCGAACAGGATGGAGAGGCCAGCGTGTTCGGCTACTGGGTGGATGATCCGGAGCGCTATGGAGTTGCTGAATTTGACGCCTCCGGCCGCTGTCTTTCGATCGAAGAGAAGCCGGCCATACCGAAATCAAACTATGCCGTGGTCGGACTCTATTTCTATCCTAATGAGGTTGTGAAAGTGGCCGCCGGAATAAAGCCTTCCGCCCGTGGAGAATTGGAAATCACAGCCGTCAATCAACACTTCCTTTCGCAGGGAACGTTGCGCGTGAGCCGTCTCCCCCGAGGGTTCGCATGGCTGGATACGGGTACACACGATTCCCTTTCCGATGCCTCAATATATGTCGAAGTGCTTGAGAAACGTCAGGGTCTCAAAATTGCCTGTCTCGAAGGAATAGCTTATCGCCAAGGCTGGATATCACGAGAAAAGATGTTGGAAATCGCTGCCCCCATGCAAAAGAACCAATATGGGCGTTACCTTCTGAAAGTAATCGACGAAATAGACCGTACACAAATCTCCAACCTTTATTGATGAAGACAACTGAAACTGCGATTCCGGGCGTGGTGATAATCGAACCGAGGGTGTTTCCCGATGCGCGGGGTTATTTTTTCGAGAGCTATAATAAAAGGTTATTTGACCGGGAAGTTGCGCCCGTCGATTTCGTTCAGGATAATGAATCCTGCTCCTGCAGGGGAGTGATCCGAGGATTGCACTTCCAACGGCCTCCCTTTGCTCAGGGAAAACTTGTGAGATGTGTTGAAGGGTGTGTTCTTGATGTGGCTGTTGATATTCGCGTCGGCTCCCCCACATACGGAAAGTATGTTGCCGTTGAACTGTCGGCTGAGAACCACCGTCAACTCTATCTTCCTCGGGGAATGGCTCATGGATTTGCAGTTTTGAGCGAACGTGCCCTGTTTCAATATAAATGTGACGGATACTATGCTCCGGAATCGGAAGGAGGTCTGGACGCACTTGACCCGGCACTGGCAATCGACTGGAAAATTCCAATTGAGGAAGCGATTTTCTCTGAGAAGGATTTGAAACATCCACGACTCTCGGAATTCGAATCCCCGTTCAAATTCTGACATGACCGCCGAGAAACGAAACGGCACGGCAACGGCAATTTTATTCCTGCTGACAATAACTGCTTCGGTTTCACCTGCCTTTGCTTACGGGCCGGGCTACAGGCCGGACTTATTCGTGGCAGCCTGCGGCCTCTCCCCTCTCGTTTTCCTGTTTCGGCCTGCTCGAAAGTATTTCGGCGACACCGACCTCCCCGCTCTTCTTCTGCTTGGAGCGATCGTCTGCATTCCACTTTTATTCCATTTCCGGGAGGTCCGGGCCGGAAGTTTGCTTTACTCCGCCGGCTGCATACTTTTCTTTCTTGGTTATACCCACCTTGCCTTGGCATCGGGAATAAAAATCCACGCGATTATCCGCCTGCTGCGTTTTATTCTCATCCTCTATCTCGCGACCCTAATTGTCCAACAGTTCTGTGTGCTGACAGGACTTCCCGTGTTCAATTACGGGCGTCCTTACACAAACCCATGGAAACTGAACTCTCTTACCTCGGAGCCTTCAACCTCGACGATGGTAGTCACTCTTCTTCTTTATTTTTTAAATCTTTTCAGGAGAAGAGAATGGAAACATACCCGTAACTCTGATTATACGATTTACGATTCCTTACGGAAGGATTGGGGGGCATGGCTGGCCACGATATGGGTATGCTGGTCCACTCCCAACACAACAGCGATATTTTTCTTTCCTCTCCCATTTCTTGCCTTTCTTCGCAAGCCGAGGAAGAAAATCAGGGACTCGTACGCTACGTTTTTCATAATAATCGCAGTTATTGCCGGAGCGTTCATTCTGCTATCTACGACCCCCCCCGGAGCACGCGCAATCTCAATCGGGAAAGCACTGATTACCGGAGAGCCCGAACAGATATATAAGGCCGACCCTTCGGGAGCAATGCGTATCCTTCCCAGTGTTGAGATACTGCAGGCTTCGGAATCGAATATGGAAGCATTGCTTGTCGGCCACGGCCCCGATGCAGAAAAAAGGGTCTATTCCGATAAAATAGAAGCGGTCTCCATCCATCCGGTATCGCGGATATTTTACGACTATGGGCTGCCGGCACAAATTATCATCTGGTGGCTCGTTTTCGCCTGTTGCTTCAAAAAAAACAACTTTCTGACATTTCCCGCACTCTTTCTTGGCCTTATCTATTGCGGAGGGTCAAGCGATCAATGGTTCTGGCTGCTGCTCTGCCTGTCGTTTCTATACAATCACGTTATAATCAGGAACTGTCCCGAGGCCGACAATAAAGAACGACCGCTTCTTGCCGTCCAGATACTTGACGATCGCTCAGGAAGCGCCGTTGCATTATCATCGCTGCTTCCTAAATTATATCGCAGTTATTCCCCGATTCTGATTCTTTCCTCCGGAGAAGGACCAATAGAGGAAAAAACTATATCCCTCAATAAAAAGGATATCATCTACCAACGCCTCCCCTACCAATTTAAAGGGGCCGGCATACGAGGATTTGCAGCGTTTATATCCATACAGGTCCGAGAGTTTGCCGCAACTTTGAGATACGGGAACAATTACGGCACATTCTATCTCAACACCATCCTGCCTGTCGGGAGTGCATTGGCAGGAAGATTAACCGGGGCATATATCATTTGCCATTGCCATGAAAACCCAAAGAGAAAGGGGATTGGATATAGCCTGATATGGAAAGCGATGCTGGCCATGTCGGAGGAAGTCGTGTGTGTGTCGGAGCACCAGAAGTCAGCATTGGGAAAAAGCGATAAATTGATGGTGAAAGGGTTGGAAGTAAAGAGCGAATTGATAAAGAAGCTGATTCCGGTTGACTCCCGGGGCTATTTACGGCGCCACGTGCTGATGCTCGCTTCCCCCAGAGAATACAAAGGGATTGCTGACTATATCAGACTAAGCTCAGTCATGCCCGAATATCACTTCACGCTTGCCTGCAACGGCACGCATGAAGAACTACAGCGCCTGCTTAAGAAGGAAGAAGTTGAACTGCCACCGAATATGGAGGTCAGATACTGCGTTGCGGACACATCAGAACTGTATAACAAGGCCTCGATCGTGGTTAATCTCACTGATCCGCAGCTAATAGAAGAAACCTTCGGATTGACCATAGCAGAAGGGCAACATGCCGGTTTGCCGGCGATTGTGCCTCCGGCAGGGGGAATTGTCGAAAGAGTCGAAGAGGGAGTCGAGGGCTATCATATAAATCCGCATGATTCGCAAGCCATAGCCGCTGCCATCCGGCACATCCACTCATCTTCGGCCATTTACCGCACCTTTTCAGAAGCCGCTCTCTCAAAGAGTCAGACATCAGGAAGTTATCCCGAGTGAGGGGGCAATCCACTTGCTAATTACCCATTTTTTGCTTAATTTTGTCATCTATATCCGTTGCAATCGGAAACGAGGCTATAATGAAGCAGAAAAAAGTTGCCATCATTGGTTCGCGGGGTGTGCCGGCCGGCTACGGAGGGTTCGAATCACTCGTTGAGAATTTAATCGGAGAAAATTGTTCGCCGACGGTAGACTATACCGTTTTCTGTTCGAGCCGCGACCTTGACGAACGCCGAAGTTCTTATCTAAACTCGCGCCTCCGATATGTTGGTTTCCATGCCAACGGAGCCCAGAGTGTGATTTACGACCTGAGTTCGATGCTCAAAGCTCTTAAAGGATTTGACACGCTTCTCGTGCTCGGATTGTCAGGAGGGATTTTCATTCCCCTGATAAAGCGCCTCTCAAAAGCAAAGATCGTTGTAAACATCGATGGCCTTGAACACAGGAGACTTAAATGGAGTTCGCCGACGCGCAGATTCCTGAAAGCATCAGAGGCTGCGGCTGTCCGGGCGGCCGATACGGTCATTGCAGACAACAAGGTAATCGCCGGCTATGTGTTTGCCACCTACGGCCGACAACCGGTGGAGATTGCATACGGAGGCGACCATATTCTCCGTGACGTCACGACCGATCGCCAGGAGGCGATTCTTCGGGAATACGGCGTTGAAAAGGGAGACTATGATATAGCCATCTGCAGAATCGAACCTGAAAACAACTGTGAAATGCTGCTTGAGACTTACGGAAAAATCCCCCGGCGTCTTCTCTTCATCGGCAACTGGAATCATAATTCCTATTCACAGGCACTGTTAAAAAAATACTCCGGTTTAAGCAACTTGATTCTAAAGGAGGCAACCTACGACCCGGAAAAACTATTCACACTCCGATCGAATGCCGCCGTCTATCTTCACGGTCATTCTGCCGGAGGAACGAATCCATCGCTTGTAGAAGCGATGTTCCTCGACCCTCCCGTGCTGGCTTTCGATGTTGCTTACAATAGGGAGTCCACATTCGGCAAAGCACGTTATTTCTCCGACGGAGCGAGCCTTATCAATCTTCTTTCAAGCGGAGATCTCCGCACCGACTCCCTGAAAGAAATTGCGGCCGACCGCTACACATGGAAAAAGATTGCGGCTGCGTACGAGGCACTGTATTAACAACAGCGACACCGGAAGGAGAAACCAATTCCTCCCGGAGAATCTAAAAAAAGATTATGAAACTGCATAAAGCACTATATATATTTTTTGCGGCCTCCATCATAGCCTTGGGGGCAGGAAATGTTACGGCAGCTCCCAAGAAGAGCAAAGCCTCCACGACTCAGACCTCGAAAAAGAAATCGTCAAAGAAAAGCTCTTCAAAAAATAGCTCATCCAAAGCCGGAACGTCAAAGAAAAAGAATACTTCAGGCAAAAAAAAGTCGGGCCGTGTAAAAAATAATAAGCTAAAGTCGTCGACGACACGAAAGAAGAACAATGTGGCAAAGACCACCTATAAAGCACCTCCCGCCGAGCAACCGCAATATGACTCGCTGACTATGAGCGTCAACCGGGCACTGCTTGAAAGAATCCCGGAGCATCTCAATCCCGGAGGACTGCGCGTGAACAGCGTTAAGACCGACCGAGGACGAAAGTCGGCAATCGTTAGCCTTAACGAGAACTTCACATATCTTCCCGTCACCAACGGATTGATCGACACGTTGCAGCGTACTGTGAGGAGTGTGCTGCCCGATTCCATATCCAATTTCCACGTGGCCCTGAACGTCGGAGGGAAGTCGCTTGCATATTATATCACGAAAGTCGACAAACTACCGGCCGAACACCGACGCAATCCTATGTTCGTGTCGGAGGTGAACCCCCTGGCTTCAACCGCCAAGGGAATGGACCGTGATATTATCGCCTTATGGCATTCCCACGGCCGCTATTACAAGAACGGAAGCTGGCAATGGCAGCGTCCATTATTGTTTCAGACCGTAGAGGATATGTACCCTATGGGTTACGTGCTCCCTTTCCTTGTTCCGATGCTTGAGAACGCCGGGGCTTACGTGCTTCTTCCCCGCGAACGCGACACGAACAATGTTGAGGTCATCGTTGACAACGACACGAACGACGACGGCCATATTTACTCACAACCCTACTATCGGGAAAAGAGCGGCACGCGGGCCTGGACCACAGGTGAATATGAAGGATTTATTTACGATCTTCCTGATTTCAGAGACACTGAGAATCCATTTGAAAACGGCACCTACCGGCAGACCACGACCGTGAAAAAGGGAGGCGGAGAATCGCTTGCCGGCTGGTATGCTGACATTCCATCCGATGGCGAATATGCTGTCTATGTCAGCTATAAGACTCTTCCCAATTCCACCACTGACGCACGATATACCGTAAATTATTCAGGAGGGTCGAAGGAATTCATCGTTAATCAGAAGATGGGCGGTTCCACATGGGTATATCTCGGCACGTTCCCTCTCGAAGAAGGATATAGCGACACGGAGCCGATTGTGACCCTCTCCAACGTTACGTCCGGAGAAGCCGGAACGATTGTTACGGCCGACGCAGTGAAAATCGGAGGAGGAATGGGAAATATCGCACGTTCGCCCCGACGCGCGGATGTCTACTATGATCCTTCAACACCTTTGGACGAAGATTCGGGCTATGCCGAGGAGGACGAGGAGGATGAGGATGAAAATATTGATGACGACTCGGATGGCGAATCGAGCGACCAATTTGATGAGGCCGACAACGACTTAAATCAAGAAAAGAAGAGTCCGAATCCTCCTGCATCAGCGACCCAGCGAGGCCCGGCCCCCGTGTTCCGCACATCGGGTATGCCCCGATTCCTTGAAGGCGCACGCTATTGGCTCCATTGGGCAGGTTTCCCGGAGTATGTCTATTCCCCCTATCACGGAAACGACGATTACAAGGATGATTACACGAGCCGCGGCCACTGGGTCAATTATCTTGCCGGCGGGTCGCGAGTGCTCCCCGGACAGGAAGGTCTCAACATTCCGGTCGATGCCGTTTTCGCATTGCATACGGATGCCGGCAAACGTGCCGATGATTCTTTTGTCGGTACATTGGGAATCTATTTCACCCAAAACGGAGCCTCCTACCGCGACGGCACGCCTCGCATCAATTCCCGAATGCTGACAGATATGGTCATGCAACAGATCACGAATGATATCCGCCGTCAATATGAACCGCGCTGGACAAGGCGCTCGATGTGGGACAAGAGTTATGTCGAAGCGAGGGTGCCTGAGGTGCCGACAACCCTGATTGAGTTGATGAGCCACCAGAATTATGCCGATATGCAATATGGACTCGACCCGACATTCCGGTTTACTGTCAGCCGCGCGATATACAAAGGCATAGCGCGCTTCCTGGCTCAACGCAAGGACAGGGAGCTCGTGATACAGCCCCTCCCCCCGCGTGATTTCATGATTAAGGAAACGAAGAAAGGAATCTACAGGTTATCGTGGCAGCCGACCCCCGACCCCCTTGAGCCGACTGCAAAGGCCGACAAATACATTATCATGGAGCGCACGGCAGACGATCTTGGCTTCCACAAGATTGCCGAAACCCACAGCACTCATTTTGATATACGCGTGGCTGACCATGAAATCCATTCTTTCCGAATAATTGCTGCCAACGAAGGCGGACAATCCTTCCCGTCGGAAACCCTCGCGCTCAAACTGGCTGAGGCCGGACAACCGACAGCCTTAATTATCAATGGATTCACCCGCATCAGCGGTCCGGACCATTTCTCCAACGACGGCAATGCAGGCTTTGATGCCGAATCCGATTTCGGTGTGCCTTACATAAAAGACATCTCTTTCTCAGGCTATCAGACGGAGTTCCGCCGATCAGCAGGAGAGGGCTTCGGTCGCTCCAATATGAATTATGCAACGCAGGTTGTGGCAGGCAATACGTTTGACTTTGTGGCAGTCCACGGGGCGGCCGCGGCGGCAGCCGGTTATGGCTTCGTAAGCGCGTCGGCGGCAGCCGTCGAAAATGGAAAGGTGTCACTCTCAGACTACCCTGTCGTTGACCTCATTCTCGGCAAGCAGAAACGCACAGTCGTCGGCCCCTCCGGAAAGCAGGGCGTGAAATATGCGGCATTCCCCGACGAACTTGTAAAGAAACTTGACAAATATGTTGTCGACGGCGGCCATCTCGTCGTGAGCGGTCAGTTTGTAGCGACAGAGCTTTACGACATGCGTTCAGATTCTCAAGAACGGAAATTTGCGCGCGACGTGCTCGGAATCACTAAGGGGGAAACCGACCGTAGCAAAGGGGGACGTCTCCGGACCTCCGATGGACGCGTAATCCCCTATTCGGCTACTCTCAACGAACACCACTATATTGTGGAAACACCGGATGTGCTCGAACCCGTCAGCTCCGACCGTACACGGACAGTGCTCACTTTTGCGGATTCCGGACGCCCGGCAGGAATCGAACATTCTTACGGCAAAGGAAAAGCTACGACTATTTCCGTTCCACTCGAAACCATCACCGAACCTGACCTCCTCGGACGTCTGTTTAAAGATCTCACCAAATAATATGCAAACAATACGCTTTCAAGGACTCGTCCATCTACGCGAACAAATCCTTAACTCACCACTCGATGAATACGTTGCCGTGATTCTCGATGACCGTGAGATCGATTTCGACTCCAATTATCTCCACAGACTCACGGACGTGGCATCCGACATAGACGCCACCATAACATATTGCTATTACCGCGAGCGGCTTCCGGACGGTTCGCTTAAGAATCACCCTGTGATCGATTATCAACCGGGATCCATACGGGATGATTTCAATTTCGGTCCTGTCGTGCTTCTCAATGCCTCCGACGTTATCGCCACGACTGAATCGATCAGCGAGGAGTCCATTGCTGACATTCCGGTGGAAGCTCAATGGTATATCCTTCGTCTCGAGATATCCTCGGGAAAGGTGATTGCGATGGTTCCGGAATATCTGTATACGGCCCGGGCCTGCGATCTTCGTAAAAGCGGCGACCGTCAGCACGATTATGTCAAGGCCGACCGTGAACTTCTCCAGCGCCATTATCAGGAGATTTTTACGACTTACCTCAAGTCGAGAAACGGACTTGTCAATCCCGAACGGGAGGATGTGGATTATGACTCGGAAGCGTTTCCCGTGGAGGCTTCGGTGATTATCCCGGTCCGCAACCGTGCGCAGACAATTCTTGATGCTGTCGAGTCGGCGCTTTCACAGAAAACTGATTTCAATTTCAACGTGATTGTTGTTGACAACGACTCGACCGACGGCACGCGCGAGAAACTCGAGGCTGCCGCAGCACTTGATCCACGCCTTGTCGTGGTAAAGGTGTCGGCGGACGAGAATCTCGGTATCGGCGGATGCTGGAACAAAGCGCTCCTCTCTCCTGAATGTGGCCGATTTGCCGTCCAACTCGATTCGGACGACATCTATAACTCGAAAGATACTCTCCGGAAAATTATAGATAAATTCCGGAGCGGGAATTACGCTATGGTCGTAGGAAGCTATACTCTTGTCGACTTCGACGGCAAGAGGCTTCTGGCGGAAGATATAACCCATAGCGAATGGAGCGACGATAACGGTCCGAACAATGCACTTCGTGTGAATGGGTTCGGAGCGCCGAGAGCATTCTTCACTCCCGTTGCACGCCAGTTTCTTTTCCCGAATGTCAGCTACGGGGAGGACTACGCTATGGCGCTTCGCATAAGCCGAACCTATCGTATAGGCCGTATCTACGAGTCTCTTTATCTATGTCGCCGTTGGGAAGGCAATTCGGATGCCGATCTTTCCGTCGAAAAAGAAAATGAACATAATTATTATAAAGATTGCGTCCGCTCGATTGAGATAATCGCGCGTGTCCGGGAAAATCATGAACGTCGGAAGGAGAACGGACCGACATGGCAGGAGATGCTTTTCGGCCCCAATGGAATCCAGTCGGTATTCGACCATCTTTCACAGGACGATGAGGAAGATGATGATGAACTGAATTTCGGATTTTCGGATGATGACGACGAGGATGAATTTAATGACGAAGATGAAGGATTTGACGGGGATGGCTCGCTTTGACAGAGATTTATCAGGGGTTTTGAAAGGAGGCCTTCCGACTGAGCTTATCAATGATATAATCGAAGCTCAGCTGGAGCTTTGGCCATTGGCAAAAGCAAACTACGAACGACTGTCAAGCACGCGGCGCAAACCTCTTTCAATCGGATCATTGCAGGGAGCTTCCCAATGGAATCCGGGACGCGCAGGGAGCACCGGGGCTTCCGTCGACGCCAAGTCAATATCGGAAAGGAAGTGTTTTCTATGCTCTGAAAATCGACCTTCCGAACAGTTCTCTCTTCCCTGGCTTGAAGAATGGGAATTGCTCGTGAACCCGTTTCCGATTCTTCCGGTCCATTTTACGATAGCGTGCAAAGAACATAGGCCTCAAGCGGCCCTTCCTCTCGACATGGCTGCCATGGCGGAGCAGGCTCCTGATTTGGCGATATTTTATAACGGGGCGAAATCAGGTGCGTCTGCGCCTGACCATCAGCACGCACAGGCCGTATTAAAAAGCGAACTTCCACTGTTGCGTGTCGCCGAAACGATCCATCCTCTCGAGCGCCCGGGGCTCATGTTGTCGCGAGATGCCGGCGTGGAACTCCCTTTCTCATTCATTTCAGCCGTAATTTCCCCCGATGCGAAAGGGATGGCCGCTCTTAGCGCCCTCCCCTCTTTAGGGGGGACAGACCCGGACTCCGGACTGCCTTCATATAAAATGATGAACACATTCTTCTGGATGGATGGACGAACGCTTCGCGCTGTCGTCGTTCCTCGACGGGCACATCGGCCCGAATGCTTCGGCACGGCTCCGGGGAAAATGCTTGTCAGTCCGGGGGCGATTGATATTGCCGGAATTCTTATTCTTCCCCGCGAGGAAGACTTCAAAGCAATGAATTCCACAAAAGCAAAAGAAATTTATGAAGAAGTCTGCTACCCCGCTTCTTAAAGCAGGGAAGAGGAAACGTCCCGGAAAAGAATCTCCCTGGTTTTGGATACCGACGCTATATATCGCCGAGGGCCTTCCATATTTCGCAGTCAATGTCCTGACGGTGCTGATGTATGTGAAACTTAACGTTCCGCTTGCTGAAATGGCTTTCTTTACCGGCTGGCTCTACCTCCCGTGGGTTATCAAGCCTTTTTGGAGCCCTTTCGTTGATCTTTTCTCTACTAAGCGAAACTGGACTCTCGCGATGCAATTTCTTTTGGCCGTGACGATGGCAGGAGTAGCTTTTATGCTTCCGACCTCAATGTTTTTTTCAGCCACGCTTTGCTTTTTTTGGCTGATGGCATTCTTTTCGGCAACACATGACATTGCCGCCGACGGTTATTATATGCTTGAACTGCCCCCCCATGATCAGGCAGCATTTGTCGGGGTAAGGTCGACTTTCTACCGCATAGCAAGCGTGATCGGACAGGGAGGACTCGTGATGATGGCGGGCTGGTTTGAAACGCGCTGTGATTCGCCGGCATCTGCCTGGAGCGCGGTTTTTTCTATACTTTCAGCATTTTTTTTACTGATTTTTCTATATCACTATAGGTTCATGCCTCGGGCGGCCTCCGACCGTCCGGCAACGGAAACTTCTGCTGCAGGTATCATCAAGAATTTCGGGATGACCTTCGTGACATTCTTCCGCAAACCGGGAATTGCAGGAGCGCTTGCGTTTATGCTTCTATATCGGTTGCCGGAGGCGTTGTGCGTCAAAATGGTTCAGCCGTTTCTGGCGGCTCCTTTGGCAGAGGGCGGACTCGGATTGTCGACAGCACGGATAGGCTTTGCAAACGGCACGGTCGGAGTGGTGGCATTGCTTGCCGGAGGAATTGCCGGAGGAATCGCAATTTCACGAGGAGGGCTCAAAAAATGGCTCTGGCCCATGGCCTTATCTCTGTCGCTCCCGTGCATTCTTTATTGCTGGCTGGCTATGGTCCAACCCTCCTCCTTTCCCGTTATATGCACGGCTATCGGCATCGAACAATTCGGCTATGGATTCGGATTCACGGCCTTCATGCTCTATCTGATATATTTCAGCCGAGGAGAGAGTCAGACTTCTCATTATGCATTCTGCACAGCCTTCATGGCTCTCGGGATGATGATTCCGGGAATGTTCGCCGGCCATATACATAACGGCCTCGCACAATTTAATCCTTTCGGGCTCCCCGGACCTCAAGGCTTTATCAACTTTTTCTGGGTCGTTATGGCGGCATGCGGCGCAACCCTCGTGGCCTGCACACTCGTAAAAATAGACTCCTCTTTCGGGAAGAAGACAGAATGATTTTCAAAAACTTTTACAATATCGTAACGGTCGTCGCCATAGGAATACTCATGATCTTGGCGACCTCTTGCTCAAGCACACGCTATGTGCCCGACGGGAAATACCTGCTCGATGATGTAAAGGTCCGTATAAATGATACGACAGGCACACTGACCGAACAGCAGATGCTATCATTCGTGCGCCAGCGTCCGAACAATAAGTTTTTCTATCTTGCCAAACTCCGCCTTGGAGTCTACAATATGAGTGGCTCCGACAGCACGAGCAAATGGAATCGCTGGATTCGATCTCTCGGGGAACCCCCCGTGATATACGACCCTGAGGCGACTGCTACTGATGCGGCCCAGTTGCTCAAGGCGATGAGCAATGCAGGATTCCTTGGAGCAAAAGTTGAAGTTGATTCCTTTCCTCGCCCTGACAAGAAAAAAATCAGACTTGTCTATAAACTGGATGCAGGAGAACCCCATGTAATAACTTCGATCAACTACGTTTTCCCCAACGACACGATGCGAAATCTCGTGATGCGGGATTCTGCCCGGTTTCCCGTGCAACCGGGCCAACGCCTTGATCGCACCATGCTTGAGGTCCAAAGGGAATGGATCACAGGAAGGTTGCAGAACCGCGGCTACTGGGCATTCAATAAACAATTCATAACATTTAATGCCGACACGACGGAAGGGTCTCATGACGTGAACCTGACGATGACAGTCAGACCTCCGCGAACTCATGCAGCCACTCCAATCCTTCTTGAAACACACAAGCGTTACATAGTAAAAAAGGTAAAGTTTCTTGTCGGATATGACCCGGCAACAACAATCGGGCCAAGACATTTTGTTGCTGCGGACTCCGTGACATACCGAGACATCGAAGTTCTGTATGCAGATAAGAAACACCTTCTAAGACCATCGACCCTCTACGATTGCTGTTACATCAGGGCCGGGGAACCATACAGCGAACGACATGTATCGCAGACATACTCTGCTTTATCGAGGATGCAGATTCTAAAATTCACCAATATCCAGTTTATGCCTGCCGGAGAAATTGGTGATACGGGCCTTTTGGATGCATATATCATGCTTACATCCGACCGCAGCCAATCAGTCTCAATAGAACTGGAAGGAACGAACTCCGAGGGAGACCTCGGGGCGGCCCTCGGTTTGAACTATTCCCATCGCAATATAGGCCACGGCGGAGAAATCCTGTCGGCGCGAATAAGAGCTTCATACGAAGCAATCTCGGGCGACCTCGCAGGATTCATCAATAACCGCGCAACGGAATATAGTCTTGACCTCGGATTGACTTTCCCGAAATTCGAAGCCCCTCTGCTGAAAGAGAGTTTCAAGAGGAGAATTAACGCCACCACATCCTTGCAACTATCGATGAATTATCAGGAGCGTCCGGAATATACACGAATAATCTCCACGATAGGATGGAATTATAAATGGTCGGAACGAAGATCCCGCTACCGATATCAGTTTACGCCTATTGATATCAATTATGTGTATCTTCCCAAATCGACAAATAACTTCATCGACCAGATTGCTCCGGATAATCCACTGCTGAGATACAGCTATCAGGACCATTTCATCATGCGGGCCGGATTCAATTTCTATTACACCGACAAGCGCACGACATCGCCGTGGAACAATCATCTGCAAAAAAATGTGTTCACCGTGCGCGCAAACGCAGAAATTGCCGGGAATCTCCTTTTCGCGCTTAGTGAAATCATCAATCCCCGACGCAATTTCCGTACGGATCCATATAAGATTTTTGGAATCCATTATTCTCAATATGTGAAAGCAGAAGGGGAACTCAACTATCTTCATTCATTCAACCGACGTCACGCCCTCGCCGGGCATATAGCCTTAGGAGTCGGAGTCCCTTACGGAAACTCAACGATTCTTCCATTTGAGAAACGGTTCTATGGAGGAGGTGCCAACGGGGTTCGCGGATGGTCGGTCCGCACTCTTGGTCCGGGTCGCTTCCCGACGGGGAATTCAGTGAATGATTTCATCAATCAATGCGGCGACATAAGAATTGAAGCAAGTCTGGAATATAGAGCCAAACTTTTTTGGGTAATCGAGGGTGCCCTTTTTATGGATGCCGGTAACATCTGGACGATTCGCGATTATGAAACCCAACCTCACGGTACTTTCCATTTCAACTCATTTTACAAAGAGTTTGCCACAGCATACGGCATCGGAGTCCGATTTGACTTCAGCTATTTTCTTCTACGCTTCGATCTGGGCATGAAAGCACACAATCCGGCCATTAACCGCGAACCCTGGCCTCTTATCCATCCCAAATGGGGACGTGACCATGCTTTCCACTTCTCGATAGGCTATCCTTTCTAAAGCCGGAAGAGCAAAGTAAAGTCTAATTTTGCATGGCCCGATTTCGGTATTTATCAATTTATAGTTATATTTGCATTTCGGGGATAGGGAAACTTTACTTGAACAATGAAAAAATTAGTGATATTCGATCTTGACGGAACTCTGTTGAACACTATCGCAGACCTCGGGAATGCGTGTAATTATGCTTTAAAAACGCTCGGGTATGCCGAACATCCTCTACCCTCTTACAACTATATGGTAGGCAACGGGGTCCGGACGCTGATGCAAAGGGCAGCTCCGGATGCTTCCCCGGAAGTGATCGAGACCTTACTGAAACTGTTCAGGGAATACTACGATAATCACGCGATGGATTTAACCGTGCCCTATCCCGGGATTCGCGAACTTCTGCGCCAACTGACCGATATGGGAGTAGCCGTTGCCGTGACCTCCAATAAGTATCAGGCAGCCGTAGAAAAAATTATCAGCCATTATTTCCCTGAGATTCCGTTTGTGGCCGTCCTTGGAGAAAGCGCGGACAGGAGTAAGAAACCGGACCCATCGATAGTGTTTGAAGTGTTGGGAAAACATCCGACCCCAAAGAACGATGTATTATACGTCGGAGATTCAGCTGTGGATATGGAGACGGCACGCCGGGCATGCATAGAATCAGCTGGAGTTACATGGGGATTCCGTCCCGTCTCGGAACTCACCGACGCCAATGCCAACCATATCGTGTCGGACACGGGAGAAATCCTTGCCCTTGTTACGCGTGCCGAACTGACATAACAGGACTTCTGTCCCCGCGACAAGAGTCATCATATTTCTTATACAGCCGAAAACAATGGAGGCGACGTCTTGGACGTCGCCTCCTCTATTTTGGGTTATATCTGATATTTCTTAGATAATGCCCTGGCCCATCATAGCGTCAGCAACCTTGAGGAAGCCGGCGATATTAGCACCCTTCATGTAGTTGATGTAACCATCTTCCTGACGGCCGTATTCAACACAAGCGTCGTGGATGTCAAGCATGATGGTGTGAAGCATTTCATCAACCTTTTCAGCGCTCCACTGGAGGTGTTCAGCATCCTGAGTCATTTCAAGACCGGAAACAGCCACACCGCCTGCATTCACTGCCTTACCGGGAGCATAGGGAGTCTTGTTGGCGAGGAACGTATCGATAGCCTCAGCCGTGCAACCCATGTTGGAAACTTCAGCAACCATGAGAACATTGTTTGCAATCAGAGCCTTAGCGTCAGCCTCTGCGAGCTCGTTCTGAGTAGCACAGGGAAGAGCGATGTCGACTTTCTGCTCCCAAGGTTTCTTGCCGGGGAAGAAAGTTGAGCCGGGGAAACGATCAGCATAAGGAGCCACAACGTCGTTGCCGGAAGCACGAAGTTCGAGCATATAGTCGATCTTTTCAGCGTCAAGACCTGCGGGGTCGTAGATGTAACCGTCAGGACCGGAGATAGTCACGACCTTACCGCCAAGTTCAGTAGCTTTCGTAGCCGCACCCCAGGCAACGTTACCGAAGCCGGAGATAGCGATAGTCTTGCCCTTGATGTCGGTATTGAGGTCTTTGAGCATGCTTTCAACGAAGTAGAGAGCACCGAAACCTGTTGCTTCAGGACGAATGCGGCTACCGCCGAAGGAAAGACCCTTGCCGGTGAATGTTCCTGTGTTTTCGCGAGCAAGTTTCTTATACATACCGTACATGTAGCCTACTTCGCGGCCACCTACGCCGATATCACCTGCGGGAACATCGCGATCCGGGCCGAGGTTACGCCAGAGTTCAAGGATAAATGCCTGGCAGAAACGCATGATTTCAGCGTCGCTCTTGCCACGGGGGCTGAAGTCAGAACCACCTTTACCACCACCCATCGGGAGGGTCGTGAGGGCGTTTTTGAACGTCTGCTCGAAGCCGAGGAATTTGAGGATTGAGAGGTTAACGGATGCGTGGAAGCGGATACCACCTTTGTACGGGCCAATCGCGTTGTTGAACTGTACGCGATAGCCGATATTGTTCTGCACTTCACCCTTGTCGTCAACCCACGTTACGCGGAACGTGAAGATGCGATCGGGCTCTACCATACGCTCGATGATGCGTGCTTTTTCGAATTCAGGGTGCTGATTGTAAACTTCCTCTACGCTGAGAAGAACTTCTTTTACGGCCTGGAGGTACTCTTTTTCACCGGGGTGTTTGGCCTCAAGGTCGGCCATGATCTGGTTAATGTTCATGATAGTTTATTTAGACTTTAGGTTATTCTGTCGAAATGGCCCGGAGGCCACTGTCAAGTGATTCCGTTGCAAACTTACAAACTTTCTATAAAACGGCCAAACTTACGACAAAAAATATTTAATGTTTATAAACATATTTGTCCATATTAAAAAAGAGGTCCGACCCAAGGTCGGACCTCCAAGTTATTGGTCTATCGAAATAGATTACTTCTGAGTGAAGATTACGATACGGTTCCAGTCGTTAGTGCTGTAGGGCTGTACGTCAGAGCCGTCGAAGCTAACAGTGTAACGGTTGGGGTTGATGCCGTACTGAGTAGTAAGGGCGTTAGCAACTGCATTTGCGCGGCGCTCTGAGAGGGCCATGTTGTATTCGCTCGTACCGGTATCCTTATCAGCATAACCTACGATCTTGATGTTCTCGTTGGGGTTAGCCTTCAGCCATTCAGCCATGTTGTAGATGTTAACCTCTTCGGTGGGGAGGATAGCGTCGCTGTTGATGGTGAAACGAACGGTTGCCATAAGAGGAGCGTTTACACAGTCCTTAACAACGGGTTCGGGGCAGGGGAGCTGAGCCTGGAGGGCAGCCACTTCCTGACCGCAAGCGAGAAGCTGAGCGCGGAGGTCGTTAACCTGACCGTTGAGAGCTGCAACCTGGCTAACATAGCTGCACTCGTTGAAAGAGTTCCAGCCACGGCCACCGATGTTGAAGTTGAAACCACCCATAGCGGAAACGAGACAGTCGATGGAGTTACCGCTAGCGTAGTTGTTCCAGTTATCACCGTAGAACATTGCGCGGGCCTCTGCGAAGAAGTCTACATACTTGCCGAGACGGAAACGGAATTCGAGACCTGCAGATACGGGGAGTGTCCACTGTACGCTCTTCCAATCCTCGTTGTTAGCGAATTTCTCACGGAGGATGTTGTTAGCTACAGGAGCACCGCCGCCTTCGCGATGGAAGTTCCAGTTAGCGTCACCACCGAAGCCGAAGAAGGGAAGGATGGAGAATACGCGCTTGCTGTTAACACCGCCAAGAGAGTTGAACATATCCCACATAGCCTCAAGCTGGATGCCTGCGTGGCGAGAGTGAGTCCAACCATCGTTGGGAGCTGCGAGGGTGGGAGCGTCCCAATGGAGGCTACCGTAGAAACCTTTCAGACGGAATGCCCAGTAGGGGGATACCCAACGGCCGAAACCGACGCTGTAAACTGCAGTCCACTTCTTGCCTTCAACCGGAGTGTAGGCTCTGTCCTCATTAAGAGTACCGCGCTCCACGAGGGGCTGGTTACCACCGGCGCTGAGCTCAATCCACCAGTTGTTACGCCAGTTGGAGAAATAGTGGTTCGTGTTGTCGCAAGTGAACTCGGTAACTGTCACTGCATCGTCAACGAACACGTCCTGTGCGTTTGCAACGTTGCTGAAAGCGAACGTGCCGGCGCAGAGGGCCATTGCGTAGTAAAGATTCTTAGCTTTCATACTGTAATTTTTAAGAATAGTTTGATTTTTTTATTTCTGATAGTTTAACGTTAAAATCTATTAATCGGTTTTAACGACTCGTCGATTTTAACATTTCGGACAGCCTTTTTTATTCTGAAACATTTCCGACCAAGGAATGAACCCTATAGATAATCGACTGATAACCAACACGCCATGCATTATTTATCGTCTAATAAGCAAGCTTTTTCAACCGATTATTTTTTTCTTCTCCTCCTCCATTTTCCGGAGCATTTATTTGAAAACATCTTCCAATCGAACCTTATCGGATGCAGGAGGAGAATTGGATTTCACACTTCTTAACCGTGTGTTTCACCGTGCAAAATTAGTCAAAGTTTTTAACATTGCAAATTAACATCTATGTTTTTCTTGATTTTAAGTTCATTTTTGGCTAACTTCGCTGAATCTTTTACAGCCTGACACTCCACATTATTTACCTACTCCTTAATAATAGGAACTTTTCCGGAGTAACAAGAGCAAGGATATCCTATCGTTTTTTCTCATGAAGCCTATCTCAGGACGCAAGAAGTCTCAACAGAAATTTATCCGTTATTCCCTGCGGATCGATGATGAATCTCATCTCTCAACGAGGTTTACATGGAAATTTACTCTTCCTCAACTTATTGCTATATGCGTTGCAGGCATAATTTTCTTTCTCATGGCAGCGGCATTTCTTGTGATGATTACACCTCTTCACAGATTGCTGCCCGGATATATGAAGCAATCCGAGCGTGCGGCATCCGAAGAGAATCTTCTTCGTCTTGACTCTTTAAGAGAAGCATACGCGGTCAATCAAGCATTTATCGACAACTATCTACGCATATCCGACCCTGACCGCAAGTCGGAACCTCCCCTACCTTCCGATTCGCTCCTCCCGCGGGGGATGAGTCCGGATGGAGACTCTCTTCTCTCAGCCCTTCCCCGCGAAAGCCGATTCATGACAGAAATGGAGAAACGGGAACGCTATAATATTTCTGTGCTTGCACCGCTGGCAGCCGACGGAATGATGTTTTTACCTGTCGCTCCGGACGGAATCATTCTCGGATCCACCCGCTACCGGCAGGAGGCCACAATAGTTACGTCGGGACACAGTCCGATACTTGCCGTAGCCGACGGGCGTGTGATCAGTTGCACGTATGATATAAAGAGAGAGGGATATAACATCGTGATTCAGCATCCACGCGGATTCATCTCTTTATATTCTCAGCTTGACCAACCTCTGGTTGACACTGATGACGAGGTCTTCGCCGGCCAAGCTATCGCCTTCGCTCCCCACGCAAAATCGGATGGAAAACGTCAGATTACGTTCCGGATGTGGCATAATCGGATTCCTCTAATCCCCGCGGAATATATCGACGCCAACCCTAACAAATACGGAGGAACCGGGTCTTAAAGAAATTTTTGCTAACTTTGCAGAATTAAGTCAGCTAAAAACCACCCCACCGTGAACACCGAACCGAAAAGGATATCCATTTTAGGAAGCACCGGCAGCATCGGCACACAGACACTTGACATAATCGCTTCTTATCCGGAGCGTTTCAGGGCCGAAGTGCTGACTGCAGGACGCAATCACAAGTTGCTCGCCGAACAGGCGCGGCGATTCGCGCCATCTATAGTGGTGATTGCCGACGAGAGCGGCGCAGCCGACCTTCAGAATGAATTATTCGGCACCGGCATTCGTGTCGAGGTCGGTTCGGAAGCTATTGCTGAAGCTGCAGGAAGAGATGAAGCAGATATTGTTGTCACGGCCATGGTTGGCTACAGCGGACTTCTTCCCACTATAAGGGCAATTGAATCCGGCAAGACAATCGCTTTGTCAAACAAGGAAACGCTTGTGGTCGGCGGCGAGCTAATCTCCCGAATGCTTGGCAGGATTCCGGAAGCGAAGCTCCTTCCCGTTGACAGCGAGCATTCCGCAATTTTCCAATGTCTTCAGGGAGAGAGCCACCACACCATTCGCAGATTAATTCTTACGGCAAGCGGAGGCCCCTTCCGCACCACGCCGCGAGAAACATTTCCTGAACTTACCCGGGAACAAACCCTCCGTCATCCAAATTGGGATATGGGGGCCAAAGTCACTGTCGATTCGGCAACGATGATGAACAAGGGCTTTGAGATGATCGAGGCTCGCTGGCTTTTCGACATCGAGCCGTCGCGCATTGATGTCGCCGTGCATCCGCAGTCGATTGTCCACTCGATGGTGGAGTTCGTTGATGGGTCGGTAAAGGCTCAGCTCGGTGTGCCCGACATGCACCTTCCCATTCAATATGCCCTCGGATACCCTACCCGATTGGAATCAAAACGACCCGGTCTGACTCTCGAACAATATTCATCACTCACTTTCGAACATCCTGACACGAATAGATTTCCTCTTCTTCGGATCGCATATCAAGCCGCCGAGCAGGGAGGGCTCGCGCCATGCGTCATGAATGCGGCAAACGAAGTGGCTGTTGCAAGATTTCTGGCCGGAGACATTCGTTTTGTCGACATTCCCTGGCTTGTTGCCACCGGATTGGAGGATATTCCGGAATGTAGCGAATTGACGTTGCAAACCCTTGAGGAATGTCATCATGAAGCCACGCATAGAGCTGAGGCAATCGCCAACAGAATTCAGAGACATCCGCAAGACAATCCATTCTTTAATTAATATATCTTTTTACTATTGGAAACATTTCTCATCAAAGCGACCCAGCTTATACTTGCGCTATCTCTGCTGGTCGTTATTCATGAATTCGGTCATTTTCTGTTCGCACGCATGTTTGGTGTGCGAGTTGAGAAGTTCTATATATTTTTCAATCCTATTCGTTCTCTTTTCAAATGGAAGCCGGGACGCTATGTCGGCGGTCTGAATGGAAAACGCTATTTTTCCGAAGATGCGAAAAACGAGGATGAAGAGGAGGAGGCATGCGACCTGGCCTATTCCCGGATTTCCGACCTCACTGAAAAGATAAAGGAAAAGGAGAAAGAGACCGACCGCCGCTCAATATTTGACCGTCTGAAAGGGAAATCCCCCGACGTTCCATATAGTCCCGAACTGCAAAAGCTACACGAAGAGCTGAAGCAGGCCGAAGAGGCTTACCGCGCGGCAGCGGAGATTCGCGGCAGACGTGCAGATGCGAAATATGAGGAACAGAAGACACAGTCGCGATGGAAGCGTTTCTGGAACAATACAGAGTACGGTATCGGCTGGCTTCCGCTTGGCGGCTACTGCCGGATTTCGGGTATGATCGACGAATCGATGGATGCCGAAGCCATGAAGCAGCCGGCAAAGCCCTACGAGTTTCGGGTTAAACCGGCATGGCAACGATTGCTAATAATGATAGCCGGCGTGCTCTTTAATTTTCTTACTGCCATTCTTATCTATGCCGGCATCGTATATGCCACCGGAGAACAATATGTGCCCTTCAAGGAAGCGACAATGGGTATGGAATATTCAGGCGAAGCTCGTAAAGCCGGCTTCCATAATGGGGATATTCCACTCTTTGCCGACGGGAAGGCACTCGACAATCCGGCGGAAGCCCGAATGCTGATGGCGCAGGCCAAAGAAGTGACCGTGCTACGCGGAGGGAAAGATACGGTGAACATACAGATTCCCGATAAATTCATCTTCAATCTTGATAATGAGGCCAAGAGCGATACGGCCGCAGTCTATTTCATGGCCTACAGGATTCCGACAGTTGTGACCCAGATTGCGCCCGGAGAGGGGGCTGAGAAGGGAGGTCTGAAGGAGGGCGACCAAATCATAGCCATCGATTCGACAGCCACTCCCACTCTAACTCAATTCCTCACCACACTCAAAGGCCACGAGAATGAGACAGTGACACTCAGCGTCGTCCGCAGAGCCGCCAAAGAAAAGGATTCTCACGGCAAACTCCTGAATCTTGATAATGCAGGCGACACGCTCCGCCTTCCGGTCAGACTTAATGACAACTCCAAGATGGGAATCGGAATCGAACTGAATCCGGCTTCATTCTTCAAATCGGAAGAAATCCATTACTCGCTGCTCAATTCCGTGCCTCGGGGAATAGAGATGGGCACAGATAAACTCGTGGCGTATGCAAAATCGATGAAGATGGTCTTCACCAAGGAGGGCGCAAAAAGCATCGGAGGTTTCGGGTCGATCGGGGCAATTTTCCCTGAGAAATGGGATTGGATAGCGTTCTGGAATATCGCGGCGTTCCTCTCGGTTGCGCTCGCTTTCATGAATATAATTCCTATTCCGGGGCTTGATGGAGGTCACGTGTTGTTCCTCCTGTACGAAGTGATTTTTCGCAGGAAACCGAGCGAGAAATTCCTTGAACGCGCTCAGATGACGGGAATGATTCTTCTGTTGTTACTACTTCTCTATGCCAACGGCATGGACATTGTGAGACTCTTCAAATAATGACGATGAACGCAGACCAAAAAATCATAAGACTTAAACGCGGCAAGGAGGAATCCCTCCTTCGTCGACATCCCTGGGTGTTTTCGGGCGCAATTGCGTCGATGCCTGATGATCTTGAAGAAGGCGACACGGTGACCGTGGTCGACTCTGAGGGAAACGTGATGGGAACGGGCCATTTCCAAATCGGAAGTATCGCAGTCAGAATTCTTGAATTCGACTCTTCTGAATTGCCGGAAGATTTCTTTTACCATCGTCTTGAAAGTGCGATGGAACTTCGCCGACAACTCGGGCTTATTCGCGAAGACAACAACTGCTACCGTCTTGTCCACGGAGAGGGAGATTTCCTACCCGGTCTGATTGTAGATATCTATGGCGACACGGCAGTGATGCAGGCCCATTCCGCGGGGATGCATTTCGCACGCCGCGCCATTGCCGATGCACTCACGCGGCTTTCGGGCGCAGGAATCCGCAACGTCTATTATAAGAGCGAGACCACGCTCCCCTACAAAGCAGCCCTTGATCCCGAGAATGAATATCTGATCGGAAGTTTTGACGGCAATTTAGCGCTTGAAAACGGTTTGCAGTTCAATATTGACTGGCTCAAGGGACAGAAGACCGGGTTCTTTGTCGACCAGCGTGAAAACCGCGCCCTGCTTGAGAAATTTGCCAAAGGGAAACGTGTGCTCAATATGTTCTGTTACACGGGAGGATTCTCGGTATATGCAATGCGCGGAGGAGCAGTTTCAGTGGATTCTGTCGATTCCTCATCGAAGGCCACCATGCTCACAGACGCCAATATGGAGCTGAACTTCCCCGGCGACACGCGTCACAAGACATTCGACACGGATGCCTTCAAGTTTCTTGCGGAGATGGAAAAGGATGCCTACGACTTGATTATCCTCGACCCGCCCGCCTTTGCAAAACGCCGCTCGGCAATCGCAAACGGCTTGAAAGGCTATCGACGTCTTAACACCAAGGCATTTGAGAAAATCCGTAGCGGAGGAATCCTCTTCACATTTTCCTGTTCGCAGGCAATCACTCGCGAAATGTTCCGTATGGCTGTTTTCAGCGCCGCGGTTAAAGCGGGAAGGAAAGTGAGGATTCTTCACCAGCTCTCCCAACCCGCAGACCATCCTATCGACATAGCTCATCCCGAGGGAGAATACCTGAAGGGACTCGTGCTTGAAGTTGAATAACTCTAACCCTAACCTGATAAGACATGAAAAAAATCATTCCCGCGCTTTTGCTCGGCACACTCGGCGGTATGAACGCCCGTGCTGCAGAAGACCCTAACTTCAACTACCATGCTGACCGCTTCGCCGACATCGAAGTGTTGCGTTATGAAGTGCCTGAATTCAACCGTCTTTCTCTCGACCAGAAAAAGATGGTCTATTATCTGACGCAGGCTGCCCAGGCCGGTCGCGATATTATCTGGGACCAGAATGGCCGCTACAATCTTCAAATTCGTCAACTTCTTGAAAATATATATACCAATTACAAGGGGTCACGTGAAGATAAGGATTTCAAAGCATTTGAGAAATACCTGAAGCAGGTATGGTTCGGCAATGGAATCCATCACCATTATTCTACCGACAAATTCCAGCCTGAATTCAGCGAGACCTTCTTCCGCGCCCAGGTTGCAGCCCTTCCGGAATCACTCGTTCCGACCGCAAAGGGTCAGAGTGTGGAGCAGATGATGGATATTTTGGTGCCCGTTATTTTCGATCCTTCCGTTATGGCCAAACGCGTTAATCAGGATGGATCTCAGGATGTGATCCTGACCTCAGCCACCAATCTCTACGGAGAAGGTGTGACGCAGGCGGAGGTCGAGGCCTTCTACAATGGGATGAAAGATCCCTCTGATCCGCGCCCCGTATCATACGGCTTGAATTCACGCGTTGTCAAGGAAGATGGAAAAATTAAGGAGCAGCGCTATACGCTGACCGGTCTTTACGGACCTGCAATAGCTGAAATCATCTACTGGCTCGACATGGCCAAGGGGGTTGCAGAAAGCGAAGCTCAGAAGGCCTATATCACCAAACTTATAGATTATTATGTCACGGGAGATCTGCGTCTCTTTGACGAATATTCCATTCTCTGGGCGGAAGACACGAATTGCGATGTCGACTTCGTAAACGGGTTCATAGAAAGCTATGGCGACCCTCTCGGAATGACCGGCAGCTGGGAATCATACGTGAATTTCAAGAATGCCAAATCTTCCGCACGCACGGAGACAATCTCAAGCAACGCCCAATGGTTCGAGGATCACTCTCCGGTTGATCCCCGTTTCCGCAAACAGAACGTGAAGGGTGTATCGGCAAAGGTGATTAATGCGGCGATGCTCGGCGGTGACGCCTTCCCCAGCACGGCAATCGGAATCAACCTTCCCAACTCAAACTGGATACGTGCAGAACATGGCTCGAAGTCTGTGACGATCGAGAACATCACCGAGGCTTACGATATGGCTTCTCACGGCAACGGTTTCAACGAAGAATTCGTTATTGACCCCGAGACATCAAAACTTCTTGAGGATTGGCTTTATGTCACCGATATGCTTCACACAGACCTCCACGAATGTCTCGGCCACGCCTCCGGCCAACTCCTCCCCGGCGTTGACCAGGATGCTCTTAAAGAGAACGGAGCAACCCTTGAGGAGGCCCGCGCCGACCTCTTTGCACTCTACTATCTGGCAGACCCCAAGCTCCTGGAACTTGGCATACTTGAAAATCCGGAGGCATACAAGGCCGAGTATTATAAATATATGCTTAATGGCCTGATGACACAACTTAACCGAATCGAACCCGGCAAGGATGTCGAGGAAGCCCACATGCGCAATCGCCAGCTGATTGCCCGCTGGGTTCTTGAAAACGGTAAGAAAAAAGGTAAGGGAGGCAAGGATGTTGCTGAATTGATCAAGCGCGGAGGAAAAACTTACGTTCGCATCAACGATTATGAAAAGATGCGTTCCCTTATAGGAGAGCTTCTCGGACTGATTCAGAAGATAAAGAGTGAGGGCGATTATAAGGCTGGGAATGATCTCGTTCAAGAATATGCAGTAAAGGTTGATCAGAAACTCCACAAGGAGGTGCTCGACCGTTATGCCACCCTCGACATTCCCCCCTATCGCGGCTTCATCAATCCGGTGTATACTCCGCATTATGATTCAGCAGGGGAAATCACCGATATCACCATCTCATGGCCGGAGACTTACACGGAGCAAATGCTTCGTCTGAGCCGCGACTACTCCCCTCTCACACGCAAATAAAGGGATGACAATCCAAGAAATCAAGCAAGACTTTTTTGCATATCGTAATGGAATGGTAGCCGACACGCTCAGACGTGCCGGCTACCCTCATAAAGTGATTTTCGGGTTGAATTTGCCTCAGATTGCAGCAATCGCAGGAAAAATTCAGAGCGAGCGAAATCATATCGCGGAACAGTTATGGAAAGACTCGGATGTCAGGGAATCGCGACTTCTTGCATGCTATCTTTACGATCCGGCCTCTTTGACTAAGGAGGAATGTATCAAGAAGGGTTCAGAAGTGCGCACGCGAGAAGAAGCCGATATGTTTGCGTTTCGGGTGTTAAAACGCCGACAGGACGCAGCTGAGTTATTGAATATCCTGAGAGAAAAAGAATCCGGGGAGCCCGACTCTCCGGCAATGATCACGGCAGCAGCCCTATCGGCCCACATCGAATAAGCAGTTCTCTCAAGCAGGCTTACGCAGTATTAACAGAAACAAAGATCTTAGACCCCGCTCCACAATTTTCCTGTGGGGCGGGGTTTTAACGAAACTAAAATAAGTTTAAACAGAACTAAAGAAATCAAATGCCGACAACTATCCCCACGGCAAGACGTTCTATAGGTACAAAGCAATATGGATAGAGCATTCAAGATTCTGTGAAGAAGTTTGAATGCGAGTATGTTTAGTTAGATATAGTTTATAGTGGAATCGGGAAAGGGCGACCGTGTTGGCCGTCCTTTCTTTTTTTATTTAACATCAGATATGAAAATGAGAAGCCGGAACGCATCGTGCGCTCCGGCTTCTCATTTTCATATCTTTCCTTGCGGAATAATATTGTCAA
Organism: uncultured Porphyromonadaceae bacterium; assembly: GCA_947176755.1. GTDB lineage: Bacteria > Bacteroidota > Bacteroidia > Bacteroidales > Muribaculaceae > Lepagella. The sequence continues at coordinate 49,067 of CAMWRW010000006.1, forward strand.
TTATGGAAGATTCCGGGAATTAAGGAATCTTCATAACTTTATCAGTTTACTTCAACGGCTTCTACATCGAGGACTTCCTCAGGATTGTCAGTGAACTGCATGCGAGCGAGCTCCTCTTTATTAGCCACGACAATCTTCTGGTATTCACGCAGACCCGTACCGGCAGGAATCAGGTGACCGCAGATCACATTCTCCTTCATGCCTTCGAGCGTGTCGGTCTTGCCGTTGATGGCGGCCTCGTTGAGCACCTTGGTTGTCTCCTGGAAGGAAGCAGCCGACATGAAGCTTGAAGTCTGGAGAGCAGCACGCGTGATACCCTGAAGAATCTGTTCGGAGGTTGCAGGCATAGCGTCGCGTACAGTCATCGTCCGAAGGTCCTTATGCTTAAGGGCAGAGTTCTCATCACGAAGTTTACGCTGAGTGATTATTTCACCGGCACGGTAATTCTCGGAATCACCGGCGTCAATGATATACTTCTTACCCCAGATAGAGTCATTTTCGGCCATGAAGTCGCGCTTGTCGACAATCTGCTGCTCAAGGAACCGAGTATCTCCCGGATCGATCACATTGACCTTTCTCATCATCTGGCGAACGATAACCTCGAAGTGCTTGTCGTTGATCTTCACACCCTGTGAGCGATAGACATCCTGAACCTCGTTTACGATATACTCCTGAACAGCCGTGGGGCCCATGATATTGAGGATATCGGCAGGCGTGATCGCTCCGTCAGAGAGGGGCGTTCCGGCGCGCACATAGTCATTCTCCTGAACGAGCAGCTGACGCGACAGAGGAACAAGATATTTCTTCTCTTCGCCAAGTTTCGAAGTTACGGAGATTTCGCGGTTGTTGCGCTTGATCTTGCCGTATTTAACTTCACCGTCAATTTCGGATACCACAGCGGGATTCGAGGGGTTGCGGGCTTCAAAGAGCTCGGTGACACGAGGCAGACCGCCCGTGATGTCACCCGCAGAGTTGGATGCACGCGGAATCTTTACGAATACCTCACCGGGAGTGATTTCCTGACCTTCGTTGATGAGAAGGTGGGCTCCTACGGGGAGAGTATATGTGCGCGTAACGTTGCCCTCGTTATCAAGGAACTGTACACTCGGAATCTTCGTGCGGTCTTTTGACTCGATGATAATACGGTCGCGAATAGAAGCGGCTTCATCAGCTTCGATACGGAACGTGATACCCTCTTCCATATTTTCAAAGCGAACCTTACCGCCTTCCTCAGCCACAATCACGGCATTGAAGGGGTCCCATTCGCAAATCATGGCGCCATCTTCCACAATCGCTCCGTCACCGTAGTAAAGTTTCGAACCGTAAGGGATGTTAGCATTCATGAGGACCATCTCGTTTTCGGGATTGACAACTCGCATTTCGGCCATACGCCCAACCACGATATCAACACCATTCTTATCCTTGACCGTGCGAAGCTCATCAATTTCCAGACGACCGCCGTGACGCGTAGTCACATCCTTGACTGCAGCAACGTTACCGGCGACACCACCGACGTGGAACGTACGGAGGGTCAGCTGCGTACCGGGCTCGCCAATTGACTGAGCGGCGATAACGCCGACAGCCTCGCCCTTCTGGACCATACGATGGGTCGAAAGGTTTCGACCGTAACACTTCGCGCAGACACCCTTCTTGGATTCGCAGGTCAGCACCGAACGAATTTCTACCGATTCAATACCGGCATCCTCAATTGCCGAGCAAGCGGCTTCCGTGATTTCTTCTCCGGCTTTGACTATGATGCGGTCGGCATCACGAGGATCAACGATATCATGGACAGAAACGCGACCGAGGATACGCTCGGAAAGAGAAGCCACGACTTCCTCGTTGTTCTTGATTTCCGTGCAGACAAGACCACGCAGCGTTCCGCAGTCCTCTTCATTGATGATCACATCATGAGCAACGTCAACAAGACGACGAGTAAGATAACCGGCGTCGGCAGTCTTAAGAGCGGTATCTGCAAGACCTTTACGCGCACCGTGAGTGGAGATGAAGTATTCGAGCACTGACAGACCCTCCTTGAAGTTGGCAAGAATCGGGTTTTCGATGATCTGACCACCTTCTGCACCTGCTTTCTGCGGTTTGGCCATAAGACCACGCATACCGGAAAGCTGACGAATCTGGTCTTTCGAACCACGCGCTCCGGAGTCAAGCATCATGTAGACCGAGTTGAAGCCCTGCTGGTCTTCCTCCATCTGCTTCATCAGCGTAGAAGCGAGCTTGTTATTTACAGCCGTCCAGATATCAATCGTCTGATTATAACGGTCGGTCGGGGTGATGAGACCCATCGCAAAGTTTGCGCGAACCTCTTCAACTTGACGGTGTCCCTCAGCCACATACTCTTCTTTCTCCTTGGGGATGATGACGTCTCCGAGGTTGAACGACAGACCGCCGCGGAACGCCATTCGATAACCGAGGTTCTTGATATCATCAAGGAACTGAGCCGAACGGGTCACACCACAGGTCTTGATCACGTTACCGATGATGCCACGGAGCGACTTCTTCGAGATAATCTCGTTAACATAACCGATCTCCTTGGGTACATAATGATTGAACAAAACGCGACCTACGGAAGTGTTCTCCTTGATTATCTTTACAGGATTACCATCCTTATCGATATCATCAACATATACCGAAACAGGAGCGTGAAGGTCTACCTTACCCTCATTGTATGCAATCTCAGCTTCTTCCGGGCCGTAGAATATCGTGCCTTCACCCTTTGTTCCGGGACGGAGCTTGGTGATATAGTAAAGACCGAGCACCATGTCCTGAGAAGGCACGGTGATAGGAGCGCCGTTTGCAGGATTAAGAATGTTATGCGCACCGAGCATAAGCATCTGAGCCTCGAGGATAGCCTCGTTGCCGAGAGGAAGATGGACAGCCATCTGGTCGCCGTCGAAGTCGGCGTTGAATGCCGTACATGCGAGCGGGTGGAGCTGGATAGCCTTACCTTCGATCATCTTGGGCTGGAATGCCTGGATACCAAGACGGTGAAGCGTCGGAGCACGGTTGAGAAGAACCGGATGGCCCTTCATCACATGTTCGAGAATATCCCAGACAACGGCTTCCTTACGATCGACGATTTTCTTAGCGCTCTTTACAGTCTTGACATATCCGCGCTCAATAAGTTTGCGGATAATGAACGGTTTGTAAAGTTCGGCGGCCATCAGTTTGGGAATACCGCACTCATGCATCTTGAGCTCAGGACCAACGACGATAACCGAACGGGCGGAATAGTCGACACGCTTACCGAGAAGGTTCTGACGGAAACGACCGGCCTTACCTTTAAGAGAGTCGGAAAGCGACTTGAGGGGGCGGTTAACATCGCTCTTCACAGCCGACGACTTGCGGCTGTTATCAAGCAGCGAGTCGACAGCTTCCTGCAGAAGACGCTTCTCATTGCGGAGAATCACTTCAGGAGCCTGGATCTCGATAAGACGTTTGAGTCGATTATTACGGATGATCACACGACGGTAAAGATCGTTAAGGTCGGACGTTGCGAAACGACCACCATCCAGAGGCACAAGAGGACGAAGATCCGGCGGGATAACGGGCACGGCCTTGAGAATCATCCATTCCGGACGGTTGCGGTTGGCAGATGCGATAAACGAATTTACCACCTGGAGACGCTTTAGAGCCTCTGTCTTACGTTGCTGAGAACCGTCGGTGTTTGCAATTTCGCGCAGATTGGCAGCCTCAGCTTTGAGATCAATGCTGCAGAGGAGGTCGTAAATGGCCTCGGCTCCCATCTTGGCAACGAACTTATTAGGATCGCCATCTTCGAGCTGATCGTTACCCTCAGGCAGCGTTTCGAGGATGCGAAGATATTGTTCCTCCGTAAGGAGGTCAAGACGCTTGAGTTCAACCGGCTCGGAAGCGGTCGAAGAATCGGGCACAGCTTTTACGCCTGCCGGATTAATCACGACGTAACGTTCATAATATATTACGTCGTCAAGTTTCTTGGTCTGCAGACCGAGTAGATAACCGATCTTGCTGGGGAGGGAACGGAAATACCAGATGTGGGCGACGGGAACGACGAGTTCGATATGACCCATACGCTCGCGACGCACTTTCTTCTCTGTCACTTCCACACCACAACGGTCGCAGACAATGCCTTTGTAGCGAATGCGTTTGTACTTTCCGCAATGACATTCGAAATCCTTTACCGGGCCGAATATCTTTTCGCAGAAGAGACCATCGCGTTCAGGCTTGTAAGTGCGATAGTTGATCGTCTCGGGCTTGAGCACCTCGCCACTTGACTTCTCCTTAATTTCTTCGGGAGAAGCGAGGCCGATGGTGATCTTCGAGAAGTTGCTTTTAATCTTATTGTCTTTTCTAAAAGCCATGTTGTTCCTTCTATGTTGGGTCGACACCCTTTCCGGCTTCGGACACGCCGGAACCGGAAAGAGGGCCGGAATTCAGTTTTTAATCGAGAGTGATGCTCAGGCCGAGACCACGGAGTTCATGGAGGAGCACGTTGAGCGATTCGGGGATGCCGGGATTAGGCATGGGATCGCCCTTTACAATTGCTTCGTAAGCCTTCGAACGACCAACGACGTCGTCGCTCTTGATCGTAAGGATTTCCTGAAGAATATGGGCTGCACCGAATGCTTCGAGGGCCCATACCTCCATCTCTCCGAAACGCTGGCCACCGAACTGCGCCTTACCACCGAGAGGCTGCTGGGTGATGAGCGAATAAGGACCAATCGAACGAGCGTGCATCTTGTCTTCAACCATGTGGCCGAGCTTAAGCATATAGATCACGCCCACAGTAGCAGGCTGGTCGAAACGATCGCCCGTGCCTCCATCGTAGAGATAAGTCTTGCCATAGCGAGGAAGGCCCGCCTTATCAGTCCATTCGTTAAGGTCATCAAGAGAAGCACCGTCGAAGATAGGAGTAGCAAATTTCTCGCCAAGTTCGCGACCTGCCCAACCGAGCACGGTTTCAAAAATTTGCCCGAGGTTCATACGCGAAGGCACACCCAGAGGGTTAAGAACGATATCCACCGGCGTACCGTCTTCAAGGAAGGGCATATCCTCCTGACGAACCACGCGCGACACGATACCCTTATTACCGTGGCGACCTGCCATCTTATCGCCGACACCGATCTTACGCTTCTTCGCGATATAGACCTTTGCCATCTGCATAATTCCGGAGGGAAGTTCGTCGCCGATGGTGATGTCGAGCTTCTTACGGCGAAGCTGCGCGTCAATCTCTTTCGACTTGCGCATATAGTTGGTGATTAGTTCACCGACCATTTTATTGATGCGTTCGTCGTCAGTCCAGTTGGAGTTATTCACAGTTTCATAGTCAATTGTAGCAAAATCGACATGATCAAAACTGCTTCCTTCAGGCACGATCTCAGAACCGATGTAATCCTTCACTCCCGCGGAAGTTTGACCTTTCAAGAGAGTACGCATCTTGTCAACCATGACATTGAGAAGGTCTGCCTGCTTTTCCTCGAATTCCTCATCGATGATGGGGAGTTGGGCATTAGCGCTGTTCTTTGCACCCTTCTTCTTAGTTGCACGCGAGAACAGATTTGTGCCAATCACGACACCCTTCAGAGAAGGCGTTGCCTTCAGAGAAGCATCCTTCACGTCGCCGGCTTTGTCACCAAAGATTGCACGGAGAAGTTTCTCTTCAGGGGTCGGATCTGATTCTCCCTTAGGAGTGATTTTACCGATCATGATATCACCGGGCACTACATAAGCACCGACACGAATAATTCCGCGTTCGTCGAGATCCTTTGTGGCTTCTTCGCTCACATTCGGAATATCGGAAGTAAGCTCCTCCATACCGCGCTTGGTCTCACGGACGTCAAGCGTATATTCATCGACATGGACAGACGTAAGGATATCCTCACGCACCATACGCTCGTTAAGCACGATTGCATCCTCATAGTTGTAACCCTTCCATGGCATGAAAGCAACTTTAAGATTACGTCCGAGAGCGAGCTCGCCCTTTTCAGTTGAATAACCCTCGGTCAGAATATCTCCCTTGCTTACCTTCTGGCCTTTGCGACAAATCGGACGAAGGTCGATGGTCGTGCTCTGGTTCGTGCGACGGAACTTAGGAAGTTTATATTCCTTGACAGCAGATTCGAAGGAAACGAATTCCTCATCCTCAGTGCGGTCGTAGCGGATTCGGATAACAGTAGCGTCAACGAATTCAATCGTCCCTTCACCCTCAGCCATAATCTGAGTGCGAGAGTCGCGAATGAGCTGGCCTTCGATACCGGTACCGACAATAGGAGCTTCACTGCGGAGCAGAGGCACTGCCTGGCGCATCATGTTCGATCCCATCAACGCACGGTTAGCATCGTCATGCTCAAGGAACGGAATGAGAGATGCGGCGATTGACGCAATCTGGATAGGAGCGACATCCATAAGTTGGAGTTCCTGGGGAGGAACAATCGGGAAGTCGGCATCCTTACGTGCCTTCACTGTGGGATTGATAAAGGTGCCGTCATCATTTACAGGAGCATTACCCTGCGCGATTGTCTGACCCTCCTCTACTTCGGCCGTAAGATAAACGACATCTTCGTTATTGAGGTCGACCTTGCCGTTCTCAACCTTGCGGTAAGGAGTCTCGATGAAACCGAGATTATTAATCTTAGCGTAAACGCACAGAGAAGAAATAAGACCGATGTTGGGGCCTTCAGGGGTCTCGATAGGACAAAGACGACCGTAATGCGTATAGTGTACATCTCGTACCTCGAAACCTGCGCGCTCACGAGAAAGACCGCCGGGACCAAGAGCCGACATACGGCGCTTATGAGTAATCTCAGCCAATGGGTTGGTCTGGTCCATGAACTGCGAGAGAGCGTTCGTGCCGAAGAAAGTATTGATGACAGCCGAGATAGTCTTCGCATTAATCAGATCGATAGGCTTGAACACCTCGTTATCACGAACATTCATCTTCTCGCGAATAGAGCGAGAGATACGTGCCAGACCAATACCGAACTGGTTATAAAGCTGTTCGCCGACAGTGCGGACACGACGATTGGAAAGGTGGTCGATATCATCGACCTCACTCTTAGCGTTGATCAGGCCGATAAGATATTTGATAATCTCAACGATATCCTCACGCGTCAGCACTTTTACATCCATCGGAGTGTCGAGACCCAGTTTCTTGTTGATTCTGTATCGTCCAACCTCTCCGAGGTCATAACGCTTTTCAGAGAAGAACAAGCCCTGGATTACTTCGCGAGCGGATGCAGCATCCGGTGGATCGGCGTTGCGAAGCTGGCGATAGATATAAGTAACAGCCTCCTGTTCGGAGTTTGCCGGGTCTTTCTTAAGAGTGTTGAAAAGAAGATTAAAGTCATTCTGATTCACGTTCTCCTTCTCAAGAAGCACCGTCTTGACACCTGAAGCGAGAATAGCCTCGATATTATCTTCTGAAACCACATCGCCACGGTCGAGCACAACATTATTACGCTCGATAGTGGTCACCTCACCGGTATCAGGATCAACGAAATCTTCCACACTGTGCTCTACGATACGACCGGCAAGACGACGTCCGATGACGGCCTGAAGAGAACTCTTGTCGGCCTTAATTTCTTCAGCGAGGTCGAAAAGCTGGATAATTTCCTTATCCGATTCAAAGCCAATAGCACGGAGCAGAGTTGTAACAGGAAGTTTCTTCTTCCGGTCGATGTAGGCATACATCGCATTGCTTATGTCAGTAGCGAACTCAATCCAGCTGCCACGGAACGGGATAATACGCGCGGAGTAGAGTTTCGTACCGTTAGCGTGGACACTACTACCGAAAAACACACCGGGTGAACGATGAAGCTGGGAAACGACAACACGCTCAGCGCCGTTTATCACAAACGTGCCCTGATCGGTCATATAAGGAATAGGACCAAGATAAACATCCTGGATCGTCGTATCGAAATCTTCATGGTCAGGGTCCGTGCAGTAAAGCTTCAGTTTAGCCTTCAGTGGGACACTGTATGTGTGGCCTCTTTCAAGACACTCCTCAATGCTGTAGCGGGGCGGATCGATATAATAATCCAGAAACTCAAGCACGAAATTATTTCGGGTGTCTGCGATCGGGAAATTCTCGGCGAACACCTTGTAGAGACCCTGATTCTTGCGCTCTTCGGGAGGCGTGTCGAGCTGAAGGAAATCCTTGAACGACTTCAGCTGGACTTCAAGGAAGTCCGGGAAGGGCAGCGGATTTTTAATCGACGCGAAGTTTACACGCGGTTTCTCGGTTAAATTTACTGACATTGTAAAAAATGTTGGGAACGTGAAAGTCTAAAAGCCGAATGGCTGCCGACACTATTTATTACCTCAAAAGCGAGGCGCGAAAAGGCGGGATTACGCGGAGAGAAGCTCCATCGAAATCCTGCCGAATAGTTTTGAATAAACCTGAAAAAAAGAAGTCGATAGCCAACATCAGCTGATTCAAACTATGAAACGATCGACAATCCGATCATTTCCCGGCCAGTCAAAAAAAAGGCCGTTATAGGGGGGAGAGGGGAAAACCCGGGATTCGGGGACACGTAAAGCCGTCGTCATACGAAAGGCAGAGCGGGGAGAGAACGGCAAAAACGTGAATAAATAGGTTAAGAACGCACACACGGAGCGTTCCTAACCTATTCAATGGTAAGGGTTGACTTATTTCAGTTCAACTTCGGCACCAGCCTCTTCGAGCTGCTTCTTCAGGCCCTCAGCCTCGGCTTTGGGAAGAGCCTCCTTAACAACGCTGGGAGCGCCGTCAACGAGTTCCTTAGCCTCCTTAAGACCAAGACCGGTGAGCTCCTTAACGAGCTTCACAACAGCGAGCTTGCTTGCGCCGGCAGCCTTGAGGACTACGTCGAAGTCAGTTTTCTCTTCAGCAGCGGGAGCGCCGGCAGCGGGACCAGCAGCAACTGCTACAGCTGCAGCAGCGGGTTCGATGCCATATTCGTTCTTGAGGATCTCTGCAAGTTCGTTAACTTCTTTTACGGTAAGGTTAACAAGCTGTTCTGCAAATGCTTTCAAATCTGCCATTTTCGTATTGTATTTTTAAATTTTTGCTTTGGGTTTGTTTAACGGTTGGAAAGGGTTTCAAGCACGCCGTGAATAGTCTGGGCGCCACTCTGGAGAGCAGAGATAACGTTTTTCGCAGGCGACTGGAGCAGAGCCACAACGTCGGCGATAAGTTCGTTTTTGCTCTTGATGTTTGCAAGGACTTCCAACTGATCCTCGCCGATATAAACGGATTCCTCAACATAAGCACCCTTGAGCGCGGGAAGAGTATCCTTTTTGTCGCGGAACTTCTTGATGAGCTTAGCGGGAGCATTTCCTACGTTGCTCAGAAGAAGAGTAGTCTCGCCGTGAAGAAGGTCATAAAGACCGGAGTAATCCGTCTCAGAAGCCTCCATAGCTTTCTTAAGAAGCGTATTCTTCACGCAAAGCATCTTAACGTCAGCACCGAAGCAGAGACGACGCAGAGCGCTTGTTTTTTCTGCATTCAGGCCGGCAGTGCTGCAAAGATAAACACAGCTGTACTTAGCCAGCTGGTCGCCGATACCGGCGATAATAATAGCTTTATCTTCCTTTTTCATCTTTGTCGTAGTTTAAAAATTACTCGGCAACCGACTTGGGATCGACTTTCACGCCGGGACCCATAGTGCTCGAAAGATAAATGCTCTTGATATATGTGCCCTTCGAAGTGGCCGGTTTGAGCTTGATCAGAGTTGAGATAAATTCCTTAGCATTCTCGCGGAGAGCTTCCGGAGAGAAGGAAATCTTACCGATCGAAGCGTGAACGATTCCGGTTTTGTCAACCTTGAAGTCAATCTTACCCTGCTTAACCTCCTTGACAGCCTTGGCAACATCCATAGTCACCGTGCCGCTCTTGGGGTTAGGCATCAGACCGCGAGGACCAAGGATACGACCCAACGGACCTAATTTACCCATCACAGAAGGCTGAGTAATGATCACGTCAACGTCAGTCCAACCCTCTTTGATCTTCTGGATATATTCATCGAGACCAACATAGTCGGCTCCTGCTTCCTTGGCAGCCGCCTCGGCATCTGCATTACAAAGCACGAGCACTCTCACCTGCTTACCGGTACCGTTGGGGAGCGAAACTACGCCACGCACCATTTGGTCAGCCTTACGAGGGTCAACACCCAGGCGAACATCAATATCGAAAGAAGGATCGAATTTCTCGAAAGAGATTTCCTTTACCTTCTCGGCAGCCTCGCCAAGTGTGTATGCCTTCCCCGGTTCAATCTTCGATAAAGCCAGTTTCTGATTTTTTGTCAGTTTTCCCATTTTCTTGAAGATTATTAGTTGTTTTCAGGGAATGCCCCTTTCACGGTGATACCCATGCTTCTTGCAGTACCTGCAACCATGCTCATTGCAGATTCAAGCGTAAAACAGTTCAAATCGGGCATTTTGTCTTGAGCAATCGTCTTGACCTGTTCCCAGGTAATCTCAGCAACTTTCTTACGGTTAGGCTGAGCAGAACCGGACTTGATCTTGGAAACTTCCTTGAGCTGTACAGCCACCGGCGGAGTCTTTACGATAAAGTCGAAAGACTTATCCGTATAGTAGGTGATGACAACAGGAAGCACCTTTCCGGCCTTATCCTGAGTGCGGGCATTGAATTGCTTGCAAAATTCCATGATATTGATACCCTTGGAACCCAGTGCGGGACCTACGGGAGGAGACGGGTTTGCAGCCCCTCCTTTAATCTGCAATTTGATCTGTCCAGCAATTTCTTTTGCCATTGTTTTACTTACTTTAATTGATTGTGTTTCAGGTTATGATTATGACTAAAGGTGCGTAACACCACCTCACGGTGTCATTCTCTTTCTACCTGCGAATTATCCAACTCCAAATCAGTCGGACGGCCAAAAATCTTGACCTCGACCTTGATTTTCTTTCTGTCGGCTTTAACCTCCTTAACGACGCCCGAGAAACCTGAGAAGGCACCATCGATAACCTTCACAGACTCGCCTTCGAGGTAAACCTCTTCCGTATCCGCGGTCGGGGTAACCATCTCGTCGGCTGTGCCGAGCATACGTTTAACTTCACTTTCTCTCAAAGGCATGGGATCCGAGTTTTTAGCCCGACCCCTCAAAAAGTCGATGACATTGGTCGTGTTGCGAAGCTCATATATGACTTCACCCGTGAGATGTGCTTCTATAAACACATATCCCGGGAAAAGCAAACGCTCCTTAACGACTTTCTTGCCGTTACGGGTGCCATAGACCTTCTGTGTCGGAATAAGTACCTGCGACACATAATCACCAAGAAAAGTATTCTTGATTTGTGCATCAAGTACCTCCTTGACCTTTGCTTCCTTACCGGAGATGGCACGAAGAACGAACCATTCTTTTGCGTTTTCAGCTTCAGCCATAGAAATCCGCCATTGAGGGTTTTAGAAATTGATACTGTAGATTAACTCCATCAGCAAAGAGAAAACTTTGTCAACAGCCCAGATAAACACCGATAGGATGATGGAAGCAATCAGCACCAGCACCGAGCTATTAACCAGTTGTTTCTGAGTTGGCCAAGAAACCTTATAAACGAGTTCGTTATAAGATTCCTTAATATCATTCAATAGTTTCATCTTTTCAAAAATTGGCACGGGAAGAAAGACTCGAACTCTCGACACCTGGTTTTGGAGACCAGTGCTCTACCAACTGAGCTATTCCCGTGTATTAAGGGGGTCTTCCAGGGAAGACCCCCCATTAGATATGTAGGATTGAACTATATCAATCGTCGATTACGCCGGTGATCTGACCGGAACCTACCGTACGGCCACCTTCGCGGATTGCGAAACGAAGACCATTATCCATAGCAACCGGAGTGATGAGCTTAACGTCGATTTCAACGTTATCGCCGGGCATCACCATCTCTACTCCCTCGGGAAGAGTGATCTCACCGGTAACATCGAGAGTACGGATGTAGAACTGGGGACGGTATTTGTTGTGGAACGGAGTGTGACGGCCACCTTCTTCTTTCTTCAGGATATAAACCTGAGCCTTGAAGTGATCGTGAGGTTTAACCTGTCCGGGGTGGCAGATAACCATACCACGCTTGATTTCGTCTTTGTCGATACCACGGAGGAGGAGACCAACGTTATCACCTGCTTCACCTTCGTCAAGAATCTTACGGAACATCTCAACACCGGTTACAACAGACTTCTTGTCTGCACCGAGACCAAGGATCTGAACCTCATCACCAACCTTTACGCGACCTGCCTCGATACGACCGGTGGCAACAGTACCACGACCGGTAATTGAGAACACGTCCTCAACAGGCATAAGGAAGGGTTTATCAACATCACGGGGAGGCAGAGGAATCCAGTTATCAACTGCATCCATGAGCTCCATAACCTTGTCAACCCACTGAGCTTCGCCTTCGAGAGCTCCAAGAGCGGAACCACGGATAACAGGAGTATTATCGCCATCATAGTCATACTGCGAAAGAAGATCGCGCATGTCCATTTCAACGAGTTCGAGCATCTCTTCGTCGTCAACCTGGTCGCACTTGTTCATGAATACAACCAGACGGGGAACGTTCACCTGACGAGCGAGAAGGATGTGTTCGCGAGTCTGAGGCATCGGACCGTCAGTAGCAGCAACCACGATGATTGCACCGTCCATCTGAGCAGCACCGGTAACCATGTTCTTAACGTAGTCGGCGTGTCCCGGGCAGTCTACGTGAGCATAGTGACGGTTGTTGGTCTGATACTCAACGTGAGCGGTGTTAATGGTAATACCGCGCTCTTTTTCCTCGGGAGCGTTGTCGATAGAGTCGAATGAACGCATCTCGGAGAGACCTTTCTCTGCAAGCACCTTCGTGATAGCAGCAGTAAGAGTAGTCTTACCGTGGTCTACGTGGCCGATCGTACCGATGTTTACATGCGGTTTGGTTCTTTCGAATTTTTCTTTAGCCATAGTTTTGTGCTATTATATAGATTTTGTAAAATTTCTCAGCCTTTCTTCGAGAGAGTCCGGAGAGAGGATCGGAGCCGATGGCGGGATTTGAACCCGCGACCTCTTCCTTACCAAGGAAGTGCTCTACCCCTGAGCTACATAGGCAATTGATTGGAGCGGAAGACGAGGTTCGAACTCGCGACCCTTAGCTTGGAAGGCTAATGCTCTACCAACTGAGCTACTTCCGCAATCAATATTTTGAGTGGGTAGAGATGGATTCGAACCACCGAAGGCGTAAGCCAGCAGATTTACAGTCTGCCCCAT
>CAMWRW010000007.1 GCA_947176755.1 uncultured Porphyromonadaceae bacterium
CCAAAGTTAACTATATTTGCATATATTTTAACAACCCGATATTTACATTGACCCATGATTAGGGGGCATAGTAAATATCCGGTCGATGTAAATATCGGGTCGATGTAAATATCGGGTTGAAATGTTAAAATAACTATCTTTGGATGTTAAATTGCGATCCACATTCCTATTTAGCATGGTTGGAATTGTTATAATTCTATATACTGATTATGAATACTGAAAAGACAATACCTGTGCTGCTGCTGACGGGATACCTCGGCAGCGGAAAAACAACTCTTCTCAACCGAATTCTTAACAACCGTAAGGGAATCCGTTTTGCTGTTATCGTTAATGATATCGGCGAAGTAAACATTGATGCTGACCTCATAGCCAAAGGGGGCATTGTGGGGAATGATGATGATTCCCTCGTTGCCCTTCAGAACGGGTGTATCTGCTGCACGCTGAAGATGGACCTCGTCAAACAGCTTTGCGACCTGAAGGCGGCCGGCATATTTGATTATATCGTTATCGAGGCGAGCGGCATCTGCGAGCCCGAGCCAATAGCCCAGACCGTCTGCGCCCTACCCCAACTCGCTCCCGAACAAGAGAAGGATGGACACCTTCGGCTTGATTGTATCGCCACTGTTGTCGACGCGCTCCGCCTTAAAGAGGAATTCAACAAGGGAGAGTCGCTTATGCGCAAGGACCTTGACGAAGAGGATATCGAGAATCTTATCATCCAACAAATCGAATTCTGCAATATCATAATCCTCAACAAGATTTCTGAAATCACACGCGAAGAAGCGGATGAGATCAAAAGAATCATCCGGGCAATCCAGCCTAAGGCTGAGATTATAGAATGTGATTATTGCAATGTGCCGCTTGAAAGACTAATAGATACGAATCTATTCGATTTTGAGGATGTTGCCACCTCCGCAACATGGATTCGCGAAATAGAGGCACCTCTGGATGAACTTGAATCGGAACATGACCGGGAAAAGCATCATCATGAGCATGAACATGAGCATGATCATCATCATGAACATGAGCATGATCATCATCATGAACATGAGCATGAACATCATCATGAACATGAGCATGAACACGGTCATCATCACCATCATCATCATGACGGCGAAGGAGAGGCGGAGGAATACGGCATCAGTACGTTCGTATATTATGCGCGCCGGCCCTTCTCGCTCAATAAATTTGATTGGTTCTGCGCGAAAGAGTGGCCGGCGGGCGTGATCCGTACAAAGGGATTATGTTATTTCAAGGAGAATCCTGATATGTCTTATCTTTTTGAGCAGGCCGGCAGCCGGAAGCAGCTTATGGAAGCCGGTCGCTGGTATGCGACCGCACCGGAGGAGGATCTTCAGGCGATGCTTGCGAGAGATCCCGGTTTGATGCGCGATTGGGACCCGGAATATGGCGACAGGATGCAGAAGCTCGTATTCATCGGGAAGAATATGGACAAAGAAGGAATCTGCCGGAAGTTGGACAGTCTGCTCGACTAATCGAGATCCAGGCCGAGCTGAGCGGGCGATACCCCCTTTCTTGGCTTGACAGAAGCTCCGAGACGAACGAGTTTCCCACAGGTGACGGGAATGCTCTGGCCTCCATCGGCAAGTTTCTTTTGGGCTTCACGATAGGCCTTATCAGCCTTTTCGAGCTCGACTCCGACAGCATTGAACTTCTCCATAAAGATTGAGACACGCTCGAGCATTTCATTAGCGAGAGCAAAAACTTGTTTGTGGTTCTCAGCTTGGGCAATATTAGTCCAGGTGAGGGCCACAATCTTTAATGCGGCATAGAGAGTCTGTTCATCGGCGATATAGACATTGCGTTCCATAGCCTTTCGCCAAAGGTCGGGGGCTGTGTTCGTGGCGGCATGAAGAGCGGCAGTGGAGGGGACGAACATAATAACGTAACCGATGCTTTTCGTGGGAGTGTCGACAAAATATGAACTGTAGTCCTTTCTTGCGAGTTCGTCGACATGGTTTCTGACTGATTCCACATGTTTAGCGAGAGCGACGGCACGCGCCTCCTCGGTTTCGGCATTAACGAAGTCGAGATAAGCTGAAAGTGAGACTTTTGAGTCGATAACGACATCTCGGTGCTGGTCAAGGTGAAGAGTGATATCAGGTCGGAGAGAAGATCCTGAACTTGTCCTGACAGTTTCACCTGAGGCATTGCGGATAGCTGACTGAGCATGAAAATGAATACCCTCCTTAAGCCCCTGAGATTCGAGGAGCTCGACGAGGACAGTTTCACCCCAATCGCCTTGCACTTTCGTGCCTTTACGGAGAGCCGTGGCGAGACGGTCGGCAGAGTCACGAGTCAGCTGGCTTTCGCGTATGATTGTCTCAATATTTGCGCGCATTTCGCCGCGCAGTTTTTCCTGTCTTGAAGAATTATCTGCTACCGCCTCGTTCATTTTACGAATTGTAGATTCGAGGGGTTCCATCAGCTTTCCGAGAGATTCTGAGCTTGATTTGCTAAATTCTTCCTGGCGTCGGGCCAGGAGGTCGGCCGTAAGATTTTTCAGTTCCTCCTGCATTTTGGCGACAGTCTCATCGAAACGACCCTGCATAAGTTCCACGGAATCTTTATAGAAAGTTTCACGGGCGGCGGCAGCCTCCTTATTCGCCTGTTCCAAGCGGGCGATGTCTTCGCGATGGGCCAGTTCCGCACGTTCGATGTCTTCGCGATGAGCCTGCTCGGCACGTTCGATGTCTACGCGATGAGCCAGTTCGGCACGAGAAATATCGTCGCGATGAGCCTGCTCCAAGCGGTCGATATCTTCACGATGGGCCTGCTCTACGCGGGCAAGATCGTCGCGCCGCGTCTGTTCGAAGCGCTCAACTGCTTCTGAATGTGAGGTCTGAAGTCGGGCGATGTTCGATTCGTAGGTTTCCTTGATGGATTGGATGGATTCGGAAGAGGCTCCGGCGCCTGACTTACCGAAGAAATAGCCTGCGACGAGGCCAAGAAGAAGGGCGATGATTGATAAGATAGCAGTGATCATAACATAAGGATTAAAACATAAAATTAATAAAAAAAATTGAAAAGAAACAGGGGAAAACAAAAGAGGACCGATTTTTGAATAAGTGCGATCGGATTTACAAGATAAGAGGCTTGGGAAACGTTATAAATAAATAGACATGAAAGAAGGGAATATCATCATAAAGGGGGCTCGGGTCAATAATCTTAAGAATATAGATCTCGAGCTTCCGTTGGGAAAGTTAATAGTTACAACCGGAGTCAGCGGATCGGGAAAATCATCACTCGCTTTCGACACACTATATGCCGAAGGACAACGGCGATATGTAGAAAGTCTGTCGGCCTACGCGCGACAATTCCTCGGCCGGATGGCGAAGCCGGAATGCGATTATATAAAAGGACTGCCGCCTGCAATCGCCGTCGAGCAGAAAGTAACGACCCGCAATCCCCGAAGCACAGTGGGGACATCAACAGAAATATATGATTATCTGCGAATGTTGTTCGCTCGTATTGGGCATACGTTCTCTCCGATCAGCGGGGAGGAAGTGCGTCGACATGGAATCGAGGATATTGTGAGAACCGTTCAGAGTTATCCGGAGGGGACACGCGTTGCTGTTCTAACGCGGCTGCACCTTCCCGAGGGTCGGAGTTTCACCGAGCATCTTGACATCCTTATGAAGGAGGGTTATACCCGATTGGAGAAGGATGGGGATTTCATAGATATATCCGACCTTATTTCCGGCGGGCAAGCCACGGAAGCGGAGAACTACCGACTATTGATCGACAGACTTTCGGTTTCGACGGAAAAGGATGAGATTTCGCGTCTTACTGATTCAGTTGAAACAGCCTACTATGAGGGACGAGATGAAGCAATCATTAAGGTTTGGAGTTCGGACGGACCGCACGAGCACTTTTTCTCGAAGCGATTTATAGCCGACGGCATGGAGTTCAGGGAGCCGTCAGACCTGATGTTTAATTTTAACAATCCTTACGGCGCCTGCCCTACATGCGAAGGCTTCGGGAGAGTGCTCGGGATCAGCGAGGATCTGGTGGTGCCAAATCCGACGCTGTCGGTCTATCAAGATGCCGTGAGATGTTGGAATGGAGAAAAAATGCAGGCATGGAAGAAGAAGCTGATTCATCTTGCGCCAAAATTCAATTTTCCCATTCATACTCCATATAACGAGCTAACCGAGGAACAGCATGATTTTCTCTGGAACGGAAATACGCAATGGGAGGGTATCAACGGATTTTTCCGATGGCTTGATACGCAACAGGACAAGATGCAATTCCGGGTTATGAAGGCGCGTTATCGTGGCAAGACAATATGTCCGGATTGCAACGGGTCACGCTTGCGTTCAGACACGCAATATGTAAAGGTCGGAGGAAAAAATATCGGTGAACTCGTGAGAATGCCGATTGATGAGTTATCGGCATTTTTTGATAATCTTGAACTGAACAGCACGGATGCGAAGATAGCCGAGCGACTGCTTTCAGAAATTCGTCAGCGACTTCATTTTCTTAATGAAGTCGGCCTGAGCTATCTTAGTCTCGACCGACTCTCCTCTACCCTATCGGGAGGAGAAAGCCAACGCATTAATCTTGCGACCTCGCTTGGCAGTTCGCTTGTCGGCTCGCTATATATTCTTGACGAGCCGAGCATCGGATTGCACTCGCGCGACACGGAGAAACTGATAGGAGTCCTGCGCCGACTCCAACAGATAGGCAACACTGTTGTGATTGTCGAGCATGACGAGGAGATAATGCTTGCAGCCGACGAAATCGTCGACATCGGTCGGGATGCCGGAGAACTCGGAGGCAAAGTTGTCTGCCACGGAAACCTAAAAAAGCTCCTGAAAGATAAGAAAATAAAGGACTCCTACACCCTTGATTATCTACGTGGCGACCGCAAGATAGAAGTTCCGAAACGCCGTCGCAAATGGAAACGGAGCATCACTGTTGAAGGAGCTGCCGCCAATAATCTAAAAAATATTGACGTCACATTTCCTCTTGGAGTCATGACGGTCGTGAGCGGTGTGAGCGGCTCGGGAAAATCTACTTTGGTGAAAGAAGTGTTATATAAATCACTTCTACGTGCTTTAGGAGAACCCGGGGATTCTCCCGGAGCTCACCGAGCCTTAAGGGGAGATGTGTCAGAAATAAAGGCAATCGAGTTTGTTGACCAGAATCCGATCGGCACCTCTTCACGTTCAAACCCGGCGACCTATCTTAAAGCGTTTGATGAGATCCGCAAACTTTATGCCGACCAGCAGCTTGCGAAACAATTAGGTTTCACGCCGGGCCATTTCTCGTTCAACACCGACGGGGGACGATGTGAAGAATGCAAAGGGGAAGGGACAATAACCATCCCGATGCAATTCATGGCCGACATACAGATTGAATGTGAGGCCTGTCACGGGAAACGTTTCAAACAGGAGGTGCTTGACGTGCTTTACAGAGGGAAGAGTATTCACGACATGCTTGAGATGACCGTTTCCCAGGCAATTGCATTCCTGAAGGAGAGTGACGGCGCCACGGAGCGCAGGATCGTGAGCAGACTCCAGCCACTTGAGGATGTAGGTCTCGGCTACATCCGCCTCGGACAGTCCTCCTCGACTCTCTCCGGCGGAGAGAACCAGCGTGTCAAACTGGCCTATTATATAGCACAGGAAAATACGGACGGAACTCTCTTCATATTTGACGAACCGACCACGGGCTTACATTTCCACGATATCTCCGTACTGCTCAAATCTCTCAATCGCCTTGTTGACAAAGGGAACACCGTTCTTATAATCGAACACAATCCGGACATGATAAAATCGGCCGACTGGCTTATTGATATCGGACCGGACGGCGGCACTTCCGGAGGGGAAGTCGTTGCAGCGGGAACGCCGGAAGATGTTGCGAAATGCGAACGGTCATACACGGCAAGATTTCTTAAGGATAAACTTGAAGAGAAATGAGAAAATTATTCTACGGGGGCTTTAAGCTGACTCCGCGCGGGCAGATTCTTGCAATCACCGGCTCGTTGCTCTTGTTGTGTGCGGCGGCTCAGGGCTGCCGGAACAATAACAAGGGGGTCGACCGCTCTCCGGCACGCGAATTATATGGCCGGAGTCTGAAGCTGCTCAGACTATATACGGACTCAACGAAAGCATCCCGCGATTCCGCGACTCTTTTAGCGTTGGCGGAAAGGTTTGACAAGAAGTTAACCAATCTCAATTATGAATATCCCCCCGAGACAACATTGATGTTCACGGAGGGAGAAAATGACACCGTGATTCGACTCACGGCCCGATATGTTGAACTAAGGGATTCGCTTCTCTATCGCTTCGCCCATCCTTTGGAAGTTCGGGATACGGTCGCATCCGACTCCTTGCCGGGCGACACGACATTCATCTCGCACCGCTCGCAATCGAAAGAGAGCATAAAAGTGTGAGGCCCGGTGGCAATTGTAAGTGGAGGAGCGAAACGTTTCAACCTCTCCTTATCCTTGCATTCACGCAGACAACAACCTAATTCACGTCGCAGACAGTAGCGTGTGGTCATCACCACCCTGCTGTCTGTCGTTGTTTGCGCCACTTCGACAGCGGGGGAAATCTTCTTTACCCCATGCTCATGATAGAATGACCGCGCGAGAGAGTTGGCCACATTGTCGCGTTCGTCAAGAGTCTCAGACGGATAGAGAGCCTCCGGATTCTCTTTGCGGCGCAGTTCGACAGGATAAGAAGCCAGATTGGCCCTGTCGAGTTCGTCGACGAGACGTCTTCTCAGGGCCGTCAGCTCGGATGCCCGTATGAAAGTTTTCGGGTCGAGGTTATTAACGAAGTTTACGAGCTCATAGACAGAGTCGCCGAGACGTGAAAAGACCTTTCGCGGATCCATTGGCTTTTGAGCAGGGAATTTCTCCACGTCAAGTGGAATCCGCACCTTTACCCCACGTTCATCCACAGCGCTTACGCCGGCTTCATCAATAGCAATATCAACACGAATCACGCGACGTGCTGTCGGGCGATCGAGTTCCGATTGAAATTGACGGTCGAACGTGCGATGAATAACGGCTCCGGGAGGCAATCGGAAAGGTTTGGAACCAATTATTCTTTTTCCTTCCACGCGATTTACCCCAATACCGACATATTCCCCTTTTTCGTTGAAAAAACTAATTCCGTCGCCGTTATGCAGGCTTTTGGGGTCGGAAACGACTTCCCCCATTGATTTGGGAGTCCGGAGAGAAGCCATCCTTTCGCCAAGTATTCTTCCGGCCAGGAAATAATCGGTGAAACCGCGATTAAAACTTTTTGCGGGGTCAGGAGAGAATGTAATTTCCGACTGCCCATAAGAGGAGCGACAATAACGATCAGGGGCGCCCGCGATGATCATATCAAGTTGCCGTCTGTAATGGGCCGTGACATTCTTGACATAGGCAGCATCCTTGAGGCGTCCCTCAATTTTGAAGGAAGAGACACCGGCCTCGACCAATTCAGGCAGACTCCGAGTAGCGTTAAAATCTCGGAGGGATAGAAGGAATCTGTCGCGTTCGAGGACCTCTCCCCTACCATTCCTCAATGTGTAAGGCATCCGGCACATCTGGGCACATTCGCCACGGTTGGCGCTTCGGCCAAGCGAAACCTGACTGGCGGCACAACGACCCGAATAACTGACACAAAGCGCCCCGTGGATAAAACATTCGACGGGAACATCAACCGAGTCGCATATATGACTGATCTCGGGAATCGAGAGTTCGCGCGCCAGAACAATCTGTGAAAAGCCGACTTCACTAAGAAAGCGGGCCTTTTCGGGAGTTCGCGTGTCGCATTGCGTGCTGGCGTGAAGAGAAATGGGCGGAAGGTTCATTTTCAGGAGCGCCATATCCTGAACGATGATTGCATCGACCCCTATCCGATAGAGATCACGGACCAGACTTTCCACCTTTGGAATCTCTGACTCATAAACCAGAGTATTTACCGTGACATAAACTTTCGCTCTGAAAGGACGCGCAAAAGCGACAACCTCGGCGATATCCTCGATTGAATTGGCGGCTTTCTTTCTTGCACCGTGACTTGAGGCTCCCATATAGACAGCATCTGCGCCGTGGAGAATAGCCTGAAACGCCACGTGTTTATCGGCCGCAGGAGCAAGCAGTTCAAGCAGCCTTTTCTTCGTTTTCGCCATCCTATTTCTTGAACATTCTGTCGAGCGCACGCTTATCTTCGCGTTCACGGATTGACTGACGTTTATCGTACTGTTTCTTGCCTCGACCGACACCAATCTGCATCTTGGCAAGCCCGCGTTCATTAATAAAGACTCGAAGAGGGATGATTGTATAACCGGGATCTTCCGCAGCCTTGCGGATTTTTGCTATTTCCTTTTTTGTGAGGAGAAGTTTACGGTCGCGCCGGGCGACGTGGTTATTATATGAACCGTAGAAATATTCCGAGATATTCATTCCTTTTACCCAAACTTCTCCGTTTTCAATCAAGCAATAAGTGTCGACAAGAGAAGCCTTTCCGTCACGGATAGACTTTATTTCCGTTCCGGTCAAAACGATTCCGGCGGTATAAGTGTCCGTTATTTCATAGTCAAAACGAGCACGTTTGTTTCGAATATTAATCTGATCAGCTTTCATAGGAATACAAAGGTAATAAAAAAATCAATGTGAATCGGCAAGTTGAGATAGAATGCCGATTGCTTCGTCTAAAGAAGTGTCAGCCAGAATGCGCCCCTCGTGAAGGAGTATAGCTCTCGGGGTCAGATTTCGGGCGAGTTCGAGATCATGGGTCGCGAGGAGAATCGTGTGATTGAACTCCGAGAGGGTTTTGACGAGAGCCTTGCAGGCTCTCATATCAAGGTTTGCCGAGGGTTCGTCAAGCACAAGAATATCAGGTTCCATAGAAAGGACAGTTGCAATGGCGGCAGCTCGCCGTTGTCCTCCCGAGAGCATGAAGGAGGGGGATGAGGCTAATGAAGGAATCCCGACTGCCTCCAAAGCGTTGTTTACTCTGCGAGTGACTTCCTGCTCAGGCAATTTCATATTTCGCGGGCCGAAAGCGACATCGTCGGCCACCGTCGGCATGAACAACATATCGTCGGGATTCTGGAACACCATTCCGACTCGCCGACGCACTTCCGGGGCAGTCTTTCTTGTCACGGGGACATCGCCTACCACTACCCTTCCCGACGAAGGAAAGAGGAGACCGTTGGTCTGGAGCAGCAAAGTAGATTTCCCGGAACCGTTCAATCCAAGCAAAGCGACCCGTTCGCCATGCGTGATCCGCAGATTGATATCATGGAGCACTTCAGGCCCCTTCGGGTAGCTGAACGACAGATTCTCAAAACTGATATAATGGTGACTCATCTCGAAATCAAAAATTTAGGAATCCGAACCAAGAATCAAAAGGAAGCCAGCGGAGGAGAGCGACGGCGACACAGACCGTGATTGCAAACAGAATTGAATTCTTGTCCGGGGATTGCCCGCGGTCGACAAGCGGGAGCACACCGTCGAACCCTCGCGCCAACATGGCGCGGTGGATAGACGACGCCCTGTCGGCCGAACGCACGAGAAGTTGGCCGACAAGAGCGGCCCAAAGAGAGAGGGAGAGCTTATCCGAACCGAAACCTCGGGCCTGACGGGCACGCCGCATGGAGAGGGCCTCCTCGATCAGCACGCTAAGATAGCGATAAGAAAGAAGAAGCTGGGTGACAAGTATCCGCGGGATATGAATGCGCCTGAGCGAACTGCAGATGTCAAGGAAGCCGGCCATATAGCCTAAAATGATAAGCGACTGCATCGACAAGAGGCCACGCAGGATGATGGAAACGAAACTTATCCATCCCGCCGACACGCTCACCTCCGCTATCTTGATTCCCGGATTATGATCGAATATGGGATTGAAGATACCGATAAGAATCACGAAGGGAAGAACCCAAAGCGACTTGATAAAGATCCTGACGAAACCGGCGCCACAATATTCAGCCATCATTACCGGATAGACAGCCATCCAGACAAGTCGCTGGGGATCGGAGACCGGAACCGTAAGAACGATGACGATATAGAAAAGAGTGACAATAACGGCGGCCACCGGAGAGATATCCGATTTCCGGCTTCGTCCGAATTCATTCAGGGCGAGAAGTGCTTTTTCAAGTTTAGCCATTCAGGAGACTTTCGAAGACCTGCGCTTGCGAAAAATGAGAACTGAAAAGACCCATATCAAACAGAGCATGATCACGCCTCCGATTATTCCGGAGAGAGCAGATTCATAACCGGGAAGGAAAGCCGTTGGAGGATCGGAGGCCGGGGCCAGTTCGGTGTCACCCGTGATTCGCATAATGCTCCACTCAAGGCCATCCGGATTTGAGGAAGCAATCCAAGTGAACCCGATGGCAAAGACTAGTGCAATAGCGGCGAAAGTCCACAACACTCGCTTAGTGGATTTCGAGAGTTTTCCCGATTCATTACCGGAAATTCTGTCGGGATCATAGAAAAGCGCCGGGCGGACCTTTAGGACATAAACGAGCACTGCAGCCGTTGCCAGGCCTTCACCGATACCGATAAGGAGATGAATCGGGAGCATGAACATCAGGAATTGACCGATGGGGAGAGCCGTGATACCGGAGAGTTCAGTCTCGGCAGTCACGAGGAGAGCGCCACAGAGCAATCCGACGACGGAGGCGGCCACGGAGGCGACCGAAACCGAGACCACAGACGGACTCTTTCCTGCAATCGGCCGGAACACGAGAGGATAGGCCAAAAGACAAGATACAGCCGCCATATTTATCACATTGCATCCCAAGGCCAGCAGACCTCCATCGGCAAAAATCAGGCACTGATCAATGAGCACCGCACAAAGGGTTATGAAAGCAGCCCAGGGTCCGAGGATGGCGGATAGAAGCACGCCGCCAATGATATGACCACTTGATCCGGTTCCGGGAATGGTAAAATTAATCATCTGGGCGGCAAAAACGAAGGCTCCGAGCACACCCATCAAAGGGACGATATCGGTCCGTTTGATTTCGGAAACCTTCTTGCATGCCACAATAACGAGGCCGAGGGCAACCGCTCCGGCCGAGAGAGCTACAGGCGCTGAAACCAGCGCATCCGCCATGTGCATAACTAACGTGTTTGATTTGTTTTTATAAAATTAACATATCTGCACACAAGATTGTTTTGCCTCCGGCCCGAGACGTCGGTTCAATACGAGGAGAGAGGAAAGAGTTCCGTGAACACCCAGTTCCACAGGATGGGCATACCAATCGCAAGAGTCGCAAGGAGGACAACGGTGAGGGCCTCCTTGTCAGCAGGCACCCGCAGAATCCTAACCCCGCGAAATATTATATATACAGTCCATATCGGGAGAAACACAAGCGCGGGCCCGATCATGGGCAGGAGATTGAAAACGGTAAAGAAAATAGCCAGAGTTGAGATTGCGAGCATAAGAAAATCCTTACCAACCCATGTTTTCATTGTTCCTTTAAGCGTGCCGGGCAAAGCGATCGACGCAATAATTCCGGCCGAAAAATATCCGAAGAACAATGAAAGAAAGCTGATAAGCATTTCCACGAATGTATCGACGAAGGATATGTTAGCTTCATAAAACCTATCCGCGATTTTAGAGCAAGCCGCAATTGCCAGCAGGGGGTAAAAACAACGGGAGGCGAAATCATCAGCAGGGATGGCTGCCCGGCGGAGAGCTTTCCATCCTTCTACGGGAGTGAACATCGTTTTGAAAAGGACAGCAAGAGGGG
Source organism: uncultured Porphyromonadaceae bacterium (assembly GCA_947176755.1). Lineage (GTDB taxonomy): Bacteria > Bacteroidota > Bacteroidia > Bacteroidales > Muribaculaceae > Lepagella. The sequence goes on from CAMWRW010000007.1 coordinate 11,725, forward strand.
AAGCAGCCGATTTATTCGCTAGCGGAGGGGCGATAATATTCTCACCGTTTCTGACGGAGGAGGCATAATTGGAATTAGAAGTGTCCTCCCACACAGGATCATCCTCCACTTCATAGATATCCGCAAAAGGATCGTCTTCCGGTTCTTCATCATCATCAAGTTGATAAGAGGTGCTGTCGGAAAGAGCGGCGCTGGGCGCCCCATCATCTATATCGTCAATTATGTAATTATCAGGATCAGCATTGGGAATACCGTCATATAAAGGCTCATCGGCGTCACCCATGCTGTCAAGGTCATATTCTTCAAAATCGGTCATGATAATTAGGGTAGATAAAATAAAGAAAAAGGATAGGATAAGGACTAACGAATATAAATCTGCGGGTTAAGACTCTCAAACGTCAACCCGTCAGAATCCGTAATAATGGCAGAAGAGATTTAAAATTTGAGACGGGCAGAAGCCGGAGCGGCCTCTGCCCGTCAAAAGGATTAGCGGGAATTATTCGGCGCGGTCCTCATTGAGGATACGAATCATCTCGATAGCGCTCTTGGGAATACGCGTACCGGGGCCGAAGATAGCGGCAACGCCGGCTTTGTAGAGGAAGTCGTAGTCCTGGGCCGGAATTACACCACCTGCAGTTACGAGAATATCCTCACGACCGAGTTTCTTGAGCTCTTCGATCACCTGGGGAATAAGCGTCTTGTGACCGGCAGCGAGAGAAGAGACGCCAAGGATATGGACGTCGTTCTCAACAGCCTGACGAGCAGCCTCGGCGGGAGTCTGGAACAGGGGACCCATATCGACATCGAAACCGCAGTCAGCATAACCTGTGGCAACGACTTTAGCACCACGGTCGTGTCCGTCCTGACCCATTTTTGCGATCATGATACGCGGCTGACGACCTTCGCGGGCAGCGAAATCGGCAACGGCCTTGCGGGCTTCCTCGAACTCGGGATCACCCTTCTCTTCATTTGAATACACTCCGGAAATAGTTTTGATTACAGCTTTGTAACGACCCACAACCGCTTCGCAAGCGTCGGAGATCTCACCGAGAGTTGCGCGGAGGCCGGCAGCCTTGACAGCGAGGTCAAGGAGATTGCCCTTAGAGGGATCTTTCACAGCTTCAGTGATTGCTTCAAGAGCTGCTTTCACCGCAGCCTCGTCGCGATGCTTACGGACATCTTCAAGACGTGCAACCTGTTCCTTACGGACCTCAGTGTTGTCGACTTCGAGGATATCTATAGGATCTTCATGATCGAGACGGAATTTGTTGATACCGACAATCGTCTGTTTGCCGGAGTCGATGTGAGCTTGCGTACGTGCGGCTGCTTCCTCGATCTTCAGTTTGGGCAGACCGGTTTCGATAGCCTTAGCCATGCCGCCGAGTTTCTCGATTTCCTGGATGTGAGCCCAAGCACGGTGAGCGATCTCATTGGTGAGGCTTTCAACATAGTATGAACCACCCCAGGGGTCAACCTGCTTGCAAACATAGGTTTCGTCCTGGATATAGATCTGTGTGTTACGTGCGATACGCGCTGAGAAGTCGGTCGGGAGGGCGATAGCTTCGTCAAGGGCGTTAGTATGGAGCGACTGTGTGTGACCGAGGACGGCGCCCATGGCTTCAACACAAGTACGTCCGACGTTGTTGAAAGGATCCTGCTCAGTGAGCGACCAACCGGAAGTCTGGCAGTGAGTACGGAGAGCGAGCGATTTGGGGTTCTTAGGATTGAACTGTTTCACGATGCGAGCCCAGAGCATACGAGCAGCACGCATTTTTGCGATTTCCATGAAATAGTTCATTGAAATGCCCCAGAAGAAAGAGAGACGCGGAGCGAAGGAGTCGATATCCATTCCTGCGTTCACACCGGCACGAAGATATTCGAGACCGTCGGCGAGCGTATAAGCCAACTCGATATCGGCGGTTGCGCCGGCCTCCTGCATGTGATAGCCGGAGATGGAAATCGAGTTGAACTTGGGCATGTTCTTCGAAGTATATTCAAAGATGTCGGCAATAATCTTCATTGAGAATGCCGGGGGATAGATGTAAGTGTTACGCACCATGAACTCCTTGAGGATATCGTTCTGGATCGTACCTGCCATCTCCTCAAGTTTAGCGCCCTGTTCGAGACCTGCGTTAATATAGAACGCGAGGACGGGAAGGACGGCGCCGTTCATAGTCATGGAGACTGACATCTTGTTCAAAGGAATTCCATCGAAGAGGACCTTCATATCTTCGAGCGAGCAGATGGAAACACCGGCTTTGCCGACGTCGCCGACTACGCGTTCGTGATCGGCGTCATAACCGCGGTGGGTAGGAAGGTCGAACGCTACGGAAAGACCTTTCTGGCCGGAAGCGAGGTTACGGCGATAGAAAGCGTTGGACTCAGCGGCGGTGGAGAACCCGGCATACTGGCGGATAGTCCAGGGACGCAAGGGATACATCGCGCTATAAGGGCCGCGGAGGAAAGGAGGAAGACCGGAAACATAGTCGAGGTGTTCCATACCCTCGAGATCTTCCTTGGTATAAACGGGCTTTACGGGAATAAGTTCTGCGGTGAGCCACTCCTCGCCTGCAGCCGGCTTGTGGCCGGCGGGGGCCACAGTCTTGAGAATATCTATTTGTTTGAAATCGGGTCTCATTTTTCGGAATTATTTGAGGAGTTTAGCATTGAAATCAGCCAGCGTGTCGAGGACGTTGACCTTCACATGGATAAAGTTTTCGATACCCTCCTTCTTGAGGTCGTCCATGCATGCGGGCGCACCGGCCACCACGAACAAAGCACGTCCGTCGAGTTCCTTGAAGGCCTCGGGAGCGAACTGAGCGTATTCATCATCGCTTGAACAGAGCACAACGACATCGGCACCCTTTTCTAAGGCTGCATCAACGCCTTCCTTGACAGAGTTGAAGCCGATGTTGTCGATGATTTCATAGCCTGCACAACCGAAGAAGTTTCCGGAGAATTGAGCGCGAGCGAGACGCATAGCGAGATTACCGATCGTGAGCATGAACACTTTGGGGCGGTGAGCGGCGCGTTCAGTGTCGAGACGGAGCGCTTCGAACTGGCTGGCAGCACGGTCGAAGTTGAGTTTTTCAACAGCGCCGTCGGCAGGCTGCTCGGAAGCGCAACCGCATCCGCAGGCTGCACCCTCACATTTGATCTTGTCGAGAGCACGCTCGTTGAAATTAGGATAGATATTCGTTCCGAGGAGGTTTTCCTTACGACGAGCTACGTCAAGATGACGCTTAACGCCTGATTCGTTCACCTTACCCTGGATTTCGCCGCGACGGAGCATAGCTTCGAAGCCGCCGTTGTCCTCAACTTCGTTGAAGATTTTCCAGGCCTGTTCGGCGATAGAAACAGTGAGCGTTTCGATATAATAGGAACCGCCGGCGGGGTCAACGACCTTATTAAGGTGAGACTCGTCGCGGAGGAGGAACTGCTGATTGCGGGCGATGCGCTCGCTGAATTCATCGGGACGACGGAAACAGCTGTCGAAAGCAAGCGTTTCAATTGAGTTAACTCCGGCAAGGGCAGCACTCATCGTTTCGGTCATCGTGCGGAGGAGATTGACGTGAGCGTCATAGATGGTCTGGTTGAATTCGCTGGTAACGGCGTGAACCCACATCTTGCAGGCTTCATCGGAAGCGCCGTAAGCCTTTACAATTTCAGCCCAGATCATACGACCGGCGCGGAACTTTGCAAGCTCCATGAAATAGTTGGATCCGATGCCCATGTTGAACTTGATGCGTTCAGCGACCTGGTCAGCGGATAGCCCGGCCTCGGTCATCATCGTCATCCATTCGGCACCCCAAGCGAGAGCATAACCGAGTTCCTGAGTGATGAAAGCACCGGCGTTGTTAAGCATGAAGCTGTCGACAGCGAAGCAACGCAGCTCCTTAATATCCTTAACCACCTCATAAAGGGCGAGACCTTCAGCAGCGGCATCCTTGTGGAACGGAAGACCGCGACGGAGCAGGCGACGGAAAGGATCGTAAGCGACAGAGCCGCGGAATTCCTTTTCCGCACCGGCCTCACGAATGAGACGGACGAGTTCTTCAGCCACTTCCACGGCATGGCCGGGGCAGCAGGAAACATTGATTTCAACTTTTTTCAGGTCAACGCCTTTAAGAATTTCGGCGAGATCGGCAGCTCCGAGATTTCCTCCGAGTTTGATACCGAGCGATTCGACACCACGGTTGAGAATATGGAGAGCATGTTCGTTAGCCTCGGCGGCCGTATCGCCAATAACGGCCTGACGAACAACCCAGTCGTTGTTGTCGCGCGTGCCGCGTACGAAAGGGAATTCGCCGGGGAGGGAACCGATCGTGGGAAGACCCTCGATATCCTCGCGGCGGTAGAACGGCTGCACATTGAAGCCTTCGTTAGTGCGCCACACGAGCTTGCGGTCAAAATCGGCGCCCTTCAGATCGACATTGATTTTCGCCTTCCACTCTTCAGTGGACACGGGCGGAAACATGTCGAACAATTTTTCATTCTTTTCTGACATTGTGCTGAAAATTAAATAATCATGATATTAGCGACTGTCGGAGACCGGAAGACGAATGGCGGGGAAGGCCACACGTCAAGCGAACCGGTCGGGGATGACAAGCCGGACACAAAATTATTGTTTTTTTTCTGTATTGAAAAAAATTTTTATATATTTTTCAACAGAAATGGGTAAGTTACTCTTCGGAAGCCTCTCCGGCGGGCTGCATTATTACTTTTTTGTCGAAACAGCGAATGACCGAAGCGGGAAAATCCTCCACCATCTGCAGATTATGCGTGGCCATAATTATGGAGGTTCCTTCTGCGGCGAGTTTATGGAGGAGTTTCACGATTTGATAGCCTGTCTGGGGGTCAAGATTTCCGGTCGGCTCGTCGGCAAGAATCAGTCTCGGCCGATTGAGCAAAGCGCGGGCGATCACGACTCGCTGCTGCTCCCCACCGGAGAGTTCGTGAGGCATCTTATAACCTTTAGGGCCCATTCCGACGGCATCGAGCACCTCGTCAATCCGCCGTTCCATCTCCTGGCCGCGCTTCCAACCCGTGGCTTCAAGCACGAACCTCAGATTGGCCCGCGCGGAACGATCCTGCAGCAACTGGAAATCCTGAAAGACAATACCGATGCTCCTGCGAAGGAAAGGGATATTTTTCCTGCGGAGAGTCAGCAGGTCGTAACCGAGCACCTCAGCCTTCTCCCCTTTTGGAATCCTTACATCAGCATACATAGTCTTCATCAGCGAACTTTTTCCACTACCTACGCGCCCGACGAGATAATGAAATTCTCCTTCTCCGACGGAGAAAGCGACATCCTTCAGGACAAGACGGTCGGCGCGTTCGATTTCGACGCCTTTGTATTCAATAATATTAGCCATATTCTTATTTCTCGAAAAGATGGCGGAACATATCTGTCACCTTTGCGACTTCTACAATTCGGATTTTAAAATTACTTTTCGTTCCTTTGAGATTACCGACAGGAATGAAGATTGTCTCAAAGCCGAGCTTTTCTGCTTCGGCCACACGCTGGTCCATACGCGTTACGGTCCGGATTTCACCGGAAAGGCCGACTTCGCCGGCGAATGCAGTCCGCCGAGGGATGGTGAGGTCGAAATTCGACGACATTACGGCGGCGACGACAGCGAGGTCAATGGCGGGATCGGCCACCTTCAGTCCTCCCGCGATATTGAGGAAAACGTCCTTTTGCCCAAGTTTGAACCGGGCACGTTTCTCGAGCACGGCGAGAAGCATATTGAGTCTTCGTTGATCAAAGCCGGTGACGGCACGCTGCGGCGTACCGTAAGCGGCGGAGGAAACGAGGGCCTGCACCTCTACAAGGAACGGGCGGACACCTTCGACAGTGACTCCGATCGCGATTCCGCTCATCTCCTCTTCGCGATTGTCGGAGAGGAGCATTTCTGAAGGATTCTTCACTTCGCGCAGACCGCGTTCGACCATCTCGTAGATTCCTATTTCATTTGTCGATCCGAAACGATTTTTCACCGCCCGGAGGATTCTGTAAAGATATTGACGGTCGCCTTCGAATTGAAGGACCGTATCAACGATATGTTCGAGCACCTTAGGGCCGGCTATCGCGCCATCTTTATTAATATGCCCGACAAGAATCACGGGCACATTGTTTTCCTTAGCATATCTGAGCAGAGAGGCAGCACATTCCCTCACCTGCGACACACTTCCGGGAGCGGATTCAATCTCATCGGAAGCAATCGTCTGAATGGAGTCGACAACGACCAAACCGGGCTCGACATTTTCTATCTGAGTGAAGATTTCATCAAGTCTTGTTTCGGTCAGTATGAAAGTGTTGTCAGAAAGTTTACCGAGTCTTTCAGCGCGCATCTTCAACTGGGAGGCGCTCTCCTCACTCGACCCATATCAAATTTTTCTACCCCGAATCGAGACGATATTCTGGAGCAGAAGAGTAGATTTTCCAATTCCCGGCTCACCGCCGACGAGAGTCAGCGAACCGGCGACGAGCCCCCCGCCGAGCACCCTGTTGAGTTCCGAAGAGGGCATCGGGATACGCTGTTCGCCTGAGATTTCAATTTCAGACAGACGCTGCGGGCGGGCGCTTTTGACGAGTCCACGACGAGAAGAGGAGCCACGCGATTTAGAAGTTGAGACACGTTCTTCAACAAACGTGTTCCATTCGCCGCAGGAAGGGCACCGGCCCATCCATTTAGCACTTTCGTAGCCACAATTACTACAGAAATAGACCGTCTTTGACTTAGCCTGAGCCATTAAATAGGTTTAAATAAAAGGAACAAAGAAGAACATCACCACAAAATTACAAATTTTCTTTCCAAGGAGGCAAAAACATATAAAAAAATAATTGACGGATTGTAAAAAAATAACTAAATTTGCGGGAAGAAAGACCGAGCGACAAACTCGAGCTTTGAAAAGGAAAACAAAAACCCAAAATAACTTAAATCAAAAAGAAGTCATGAATTTCTTAACCGACGAAAAACTGCTTATAGTAGGTGCAGCCGGCATGATCGGCTCGAACATGGCTCAGACTGCCATCATGATGGGTCTGACCCCGAACATCTGTCTGTACGACCCCTACGCAAAAGGACTTGAAGGCGTTGCCGAGGAGCTTCTCCAGTGTGGCTTCGACGGCTTGAACCTTACGTTCACCGACGACATCGAGAAAGCCTTCACGGGCGCAAAATATATCGTATCATCCGGCGGCGCACCCCGCAAGGCCGGCATGACCCGCGAGGACCTTCTTGCAGGCAACTGCAAGATCGCCGAGGACTTCGGAAAGAATGTAAAACAGTACTGTCCTGATGTAAAACAGATTGTTGTGATTTTCAACCCTGCCGACATCACGGGTCTCGTAACGCTTCTCTACTCCGGCGTTAAACCCGGTTGCGTGACGACACTTGCAGGCCTTGACAGCACACGTCTTCGCAATGAGCTCGCAAAATACTTCAAGATTTCCCCGGACAAAGTTGTGAACGCACGTACGTACGGCGGACATGGCGAGCAGATGGCCGTATTCGCATCGACCGTAACTGTTGACGGCAAGCCTCTTACCGAGCTCATCGAGAGCGGCGCAATTCCTGAAGAGGAATGGGAAGCTCTGAAAGTTCGTGTGATCCAGGGTGGCAAGAACATCATCGATCTGCGCGGCCGCAGTTCGTTCCAGAGCCCCGCTTACCTTTCGATCGAGATGATTGCAGCCGCAATGGGCGGTCCGGCCTTCAAATGGCCTGCAGGCGTTTACGTGAACAACGATAAATTCCAGAACATAATGATGGCCATGGAAACGACCATCACTAAAGATGGCGCAACGTTCCGCATGGTTGAAGGCAACGCTAAAGAGCAGGAAGAACTCGAACAGAGCTACAAGCACCTTTGCACGCTCCGCGACGAAGTGATCGCCCTCGGCATCATGCCTCCCATCGAGAAATGGGGCGAGCTTAATCCCTACCTGATGGAAAAGACCAATTGATCTGACAACAGAATCAATCGATAAAGCGGACGGGAGGATAAGAACACTCCCGTCCGTTCTTATTTATACTTGATTTTAAAATTTTCCAAACATCAATTTACATGGACAAAATTAATCACGAGTATGAATACAAAGGAATGCTAATCAACGGCTTCCTGATGATATTCTTCACATTCATCCTCATTCCTGGTCTTATTGCCCTTACGATCGCCACATTAGCCGAAGATGCCCCCGGACTGGCCACGGCCATAAGCATTCCACTTTTTATAATTTTCATCTTGGGCTGCGTGGGATATTTCGTGCAGGAACCCAATGTGGCCCGCGTGATGATATTCTTCGGCAAATATAAGGGAACGTGCAAGAAAGTCGGCTATTACTGGGTCAATCCGTTCCTGAACCGCAAGCGACTGTCGCTGCGAATCCGGAATATGGATATCGAACCGATAAAGGTGAACGATAAGGTTGGCAATCCCGTGTTGATCGGTATGGTTCTCGTGTGGCGCATCAAGGATACTTATAAAGTCGTGTTCGACCTTGATTCACAATCACTCGGAGCCGGGGCAGCGGGAATCAACAATAACGCGCTGTCGAATTTCGTAAGAATACAGAGTGACGCGGCCTTACGCGAAGTCACGGGCCATTTTGCCTACGATAACACCGATGCATCGCGGCCCGACGAATTGACGCTTCGTTCGAGCGGGAAGGAAATCAGCGACCTACTGGAGAAAAAAATCAACGAACGACTTGCCATGGCCGGCATGGAGGTTGTCGAGGCACGTATCAATTACCTTGCATACGCACCAGAAATTGCAGCCGTGATGCTTCGACGTCAGCAGGCATCGGCTATCATAACCGCTCGTGAGAAAATAGTTGAAGGTGCGGTGTCGATGGTTGAGATGGCTCTTAAGAGCCTTGATGAACGCGATATCGTTAAACTTTCCAACGAACAGAAGGCATCGATGGTGGGCAATCTTTTAGCCGTCCTGTGTGCTGACGAACCGTTGACTCCTACGCTCAACGCGAATGTCTGACCCGTGTAGACGCGGTTAAAAACGGAAAAGGGACTCAAAGAGTCCCTTTTCTTAATTATTGTCGTCAGTTTTCGGAGTCGACTGCCCTGAGTCCGAACCACCATTGGCAGAGGAAGAATCGGGCACAATTGCAGAGGAATCTGAGTGATGATTTGTAATCAGGTTTGTGACATAGACTGTAAAAATCGGGAACATCATCATTCCCAGGGCCGCGAGCACAACCGAGAGGACACGACCGACACCGGTGACGGCGATAATGTTCGAGCCTACCGTGGTGACATCCATAGCAGCCCACCAGATAGCATCCGTATAGTTCTTCACCAGAGGATTAACGCCTTTCTCGAAAAGATAGAATGTCAGACTCGCGAAGTAGACCGTTGAGAAAAGCGATATAAGATATGCGAGGAAAAGGCTTGTAGCCTTATTGGAAGTTAGCCACGAAACTACGTAGGCCATAGCGTAACCACCCCGAATCAAAGGCATGAAGCGAATGATGTAATCCAGTTCTTTAGAAATGTGAATGTCATATTTAAGGAAAAGATACTGGTAAGGAATCGAGACGAGGAGGAAGATAAAACGCGTATAGAAATAATGCCACTTCTTTTCCGCAAGGAGAAACTCAATGAAGAAGTCCGCGAGAAAGACGAGACATATCCAATACTGCCATTTCTGGAAACGGGGCTGCGCGTAGAACGAAATATTATTGAACGTATCAATAGATATAAGAGTGATAAGAAGAATTGAAAGAAGGAGAATCACGATATGGAGGGCCGTGATAGTCCATCCTTCGAATTTTATCAGAAAGGGATGCGACTTACCTTTGGAAGTTGTCGTTCCGTTTGATTTTTTAGATGTCGGGGTCATAATAAGAATAGATATATACGGTTAATGGATAGTTCCATCCGGTCATTAAAGAGGATATATTATATAATTTTAATCAAACCCTCTTTAAAAGGAAAACGTTTAACATTTATAAGGGTTCACAATCCGGGTTTAAAGGAGAGTCATCCCCAACCCATCCAAGGGAAAAAAGAATAAAATAACTCGAACCGAAATTATAAAAAAAGATAAAAATGGCAACGACTTACACATTGGGCAACGTAGCGAAGGAATTTCCTCGCACTTGCATGCGGGGTCTGGGACAGGTGATGTTTCAGGACAACGCGCTGACCGGACTTCTGTTTATGGCAGGTATATTCTGGGGAGCATACGAAGAGGGCTCACCGTTGGTGGCCTGGGGAATGATAGTCGGACTTATAGTCTCGACCTTGACCGGATATTTTCTTGATCTCAAGGATGAAAACGGAGCTCAGGGATTATGGGGATTCAACGGTTGCCTTGTGGGTTGCGCGTTTCCGACGTTTATGGGCGATACGGTCTGGATGTGGCTTGGACTCATCCTCTGCTCCGCGATGACGACATGGGTACGGACCGCCCTGAACAAGATAACGGCACCGTTAGGGACGAGCTCCTTCACCTTTCCGTTCGTGCTATGCACCTGGTTCTTCCTTCTGGCATCGCGTCTCTTTGCGGGAATGCCTCCCGAAGGAGCGGAGACTCCGGCCTTCCCTGCGGCAGTTACAGGCACGCTCGACCTCGGCTTCGGCTCTCTCGTTATTTATTGGCTGAAAGGGATCTCACAGGTTTTTCTGATCAACAGTTGGGTTACGGGAATCTTTTTTCTTGCCGCTCTTGCAGTCAGCAGCCTGCGGGCTGCGACGTGGGCAGCCCTCTCGTCGGCGATTGCACTGTTCGTGGCAATAGTATGGAAAGCACCGGCAGTCGATATTGCATCCGGGCTTTACGGATTCAGCGCCGTGTTGACCGGAATCGCGCTGGGGGCAACTTTCTGCAACTTCAGCTGGAGGGCAACGATATGGACCGTGGTCGGAGTGGTCGTGACAGTGTTCATTCAGGGAGCAATGAATGTCTTCTTTGAGCCGATGGGGCTTGCGACATTAACAGGACCTTTCTGTTTGGCTACATGGCTCATGCTATGGCCCGGCTATAGCTTCTTTCAGCCAAAACAATAATTTTGTATGCAAGATATGGGAAACAACAGCAAAAACATTCCGGGAAGCATTCCCTTGACCGACCTTCCGATGGGATGGCGACAATACAGAATTGTGACTGTGGCATCTCTCGGCCAGATGATAGGGACAATTGTGGCGACAATAGCGGGCGTTATCATTCCGCTGCTCAACATTCTGATGCACCCCGAACTTTCCCCCTTCATGCAGGGCCTGATCGGGAGCATTGACCTTATAGGAATTTGCATAGGAGCGTCGATATTCGGACGCTTGTCGGACAAATACGGCTATCTTCTATTCTTCCGTCTATGCCCTGCGTTAATATTGGCGGCGTCAGTTGCGGGAGTATTTCTCGGAGATGTCTGGGGAGTGACCCTCTGTCTGTTTGTGATCGGCCTTGGAATTGGAGGCGAGTATAGTCTTGATTCCGATTATGTCTCCGAGCTAATGCCTAAAGGCTACGGCCCGTTGATGGTCGGAGTAACGAAGACAGCCTCCGCATTGGGAAATATTATTGCGGCAGCGCTTTGTCTTTGGATTATCATGGACACACGCCGAGCAGAAGTCTGGCCACAGCTATTGTGGATTGTGGCCGGGACAGCGGCGCTGATGCTCATTTTAAGAATCAAGTTCTACCAGAGTCCCTCCTGGCTGCAATCTCACGGAGAGGATGCAAAGGCCGAGAAAGCAGTAAAAGAATTTCTGGGGCCCCGCGCCACGCTCCCGGCGACGACGAGACAGGCCGCTACATCTTCCACGCCACAGAAGGAGAATATGTGGCAGTTTATGGTGCGCAACGGCAAGCAGGTTATCCTAAGCGGTATTCCCTGGGCGTGTGAGGGACTGGGAGTTTACGGTATCGGAGTCTTTCTTCCGATACTGGTTATGGCTCTTGGACTTGAACATTTCACGAAAGGAATGCCGGAAGTGCTCCATGTAGCCGAATCGGTAAAGGTGACATTATGGATAAGCTGCATCATGCTTCCCGGATTTATACTCGGGCTTATCCTTATCCGCAGGAAAGTTAGAATCACGTTGATTCAATCGGCGGGGTTCTGGCTATGTGCGGTTTCATTGGTGATTTTAGCACTTTCCTACCATTTCGGATGGAACAAATGGTGGAGCATCGGCTCATTCATGGCCTTTGAGCTCTTCCTCAACATGGGACCGCATCTCATCACGTATGTTCTTCCACCGCGCATCTATCCGGTGGAGACTCGCGGACAGGGCGTCGGTCTTGCTGCCTCGATCGGCAAGATAGGAGCCGTTGTCGGAGTGTTCCTCATCCCCATCCTCCTCAAGGCGGGCGGAGCATTGCTCGTGCTGATAGTTTCGGCGGCCGTCATGGCTGCGGGCGCAATCGTGACCGACATTTATGGAGCGCTTGTGAGCAAGGAGGAGAATGTAAGAATCTGAGGTTATAATCAGGTTGGTAGATTAATATAAAGAGAGCCTCCCGATGTGTCGGGAGGCTCTCTTTATATTAATAACAAAGGGGAATCAACGCCAGGGAAATTCCTCGGGCACGGGCTTCCCTTTGACTTCCATCCGCACAATCGAACAGAATTCACGGACCATACGCTTCACGGCCGAGGAATCGTTGCCGAGCACTTTGTAGAGGAGTCCGGCGTCGTTGGGGAGCAGAGTGATTCCGGCAGCGATATGCTCCTTTCTGTCGAGCACCACGGGCGTTGCCTCATATATCTTGCGGGCATGTTCGGGGGGAGTCATCACAATCACATTTGCGAAAATCTCAAAGTCGCCCATGACTCCAAGCAAGCGGGGATTCATCTTATTGGGATCGATTACAAATTTCTCCCTGAAAAGCTCCTCGCCGTCGGGACGTTCTCCATGACTGCAAACGGAAAGGATGTCGTAATCAAACATCTCTCCATCCTTATAATACTTTCTCCCACCCATGAAAATTTCAGAGTAGAATACCGTGGCCGAAGGATGGACGGAAAGCCGGGTGTCGCTTATGAACCGAGTGTGGGCGCAAGGGAAAACCGGTTCAGGCATAAACTCAAGATACGCTCCCTCTTCAAGAATGATGTTCTGGATCATTCCCGAATAATTGAATTTCATCGTCGCGAGTTTGGTAGCGGCGCCTGTAGAAATCCAAGCGAAAGCATCCTTCTCTACGATAATGTCCTGCTGATATCGGTCGCCGTCGACATTCGGGCCTCCGGAAGAGAGGATATACAGGCATGGCATCTCGGGCATTTCCCGGTCAAAATAGAGTTCCTGCTGGGCAATCAAAGGGACACGCCGGTCGATTTCCCGCAGGATGCTTTTACCATCGGGGTCGAGTTGGAAACGCAGTTTTAAATATCCATGCTTACCGGGAGCTCCGACATACATCTGGTCGGGTTCCGTGAGATAAGGCTGCATTTCACGCGCCGAGGAGAAGTCCACCTCCGGCACGGAGCTGGTCATTATCCTGTCGAAGTTGGCGGGAGTGTTCATGCTTTCTCGGCTTTATCGAACAGAGCCATCTTGAAAATAAGGTCGACGAGTTCGTCGATTCCCTCCCCTGTCATGGCGTTAGTGAAAACGAACGGTTTTCCGGGGCGCATGAGTTTCGAGTCATGGTCCATCACTTCGAGGCTTGCATTAACATAAGGAGCGAGGTCGGTCTTATTGATTACGAGAATGTCGCTCTGAGAAATTCCGGGGCCATCCTTGCGAGGAATTTTATCTCCGGCGGCGACATCAATTACATAAATAAAGAAGTCGACGAGAGCAGGGCTGAAGGTCAGGGTCAGATTATCGCCGCCCGATTCGATCAGCACGATATCCGTGTCGGGGAACTTCTCTTCCATCTCTTCGACGGCAGCAATATTCATCGAAGGGTCCTCGCGCACGGCTGTATGAGGACATGCACCGGTCTCGACTCCGATGATGCAGTCTTCATGCAGGACACCCTTGAGCGTTTTGCGCACATGTTTTGCATCTTCCGTCGTGACGATATCGTTAGTAATGATCAGCACCTTCTGACCAAGTTCGAGAAGGCGCGGGGTGATAGCTTCTATAATGGCGGTCTTACCGGATCCCACAGGGCCTCCGATGCCGATTCTACAAGTTTGTGACATATTAGATTTATGTTAATCTTTGACGTCTGAAATAATTAATTCATGAACATACGCATATTTCCCTTTTCATGGAGCGAGGCCAGAATATCAAGCTCAGGGAAGAAAGCATTCATATCCCGGAGCTTCATCCGGGAAGCCTCTTCATAAAGGGATTCCACCTTTTGAGAAAGACGGTAGAGAATCTGCTGAGTGTCGTAATGGGAAACCTTGACACAACGCAGAGCTGCAGAGAGAACCATGTTGATTGCGCCATACTGATGGGCACAGAACATTTCCCTCTCCCCTATTCCGGCAGCTGCGAAGGCTATTCCTTGGCCGACGGGATAAGTTCCGGGAACAAGATCAGCCTTGATGTCGGCCAGCCAGCGGGATGCAATCTGATTGTCGAAGAGTTTTCCGGCGAGTTCAGCCAGTTTCTTACCCATTCTTCGGAGCATCTGGCGAGCCTCGGCATTCATCTTAAACCGGATAAGAGCCTTGTCGGCATCGGCAATTGCCTCATAATCGCCACGCAGGAATGCCCTGTGGGCATGGATTGCCACGACTCCGTCGCTATATGCAGCCTGCACGGCCTGAGCCCAAGTAAAGTCCTCAAGCTCACGCGCGTCAGTCACCATATTCTCGAACGAAGCGGTCTCAAGTCCGTTGGAGAAAGAGAACGTTCCGACCGGGAATGTCGAGTCGGTGAACTGCAGGAGGCGCATTGCCGCGAGCATCGGCGACACCTGCGCCGAATCATTCGGGCTTTGAACGGGGTCAATGGGTGTGCTCATGAGCTATGCCGTTTTCATCAAAATGGACGTGGGTTGTCGGGTGGTGATGGTGATGATGGCCTCCAACTTCCGGGTCGCCGTGAACGTGGGAATGACTCTCCTGACCGGCGCCACCGAAAAGGCGACGGATTTCGTGAGGGGCAAGGAAAGGAATGATATCGAGACCCGTCTGGAATTCAAAGGTGATTCCTTCAAGATGATGAGTTTCCATAACGGAGAGCATCACCTTCTTGTCAACAGTAAGAGGAACATAAACCTTCGTTCCCTTCACGACAGCAGGCCAGTGCTGATTTCCTATGGCATGGCCGAGCTCGACAGAGCGACGGATAATGGTATCGTGGTCCTTATCGGCAAGTGCTCCAAGATCAATCACCAGCACCGGGCTGAGTTCAATCCGGAGCACAGCGGCCTTGCGGGATTCAGGATCGAATTCGATCACATCGCCGTCGACCACCTGCGTGTGGCGACGAAGCGCCACAGGATATTCAATGCCGGAGGTTCCCTTAGCCAGAAAACGGCTTTTCTGAGCTGTCCACTGGTCAAGAAAGATGTAATCAATATCAGTGCCATCGAGTTTATCTTTCCATTCAGCGTCGTGATTTATATTTCCTAAGATTTCAGAATATACTTTCATAATAACATGATCAACGCGCGAAGCGCGGGCAAAAAAGAATCCCGATGATAGCGGGGCGAAGCTCCGCCACCATCGGGATTAAATAACTTTCAATAAAAATTAACTGAACCAGTAGAGCTGGGAGAGCGGCAGAGATGCAGCCGGAGGCACAGTTGCCTTGAATCCGTCGACAGTCACATCGAATGTTTCGGGATTTACCTCGATGAAAGGAGTGGCCGTGTTGCGGACCATATCTTTCTTCGAGATCTGACGCGTTCCGCGGACAGCGTAAATTTCGCTTTGGAGGCCGAGTTTCTCCTTGATGCCGTTTTCGTAAGCTGCCTGAGAAACGAAAGTGAGGCGCGTGGAGGGAAGGGCCGAACCGTACATACCGTACATCGGACGCATGATTTTCGGCTGGGGGGTAGTAAGCGAAGAGTTGGTGTCACCCATATTCGCCCAGCTGATAAGGCCACCCTTGATCACGAGATTAGGCTTCGTGCCGAAGAAGGCGGGTTCCCAAAGGACGAGGTCGGCCATTTTACCGACTTCGATAGAACCGAGCACCTCGGAGATACCGTAAGTGATTGCGGGGTTGATGGTCATCTGGGCCAGATAACGAAGCACGCGGAAGTTATCATTGGAATCAGAATCCTCGGGGAGTTTTCCGCGAACCTGTTTCATATACGAAGCCATCTGGAACGTGCGCATGAAAGATTCGCCAACGCGGCCCATAGCCTGAGAATCGGAGGAAACCATAGAGATGATTCCGAGATCGTGGAACACGTTTTCGGCGGCCTGCGTTTCGGGACGCACGCGGCTTTCAGCGAAGGCCACATCCGAAGGAATGTTGGGGTTAAGGTTGTGGCAGACCATAATCATGTCGAAGAGCTCAGCCTGCGAGTTGATACCGAAGGGGAGCGTCGGGTTGGTTGACGAAGGGAGGACATTTGTCATGGAAGCCACCTTGAGCAGGTCGGGAGCGTGACCGCCGCCGGCACCCTCGGTGTGGTAAGTATGAATCGTTCGACCGTCGATTGCAGCGAGAGAGTCCTCGACGTAACCTGATTCATTGAGAGTGTCGGTATGGATGCAGACCTGAACGTCATAACGGTCGGCGACACCGAGGCAGGTGCGAATCACACCGGGAGTCGCTCCCCAGTCTTCATGAATCTTGAAACCGCAAGCTCCGGCGACCATCTGTTCTTCGAGGTTTTCAGCCACGGAGCAGTTACCCTTACCGAGAAGACCGCAGTTGATAGGAATTCCATCGAGGCTCTGGAGAATCTTACCGAGATTCCAGGGACCGGAAGTGATGGTCGTACCATTAGTTCCATCGGTCGGGCCGATACCGCCACCGACGAGGGTCGTGATACCGTTTGAAAGAGCATCGAGAGCCTGTTGGGGAGAACACATGTGGACGTGACCATCGATACCGGCAGCCGTCAGAATCATGTGTTCGCCGGAGATAGCGTCTGTGGAGGGGCCTGTGACGAGAGTCGGGGTGACACCTTTCATCACATTGGGGTTACCGGCCTTACCGATACCGGCGATTTTGCCATCTTTAACGCCGACGTCCGCTTTTACAACGCCGAGGATGGGGTCGATAATGGTGACGTTCGTGATCACGAGGTCAAGACTTCCGGCCTTTGAAGTGCACTCGTTTGCGAGGCCCATACCGTCGCGGAGCGTCTTGCCGCCACCATAGACCACCTCGTCGCCATAGACGCGGAGGTCTTTTTCAATTTCCACATAGAGGTCGGTGTTGCCCAGACGGATCTTATCGCCCACCGTGGGCCCGAACAGCATATTATTTTCTTGTCTTGAAATAGTAGCCATAACTGAGTAGCTTTATAAAAGATATGAACTTGTAGCCTCGCGCGAATCAGGCGCGAAATAAAGCTACATCAGGATTTGGGATTGGTTTCGGTCTCGGTATATTCAGCGTCGGCCTCATCCTCGGGAACGTTCTTATAGCCATATTCGGCAACGCGACGCATTGATTCGCGGAACTTGGGGAAGTAGGTCGGTTTGTCCTGAAGGCCGGTGTAGCCGTTCACGAGATCATCAAAACCGATCACACGACGTTTGCCTGAATAAGCGACGAGTTCGACTTCGCGTTCGTCGCCGGGTTCGAAACGGATGGCGGTGGTTGCCGGGATGTTGAGGTGATAACCGAACGCCTTGGCACGGTCGAATTCCATGTAACGGTTCACCTCGAAGAAATGGAAATGCGAACCGATCTGCACGGGGCGGTCGCCGGTGTTGCGGACCTTAATTTTTACCGTGCGACGGTCGGCATTATATTGTATAGGCTCTGAAGCGAGGATAACGCCCCCGACAGGGACATAAGTATCGGGCTTGAAGCCGGGAGTGTTCGGATATGCAATGGGGGGTTCACCCGGGAAAATACCGTCGGGCTGCGCATAAGTTGCCTGCGGATTGGTTGTGTTGTCAGCCATAACTTTAGGGTATTTAAAGATTATTTAATCGGATGGTGAATAGAAACAAGACGCGAGCCATCGGTAAATACGGCCTCAACTTGCAACAGGGTAATCATATCAGCGACACCTTCCATCACCTGATCCTTAGTCAGGACCTGAGCGGCGGCATGCATCACCTCTTCCACCGTTTTGCCCTCACGGGCCATTTCGAGAGCGGCACTTGTGATATAGGCCACAGCCTCAGGATAGTTTAATTTAAGACCTTTGTTGAGACGACGCTCAGCAATCATACCTATACCAAGAAGTATAAGTTTGTCTTTTTCTTTGGGCGTTAAGTGCATATCAGTATTCTTTTTATAAACAATAGCGGGAACCAACGGAAGACAGTCTCAATTTTTAACTATCGGCCTACGCTCCTCCAATTTTAATTTTAAACACAAATTAAGCAAAATTTGTTTAAAGATTCTTCAACTTCTCCGATGTTTTACAGCATATTCATGTTTTTTCATTGAGTTCTGAAAGGATTTACCTTCCACCAAACTTGAAAACATACTTCTATTGGTGATCACATCCTGACGCCTGTCGACGTCGTGACGCAACTTATCCATATCCTCCTCTTCAGTCTGGAAATCGCCGGAGAAGATATGACCGATTCCGAGCAGAATCATCACCATCACCGCGAGAATGACCAATACGGCTATCGTCTGTATTACGGTCGACATTTTTAATTATTCAGTTATTAATATCACGATTGCTATCAATTTTAAAACACTCATATTCAATCCATGGTTCGGACGATTGCCAAAAATAAAATTTTTTATTCCCACTCAACTTTTAAAAAATGTCATTGTTTATAGAGAAGAGGGAAGCATGATGTCGTTTCACGACGACGTGTCCTCCCACAATATTTAGAAACACAAGAATTTATTGCATCAAGAATAAAGAAAAGGAACTATGAAAAAGACAGCACTTATGATCGCCCTCCTACTCGCAACCGGAGGGACAGCTATAGCTCAGAATATCAATAAGACAGAAGCAAAGGCTCTTCAGACATTCCTCGCGCAGCCCGCCGCAACGGGAGGCACCAACGGAAGCGTGCTTAAATATGACGGACGCTCATTGAGCAGCGTTGAGGGTCTAAAAATAGAAGGAGGTCATGTTGTAGAAATCGACTGGCGGAACAAGAATCTCGCCGGGACGTTGAACCTCACCGGGTTCTCACAGCTATCCGACCTTAACGTGCAGGGTAACAAACTGAGCGCCGTAACCCTCACCAATAACGCCAATCTGACGAAAGTGAATGTCGGAAAGAACCGTATCACAGAATTTACCGTCAGCAACTGTCCTCAGATACTTGAACTGCGGGCCAACCGCAACCGTCTGAGCGAGCTGGACCTTTCAGGCGTGCCCCTTCTTAAGAAACTTAATCTTTCGGGCAATCAGTTTGAAGCTCTTGACGTTTCGAACTCCGTGAACCTCGAATCGCTCAACTGCATGAGCAATCGACTGGAACAGCTGAATGTCAACGGCTGCCAGAATCTGAAGAATCTTTACGCCGGATATAACGAACTGTCGGGAATGGAGCTCAGCGGATTGGCAAACCTGCTGACATTGAATGTCAACAATAATAAAATCGAGAAGCTCTATCTTCAGAATCTTCCGGCTTTGAGCACTCTGATGTGCAGCGACAATCACATGACAGCGCTGACACTCAACAACTGCGAGAATATGAATGAAGTGTGGGCACCATACAATGACCTGACAAGTTTCACCCTTGAAAACACGCAGAAACTTGCATTCGTGAATCTCGAATGGAATGACCTTACCTATCTGAACCTTTCAAACATGAATTTCCTCCAGCGTCTGAACGTATCGAACAATCAGCTTATCACGCTTAACGTGTCGTTCGATCCGATGCTGCAGACGGTTATCCTGACCAATAACGACCTTCTCAACGACTTCGAGACAATTGACACTCCGATGCTGAGCAATGTTGTCGGTTATGCGGATTGGGATATGTAATCAAAAAAGAGAAAGCAACGTATAGCGCGTCAAAGGAGGTTTCCGAAAGGAGACCTCTTTTTTATGCTTCTCGAAAGGGAGGAAGCGGTTTATGGAGCAAAGGGGAATGAGAGAGTCGCATAAACGAGGAGGTTGGGTGCGGGAGAAATTGATGCATACTGAGCGAATAAAAAATTTTAATGAACAAGCCTGCTAAAATTAGATAATATGTTGCATAAAAAATTATTTATTTATAATTTTGTTGGGAATTATGGAACATATACTTATCGCCGATGCAGGCTCTACGAAAGTAGATTGGGCTGCAGTTGAAACTACAGGCAAGGTTGCATTACGTTTTTCGACACCGGGACTTAACGCCCTGATGGCGTCGCAGTCGGATGTTGAAAAGGCTCTTGCGGGAGTCAGGGAGACCCTCGGCTCAGAAATCCGCCCGGTCCGGACCTACTATTACGGTGCCGGGTGTGCGACTCCGGAGATATGCGACAAGATGCGCAGCTCGCTGCTTGCCAACCTCGGAGGAGAGGAAGCCTTCGTGACTACAGACCTGCTGGGGGCCGCGAGAGCGACGCTGGGGAAACGCAAAGGAATCGCATGCATATTGGGCACGGGCTCCAATTCCTGTTTCTACGATGGGAAAGAGATTGTGACGAACGTTCCATCCCTGGGGTTCATTCTCGGCGACGAAGGGAGTGGCGCAGCGTTAGGGAAACGTCTTGTGAGCGATGCCTTCAAAGGGCATCTGCCGGAAGCCGTGAAAGAGAAGTTTTTGGATGCCTACCAACTGACGTTGGGAGAGATTCTCGATAAGATATATCGGCAGCCCTCCCCCAACCGCTTTCTGGCCTCGCTCGTGCCCTTCCTTAAGGAAAATATATGGAATCCCTACGTATATTCGCTCGTATTGAAGGAATTCACTCAATTTTTCCGACGGAACGTGTCGCGATACAAGGGAGTCCATTCCCTTCCAATCAGCGTGACAGGCTCGCTTGCGACCAATTTCGAGAATATTCTTCGCGAGGCGGCCGCGTCGCAAGGCTTCTCGCTGTCGGTGATCACCGCTACTCCGCTTGACGGATTGATAACCTTCCATACCGAACCTGCCGATGAATAGAATAGTAATAACCGCGGCAATCAGGGCGACCATAGCCGCAGGAGCGTTTATCGGCGCCACCGTCCCGGTGCTGGCCGATGAATATTGGGACCAAAAGACAAGTCTCTTCTCGATACTCCCCATCCAGAGCAACGACATCGTGTTTGTCGGGAATTCAATCACGGACGGGGGTGAATTTTCAGAACTCTTCGGCATTCCGAACATCAAGAACCGCGGGATTCGGAGCGATGTGATTACGGGGGTAGAGAAAAGAATCTCGCAGGTCACGTCGGGACACCCTGCAAAAATATTCCTTCTGATAGGAATCAACGATATTTCCCACGGTCTTACAACGGCGAAACTTGCTGAGCGATATGAAAGACTCGTAAAGAGAATCAGGGAGGAGTCTCCGGAGACAAAGGTTTATCTTCAGAGCATAATGCCGATCAACAACGACTTCGGACGCTATCGCAACCTTAAAGGGAAGGAGAATGCGGTCAGAGCCCTCAATGTGGAAATTGAAAGAATTGCGAAAGAACAGGGAGCGAAGTTCATTGACCTTTGGCCCTATCTTGCGGGAGCAGACGGGAAGCTGAAGAAGCAATTCACTAACGACGGATTACATCTCAACGGACAGGGCTATCGCGCCTGGACGAATGGGATTCGCAATGATGTAAAGGAGTGACGAAATGATAAAAAAATATATTGCGGGAGGAATCCTTCTTGCAGTGGCAGCCGGAGGGCTGATAACCGGAAACGCTCAGGAACAGATTGTGATAGAGCCCTTGTTTGAATATCCGGTTGCGCCCGACACGATCTCCACCCTTGAGAAACGATCCGAATGGGTTGTGGCCAATTTCTGGAAGCCAATGGATTTCAAGGCTACGGGGACCGTAGACCAGAACGCGCTCAACAGTGCGTTCGCCGTCTATTCCGTGCCGATGCAGTGGGCCGCACCGGAAGTTACGGAGAAAGCGCTTAACGAGTTGATAGCGGCGAGCCAGCGGAATCCGGCGTTGGCACTTCAGATGACTAAAGCCGCGGAGGAGTGTTTTTACGGACCGCGAGCCATCTATTGGAGCGACAAGGCCTATCTGATGTTCATTGACGCGCTTCTCAAGAACAAGAAAATTCCGTCGGAGCGAAAAGTGCGCTACGAGCGACTTGCGAAAATCCTCCGTAACACACAGACCGGCGCCACCCCACCCAAATTCAATTACATGACACCGGAGGGCAAGCAACAGACGTTCAGGCCCAACGGCATCTATACCGTGATCGAATTCGGAGATCCCGGTTGCGATGAATGCCGTCATGCAAGATTGAAGATGGAGACCGACGTCAAGTTCAGTCAGCTTGTCGACCGCGGGGCAATCAATGTGATGTTTATCATCCCGGATCCCGAAGAGGGTTGGGAGAAAGAATTGTCAGGATATTCGGATAAATGGCATATCGGAGGGTCGGAAGAAGTTTCGGATCTTTACGACCTTCGCGAGTCACCGACAGTCTATATCATCGATCAGAACGGGAAAGTGGCGGCGAAGAATATCCCCGTGGAGACGGCCATTGAAATGACACGCGCTCAATTCAACCAATAACGGGAAAGGCTCGGGAGATTAAACTCGCGGGCGAACTAAATAAGGGAAATAGCATGTTAAAGTGGATTAAACATTCATTCATAAAATCATCGGGATATTCATACACCCATCTGGGGCGGATGTTCCTCAGGATGTTCGTCGGGATAATGCTGATGCAGGTAGGAGTCAATCAGATATATGAATTTGACACGGCAGCATCCGGCTATCCCTCGCTTTTCGGGCTGAGTCCGGAGGGCTCGTTGACAGGAATGATTATTCTCGAGATACTCTGCTCGTTTTGCATAATGGTCGGGTTCTGCACACGCATAATGATCATTCCACCGTTCGTGGCGATGGTTGTTGCGGAGTGTTTCCTGCTGAACCATCCGGAAGTTGTGCCTGATTATATGCTGACCTGGAGTAATCCCGGCTATGTTCCGATGCTTTTTATGGGAATCTACTTCTTCCTCTTCCTTGTAGGACCGGGTAAGATCAGCTGCGACTATTTCATTGCGCTTCATTTTATTCATACGGATAATAAAAGCGAGGCCGTTCTGGAGGAAGTATGAAGATAGCGGTTTTAATCTCAGGAGGTGTTGACAGCGCCGTAACGGTGGAGCTTCTCAGTCGACAAGGCCACGATCTTCATCTCTTCTACATAAAAATCGGGAACGACAACGGCGAGGGAGATTGCTCGGCTGAGGAAGATATAGAGATGTGCGAGCTAATAGCGCGGAAATATGGACTGCCGCTTGAAGTGATTTCGCTTCATGAGGAATATTGGGAGAGTGTTATGGCCTATACACTTCGGACGGTGAAAGAGGGCCTGACGCCGCATCCGGACATAATGTGCAATAAACTCGTGAAGTTCGGATATTTTGAAGAGAGGCGCGGGAAGGAATTCGACAAGACCGCCACGGGGCATTATGCTTCGATAAAGGAGATTGACGGACGACTTTACCTTGCCACGGCAGCCGACCCCGTAAAAGACCAAACAGACTTTCTCGCACAGATTTC
The DNA here is from genome assembly GCA_947176755.1 of uncultured Porphyromonadaceae bacterium. Taxonomy (GTDB): domain Bacteria; phylum Bacteroidota; class Bacteroidia; order Bacteroidales; family Muribaculaceae; genus Lepagella. The sequence goes on from CAMWRW010000007.1 coordinate 35,383, forward strand.
TTACGACCAGCTGAGCCATCTTATGTTTCCGCTCGGCGAGCTCCCGAAGAGCGAGGTCAGAAAACTGGCCGAGGAAGTGAAACTTCCGAACGCGACGCGGAAAGATTCACAAGGAATATGCTTTTTAGGGAAGATAAACTATGCAGACTTTATCGAGCGCCATTTAGGGACTCGCCGGGGACCGATTATCGAGATCGAGACAGGAAAAAAGATTGGCGAGCACCGGGGCTATTGGTTCTATACGATTGGTCAGCGGAAGGGTCTGGGATTAAGTGGCGGCCCGTGGTTTGTCGTGAGGAAAAACGTTCGCGACAATGCGATTTATGTTTCACGAGGCTACGACACGCGGAAACAGTATGGCCGTGAGATAGGGGTCGAGGAGATGGACTGGATTTCGGGCAATCCTTTCGAGGAGGAAATGACGGTTGCTCCGGCAAACGTCGACGAGACCGGGAAAAAGAGCATCGCCATATCTTTCAAGACACGCCACACTCCGCAGTTTCTCGACGGCACGATCGAGCGACTTCCTCACGGGGGCTACCGAATCGAGAGCCGGGAAGATGTGCAGGGTATTGCACCGGGCCAGTTCGCAATTGTCTATACTCCCGACAGGGAACTCTGTCTCGGGTCGGGAATGATTTCCCTTTAATTTATAATTTAAACTTCTGCACAGGGAAACAAGAAAATAGGAATCCCTTTGATTTGGAGGTAGTGATTTGGATTGGATATTTGGATATAAAGGGTGAAGATTTGAAAAAAGTAGACTATGATGAATAATGAGAGATGCGGTTTAAAACTTATAGGCATCACATACAATCAGATTGAGTCGGGTGTCTACGCCGTGATACTCGAGGGGATAGAGATGCAGCGAAGATTGCCTATAGTGATAGGCTATCCGGAGGCACAATCGATCGAGTGTGTTTTGCAGAATGTGAAGCCTCCACGCCCACTGACCCATGACCTGATGATTGAAATGCTCGATCGTTTCGGCATCCACCTTCGGGAGGTCAACATATTCCGTCTTGAAAGCGGGGTTTTTGCCGCGGAGCTACTCCTCGAGGGGCCTGACGGCGTTACAAAGACTCTCGATTCAAGGAGTTCAGACGGCATAGCACTTGCTATCCGATGCGGGGCCCCAATCTATACGACATGGAAAGTGTTGGAAGAATCGGGATTCGAACCTGATAAAAAAACGGGCAGCCAGCAGGAATCACCGCGACGTGGTGCCGGCCGGAAGAGTGGAGGCAAGTCATCCGCCAATACGGTCCTGGAAGTCGACCTGAAAGGGAAGAGTCGGGATAAGCTCATCAAAGAGATGGAGAAGGCTGCGGAGCGAGAGGATTATGAGACGGCAGCCCGCATCAAGGAGGAGCTTCGGCGCAGGGATGCCGAAACGACCGACTGAACTGATAATTAAAAGGAAACCAAATTAATAAGTATGTGTTCGAAATTATTTAATGTATCGCCTCATAAATTCTGAGGCGAACTTTAGAATCCGGCTTCAGTTGCTATGGAACCCCATAACGCCTTCAGCCGAATCCAAAATTTCATCCACATACTTCATAATCCGATACGATAAATAATTTTGTACACATACTTATCATAAAGATGAAAAACCGAAAGAAAAGAGTGGAGGTGATGATCGACATCATCAACAAGCACTGCATAGGCAGTCAGGAAGAACTTTCCGCTCATCTGCGCAAACGCGGGTTTGACGTGACACAGGCTACGCTGTCGCGCGACCTGAAAATGCTTAAGACAACAAAAGTTCCTACCGACCGAGGCACGTATATGTATGTTATGCCCCATAGCAATTCTCTCAAGGATAAGATTATCGCCAATGGGAAGATGCCTCAGCACGCTAATTTCCAGAGCGGTTTCATATCTGTGGAATTCTCGGGCAATATGGCAGTGATAAAGACTCGCAACGGATATGCCTCGGGGATTGCATACGATATAGATATGCGCAAATATCCGGAAATCTTAGGAACCATCCCCGGCAGCGACACGATATTTGCAGTGATTGCAGAGCATGCGAGCCATAACCGTGTGCTTGAGATATTCGGGGAGATATTTGATACTAAGAAGAAATGATAAAAGTAGCGATTGCCGGAGCCGACACACCGCGTGCGGGGGAACTTATCCGCATTTTGGCGGGGCACCCGGATGTTGTGCTTGAATGCGCGCAAGCAACGGGGCTTGAGGGTCTGCCGGTTGCCTCCCACCATCATGGTCTTATCGGCGAGACGTCGCTCAATTTTTCCAAAAGCATCGATCTCCGCCGCTCGGACGTGCTGTTTATTTGCGGAGCCGTGCCAACTAACGCACAGCTTGCCGAATACCGCGTGATGCATCCCGGACTGAAGATAATCATCTTTCCGGGGGAGGGCTCGCAGGCAGAGGAATCTGTCGAAACAATCGCGACTGTCCCTTTCTCCGACAATGATGAGGAAAGCAGGGATAGTCTGGAGATGGAGCAGATCAAGGAGGAGTTGGAGGAAGAGAGTGTCGTCGTTTACGGATTGCCTGAAATCAATCGTAAGGCTCTTGTTCGGGGTGCGACAACCGCGCTCCTCCCCCATCCGCTTTTGTCGATGTGTCTTGTCGCCCTTTATCCGGCGGGAATGAATATGCTTCTTTCGGGCAACCCGGAAATTCATATCACAGCGCCTGAAGATATCGTGGCCGGCACTGACACGACGGCTCTCGCTTCGGAACTCGAAAGCCGTCTGCGCGATATTCAGAAAGGATTCGCCGGGAGCGTAAAGATCACGACCGATGTCTCCTCAACCCGAAGGACCGGACTGATGAGTCTGACGCTCGACTGCGGCATCAACCTTGACCATATCCTCCGGATTTATGAGATTTACGACGACCATCATTTCGCATTCCCGCTGATTCATCGTGTTGGAGTGTCGGAAGTTGCGGGCACGAATAAATGCGTGATCTCTATAGAGAAACCCGAACCGGGGAAACTGCGGCTGGGGGCTGCGGCCGATATCCGCCTGCGTGGAGGAGCCGGAGAGGCCGTCCATGTGATGAACCTCATGTTCGGACTGCATGAAAAAACCGGGCTGGCGTTGAAAGCAATTGATTTTTATCCGATAAACGCAGACTGATGTCGGTGAACAAAGTCATACTTTTGGGCAATGTGGGCGGAGATCCCGAGATACGCTATCCGGAAAAGGACCGCGCGATCGCTTATCTGTCGCTTGCCACCAACGATCGGTTTGGCGGCTCGGGGGCAGAGATGACCGAATGGCATCGACTCGTGATGGGAGGAGAGAATGCGAAGCTCGCCGAGCGTTATATAAGGAAAGGCTCCCGAATTTATGTGGAGGGGAAACTGCGCACACGAGAATATGAGGATCGCTTCAAGATCACGCGCCGTGTCACAGAAGTGATAGTCGAACGACTTGAACTCCTCGGCCGTGCGACTTCATAAGGCCGCGCCCCGAAAAGGGAGACGGAGCGAATGGGGGGAACAGATGGAATCGGGAAGACTGTATTAATAAGCAAAGATAAGAAAACAAGAGAGATGAGAAAATGGCGAATTGAAGATTCGGCAGAACTTTACAATATTCCCGGCTGGGGACTAAAATATTTTTCAATCAATGACAAAGGGCATGTACAGGTGACTCCTAAAGCCGGTTGCACGCCTGTCGACATCAAGGAGGTGATGGATACGCTTAAGCTGCGCGACGTCGACGCGCCACTGCTTCTTCGATTTCCGGATATCCTTGATGACCGAATCCGAAAAATCTCGGAATGTTTCCGCAAGGCCGCGAATGAATATGACTACAAGGCCCAGAACTTCATAGTCTATCCGATTAAGGTCAATCAGATGCGACCTGTCGTGGAGGAGATTGTGAGCCACGGCAATAAGTATAACATTGGTCTTGAGGCGGGTTCAAAGCCGGAACTTCATGCCGTGCTTGCAGTGAACACGCATGAAAACTCACTGATTGTCTGCAACGGATATAAGGATGAGGATTACGTCGAACTTGCCCTGCTCGCCCAAAAAATGGGTCGACGAATCTATCTTGTCGTCGAGAAACTCAACGAGCTCAAGTTGATTGCGAGAGTTTCGAAACGCCTCGGCATCCGACCGAACATAGGCATCCGCATAAAACTCTCCTCATCCGGTTCGGGGAAATGGGAGGAGTCGGGAGGCGATGTAAGCAAGTTTGGACTCAATTCGTCGGAATTGCTCACGGCCATCTCGTTTATGGAAAAGAACAAGATGACCGACTGTCTGAAACTTATTCATTTCCATATCGGGAGCCAGATAACGAAAATTCGCCGAATCAAGAACGCACTTCGCGAGGCAATGCAGTTCTATGTTCAGCTTTCGAAGATGGGCTACAATATAGAATTTGTCGACATAGGAGGGGGCCTTGGCGTTGATTACGACGGGACTCGCTCATCGTCGGGTGAAAACTCGATGAACTATTCCATTCAGGAATATGTGAACGATTCCGTATCGGCTCTTGTCGACGCCTGCACCAAGAATAATCTTCCCCACCCGAACATCATTACAGAGAGCGGTCGTTCGCTGACGGCCCATCATTCCGTGCTTATCATTCAGGTTCTTGAAACGACCGAGCTGCCCATCTGGAAGGATGACGAGACGCTGGATGAGAATGCGCATGAACTTGCGCGGGAGCTTTACAATATCTGGGACAAGATCAATTCATCACGCGTGTTCGAGGACTGGCACGATGCCCTTCAGATACGCGAGGAAGCCCTCGAACTTTTCAGTCTGGGACTTCTCGACCTGACTAACCGCGCCCAGATCGAGAAACTGTTCTGGTCGGTTGCGCGCGATGTCCGCGATCTCACGCGCTCGATGAAGCATCCGCCGGAAGAACTGAGGAAAGTCTCGCGAATGCTGCCGGAGAAATATTTCTGTAACTTTTCACTTTTCCAGTCGCTTCCCGATTCATGGGCAATCGACCAGATGTTTCCCATAATGCCAATCTCGCGACTTGATGAGAAGCCGACGAAGGAATGTACGATTCAGGATGTGACCTGCGATTCCGACGGCAAAATCAATCATTTCGTTTCTCCACAGGGCAGCTCGCATTGCCTGAATGTCCACGATCTGAAACCCACAGAACCTTACTATCTCGGAGTGTTCCTTGTCGGAGCCTACCAGGAGATTCTTGGCGACCTCCACAATCTGTTCGGCGATACGAACGCCGTGCATATCTCACTGACCAAGGATGGATATGAGATCGCACAGGTGATCGACGGCGAGGCAGTGGCCGACGTGCTTGACTATGTGGAATATAATCCGAAGAAACTTGTGCGCAATCTGGAGACGTGGGTAACGGCGTCGATGAAGCGCGGAGTGATAACACCCGAAGAGGGACGTCAGTTTCTGAACAATTACCGCTCAGGGCTGTACGGGAGCACCTATCTTGAACGCGACTGATGCGCTATTTTCTAAAGCTCAGCTACGACGGAGCGCCGTTTCACGGCTGGCAATCACAACCGAACGCGGTAAGCGTTCAGCAGACTCTGGAGGAGGCATTAACGACCGTGCTCCGGCGCCCGACACCGGTGACGGGCGCCGGCCGGACCGACACGGGGGTGAACGCGCGGGTGATGTACGCGCATTTTGACACGCCGGAGCCTCTCGGGGATAGCCGTCGGCTACTTCTCTCACTCAACCGACTGTGCGGGCGCTCAATTGCTGTTGACTCGCTGACGGAAGTGGCTGCAGACGCGCATGCGCGTTTTGACGCCACTCTGCGCACATATAAATATTTCGTCAGCTATGAAAAGAGTCCTTTTCTCGACTCCTTCTCGTGGTTCTGCCCCGCTCCGCTTGATTTAGAGAATATGAATGAGGCTGCCGCCCTGCTTCTTGACACGGAGGATTTCACCTCCTTCGCGAAACTGCATTCCGATTCGAAGACCAACATCTGTCGGGTCACGGAGGCACGCTGGGAGGAATGGAAAAACGATTTCGGCACGCCGGGCATCGTCTTCACCATATCCGCCGACCGCTTTCTTCGCAATATGGTCAGAGCAGTGGTCGGGACACTTGTCGACGTAGGCCGGGGGAAACTTGACCGGGAGAGCTTCAGGAGAATAATCGAGCGGCAGGACCGCTGCGCGGCAGGACAGTCAATGCCGGCCAAGGCGTTATTTCTTTGGGATGTGAAGTATCCCTACATTAAATAGACAAATAAGTATGTGTTCGAAATTATTTAATGCATCGCCTCATAAATTTTGAGGCGAACTTTGGAATCCGGCTTCAGTTGCTATGGAACCCCATAACGCCTTCAGCCGAATCCAAAATTTCATCCACATACTTCATAATCCGATACGATAAATAATTTCGTAGACATACTTATGGATACACGCGAGAGAATCGAACAGCTCCGGAATGAGCTCCACCGACATAATCACAATTATTACATTCTGAACTCGCCGGAGATTTCCGACCGGGAATTCGACGGGATGATGCACGAACTGGAGAAACTCGAACAGGAGCATCCGGAATATGCCGATCCCTTGTCGCCGACCCAACGTGTCGGGTCCGATCTGACGAAGGGATTCGAGCATGTTGTCCATGCCCGGCCGATGATGTCGCTGTCCAACACATACTCGATCGATGAGGTCGACGAATGGTTCGGGCGGGTGAAGAAGGCTCTTGAAGGAGAGGATTTCAAGATTGTCGGAGAGATGAAGTTTGACGGGACCTCCATATCCATCACCTATCGGAACGGGCGACTCGAACGAGCTGTAACGCGCGGCGACGGGACTCAGGGGGATGATGTGACGTCAAATGTAAAGACAATCCGGAGCATTCCTCTTCAGCTTCAGCCGGGCGACTGGCCGGATGAATTCGAAATCCGGGGAGAGATTCTTATGCCGTGGGAAGTTTTCGAGAAACTGAATGCCGAGCGAGCCTATAACGAGGAACCCTTGTTCGCCAATCCAAGAAACGCCGCGTCGGGGACGCTGAAGATGCAGGATTCTAAAGAAGTTGCAAAAAGGCATCTTGATGCACGTTTTTATTATCTACTGAGCGACCGACTTCCATATAATAATCACTATGACAACATGGAGGCGGCCCGACGCTGGGGATTCAAAGTTTCGAAAGCGATGAAGCTGATGGAGACGCTGGAGGAAGTTGATGAGTATATCGGCTACTGGGATGAGGAGCGAAAAAACTTGCCTGTCGCTACGGACGGACTTGTCTTCAAGGTCAATTCCCTTCGTCAGCAGCTGAATCTCGGCTACACGGCGAAATCGCCGCGCTGGGCTGTGGCTTTCAAGTTCAATCCGGAACGCGCGTGCACTCCGCTTCGGTTCGTGTCGTTCGAAACGGGGCGAATGGGAATAGTGACACCGGTTGCGAATCTCGAACCGGTCCAGTTGTCGGGTACCATCGTGAAGCGGGCGTCGCTCCATAACGACGACATAATTCAGGAACTCGACATTCATGAGGGAGACTCCTTATATGTTGAAAAGGCGGGAGAGATTATTCCCCAAATCACGGGAGTCGACGTTTCGGCCCGCATTCCGGGGGCAGCGAAGATTGTGTTCGTGAAGGAGTGTCCCGAATGCGGGACTCCCCTGCGGCGAATTTTCGGAGAAGCGGCATGGTGTTGTCCCAACAAGTATGGCTGTCGTCCACAAATCACGGGCAGGATAGAGCACTTTTGCGCCCGACGAATGATGGACATCGACGGCATAGGGGAGGAAACCGCGGAACTTCTTTTTGACGCCGGGCTTGTGGAGAATATCGGCGACATCTATTCGCTGACTGCAGAAAAACTGTCTAGTCTTGACCGCATAGGGGAAAAGACGGCGTCACGCATAATGGCCGGTATTGAAGAATCGAAAAGCGTTCCTTTCGGGCGCGTGCTATACGCCTTGTCGATTCCGAATGTCGGAGAGACAACGGCCAAACGGATTGCACGGACTGTCGGAAGCATGGAACGCCTTCGCGGGATGACGCTTGAAGAACTCACGGCACTCCCGGACGTGGGCCCGATTATCGCGGGGTGTATCCATGATTTCCTCCGCGACCCGGTGAACGTTGCCAATATCGAGAATCTTGCGGAAGCCGGGGTCAGGATGAGAGTGGACGAAACGCAGGGACCTTCCGGAACGGCACTTCAAGATAAAGCAATCGTGATTTCCGGAACCTTCCGCCACCATTCACGCGACGAATATAAGGATATCATAGTCGCACAAGGGGGGAAAAACACGGGAAGCATTTCTAAAAAGACTTCGTTTGTGCTTGCAGGGGAAAACATGGGACCTGCAAAACTTGATAAATGTCGATCGCTCGGGATTCCGATTGTGGGAGAGGATGAATTTCTCCAAATGCTAAATATTAACGGAGAAGAGCCTGAAGCTGAGGGAGAAGCCGGGACTGCAACCGAAGCCGAGGGATAAGAAATTAAGAAAATCGTTTAGAAAGAGAGATAATGAAAGTATCACCGTCATTGTTGTCGGCCGATTTCGCGAATCTGCAGGCCGATATAGAAATGATCAATCGTTCGGAGTCGGATTATCTTCATCTCGACGTCATGGACGGAGTGTTCGTTCCGAATATATCATTCGGATTCCCAGTGATGAAGGCCGTCGCGCAACACTGCAAGAAGCCGCTGGATGTCCATTTAATGATAGTTGAGCCGCAGAAATGGGTGTCTCAGGTCCGCGATACGGGAGCGGAGATAATGAACGTCCATCAGGAGGCCTGTCTGCATCTTCACAGTTGTGTCCAGCAGATACATGCCGCGGGAATGAAGGCGGGAGTCACTCTCTGCCCGGCGACACCGGTGGCGACGCTCGCGGACATCATCGAGGATCTGGACCTCGTCCTTCTCATGTCGGTGAATCCCGGATTCGGCGGCCAACCATTCATTCCCCACACGGTAAAGAAAGTTGGCGAACTGCGTGAACTGATCTCGCGCACGGGTTCAAAAGCGGAAATCGAGGTCGACGGCGGGGTCAACGACAAGACCGGTGCCGAACTGGCCGCTGCCGGCGCCGATATTCTTGTGGCGGGAAGTTATGTTTTCAATGCTCCGAATCCTGAGGCAGTCATCAGGGGACTAAAGCAACTTTAACCGACCGGAAATGTTAGATATGATTCCTTTAGCGCTTTTTAACGCCAGCGACTTTTTCCAATGGTTTGTTGAGAATGCCAACTATTGGTTTGTGTTCGTGTTCATGGTTGTGGAAAGCAGTTTTATTCCGTTTCCTTCGGAAGTTGTCGTTCCGCCGGCAGCCTATCTGGCCGTGACAAACACGGGAGCAGGGAGCGATATGAACATTATCCTCGTGACACTTATCGCCACATTAGGGGCGATGATCGGGGCCTTCATGAACTATTACCTTGCATTGTGGGTCGGGCGTCCGGTGATTTACCGTTTTGCCGATTCGAGACTTGGTCACGCCTGCCTGATTGATCGGGGGAAAGTTGACCGGGCGGAGGAATATTTTGATAAGCACGGGGCGATTTCCACGTTTATCGGACGCCTTGTGCCTGCCATCCGCCAACTTATCTCTATTCCTGCGGGACTGTCAAAGATGAATGTCGGACAATTCGCCCTCTTCACGTTTCTTGGCGCCGGGGTGTGGAACGTGGTGCTTGCGGCTCTGGGCTATTGGCTGGCACAGACCGTCGAGCCGTCGATGCTTTTCGATAAGGTCGAGGAGTATAACCGTTATCTGACTTGGATCGGCTACGGCATAGGGGTTGTGGCAATCGGATTTATCCTCTGGAATGCCTTCAGGAAAAAGAAGAATTGATCTCCACATAATAAATCAAGCGCGCATCTACAGGGTTAAACCTGATGATGCGCGCTTGATTTATTCGGCGGGGAGCGAGATTCCGGCGTCGCGGAAGAGGCGGGCGTAATATGCGGCCTTTTTCTCCAGAGCGAGGGGATAGGCCCGGCTTGTGGAGGGCATCCTCCAAATGTGGAGACCTGAAGAGGAAGTTACCATCTCTCCCATTTTGGGGACGTCGGTCGACGTCAGGTCGGCAATCACGCTGGCAGCTTTTTCTCCGGTTGTGGCAATGGTGTGACAGTCGGGCATTTGTGCCAGAAGGTCGAAGAGCGGCACGGGCTCGAGAATCTCAAGGAATTTGTCGGAGGCATTCCCCTTTAGCCGGCGGACGCGTCTGGCGGTGTCGTTCATCGCGATTCCCTTTTCAGAGAGGAGTGTTATGATGGCCTGAAGATCGAAGTCCTTCGTTCCGGGCCGGAGCAATGCGTCGCGCCGACCGAAGAATATCAGACCCATCATGTACCAGAAATCATTTGTCCGGTTAGGGTAATAGAAATTCATGCTCCATCGATGCGGGCCCGGAGGAAATGTGCCCATGATGAGGACTCGCGCGCCATCGGGAATGAAGGGCTCCCAGGGATGGGTCTCGGTTTCGTTCTCAGTGTCTATATGTATGAATTCAGATTCTTTCATAAATTTAGAACGTTTCCGGGCGGAAAATTCCCTATTCCCTGATGAGAGCCACGGCGGAAAGATATTTCGGCATCGAACCGGCTTTCATTATTGCTTTCCAAGGCTTGCGTCCGATTTCCTGTTCCGCATATTCCCAGAAAGGTTTTATTTTGGAGAGCAGCTGGGATTCGCCACAGAGGGAAGCACGGTAATGTTCGAAGAGTCGGCGGTGGAAGTCGAGCATGACGTCGATTCTCTTTTCGCGAGGCCATTCTTCGCCGGCGACAAATTCAGCAAACAGGGAGGGACGGGCCAGCATACCGCGTCCGGCCATCACGCCGTCAATTCCGGGGAATTCGGAGGCAACTCGCGCGATGTCGTCGGGAGTGTGCAATTCTCCGTTATAGACCACGGGCCAGGGGGCTTCGTCAAGGAGATTGCGGAAGGCGTCGAGGTTAAGGTCGCCGGAATATTGCTGGCGTCCTGTGCGGGGATGCATGGCCACAAATCTCAAGGGAATGTCGCGCAAGGCGTCGATAGCCCCGCGCCATTCATCGGGCTTTTCCATTCCGAGACGCATCTTCAAGGAAAAGGATAATTCGGGATGCCGAGCAAGGATAGCGGCGATGTTGCCGAGTTCTTGAGTGTTCGAGAGGAAACCGCAACCTCTCCCCTTTCCCATCTGGAGAGGAAAGGGGCAACCCATATTAAGATTTATTCTTGAGGCTCCTTCGGCGGCGAGTCGCGAGAGGAGAATCGAGAGTTCGGCGCCATCCCGGAAAATCACCTGGGGCTCGAGATTGAGGCCTTCGTTGAGAGGTCCGGAGAAATCGCGAAGGTCGCGCTGACGGAGGTCGCCGTGCTCGGCGCGAATGAAAGGAGTGTAATAGAGGGCGTCGCCGCCATACACTTCATGATGAAAATGCCGCCAGGCGGCGTCGGTGTGTCCCTGGACAGGGGCAATGTGAAGGGAATTCATTATTTCGAGGGAATGAAGGTGAAGAAAACGGCCGCCACAAGGCAAAGGAAGGCCGCCAGATGATTCCAATGGAGCTTTTCGCCCTGGAACATCAGAATGGCGATGACTGTAAAGACCGTGAGAGTGATGACCTCCTGAATGACTTTCAGCTGAAAGAGCGTGAACGGGCCTCCGCTTTCACGAAATCCAATTCTGTTGGCGGGAATCATGAAGATATATTCAATCAAGGCGATTCCCCATGAGAAGAGAATCACGGCATACAATGGCCAATTTTTAGAGATTCCGGTCGACTCAAGTTTAAGATGCCCGTACCAGGCGAATGTCATGAATACATTCGAAATCACGAGGAGCAGGACCGTAATAATAGCCGCTTTCATTTGGATAAATGAGAAAAATAATCTTTATTTGCGCAAAATTTCCGGGTCGGGAAACCGAGCCGGGCTTTTATCTGCAAAATTAATAAAAATCCACTGTTCCGCCACTCGCGGGCGGAAAGAAACAACATATTATGAATATACGCACAATTATACCCGGCATCCATTATACGGGTGTCAACGATCGCGTCACGCGGGCATTCGAGGGACTCTGGCCCCTCCCCTACGGCGTGAGCTATAATTCCTATCTTGTCGAGGGGACTTCCGCGGTGGCGCTAATCGACACGGTTTCAATCGCGGAGTTCAGGGAATTCCATAACAATCTGAGCCAGGTTCTGGGCGACCGCACGCCGAACTACCTTGTTGTGAACCACATGGAACCGGACCATTCGGGTTCGATTCCTGAGGTTGTGAAAACGTTCCCCGGAATCCGGATTGTCGGCAACGCCCAGACGATTGGAATGATCAAGGGGTTCTACAAACTGGAAGATGATTCGCTCTTTCTTGAAGTGAAGGATGGCGACGAACTTGATCTCGGGGGGATGACACTTCGCTTCCTGCTCACGCCGATGGTCCACTGGCCTGAGACGATGATGACATACGTGGCTGAACGCGGCGTTCTTTTCTCGGGAGATGCGTTCGGCACCTTCGGCGCCCTCAACGGAGGCGTTATAGATTCGGAGATGGAGACGGAGGTTTATGTGGAGGAGATGTATCGCTATTATTCGAATATTGTCGGAAAGTATGGCAAGTTCGTCCAGAAAGCACTTGCGAAAACGTCGGATCTCAAGATTGACTATATCTGTTCGACTCACGGACCGGTCTGGCACGAGCGCGTGGCCGAGGTTGTCGGAATCACCGACCGGCTCAGCCGCTATGAACCGGAACGGGGTGTGACGATTATCTACGGTTCGATGTATGGCAACACGGCGGAGCTGGCCGAAGAGATCGCAGCTTCCTTGTCGGAGGCGGGCGTGAAGAGAATCAAGGTCCATAATGCCTCGACCGCGTCGTTGAGCGAAATGATCAGCGATGCGTTCCGCTACGAGGGACTGATTGTCGGATCGGCAACATACTCGATGACGATATTCCCTCCTGTGGAAGCTCTGATGCGGGCGCTGGAGGTGCGCGAACTTCAGAACAGGGTTTTCGGCACGTTCGGAAGTTTCACTTGGGCAAAGGGAGCGGTCGTGACGGCTCTCGACGGATATGCGCAGAGGATGAAGATGCCTGTGCTCGCATCGATGATTATGAAACAGAGCGCCGATTCCGATTCGTTAGCCGAGGCTCGCGCGCTGGGAAAACGAATCGCCGAGTTGCTTACAAAATAATCTCTTTCCCGTTCTTGTTGAACACGGAATGAGTCAATAAAAAATCTCCGGATGCCATCAGGCATCCGGAGATTTTTTATTGATGAGGTCTGTTTATTTCACGAAAACTTTCTCTGTGGTGTTTTCCGACTTGCGGACATAGACACCGGGAAGAAGTTTGCCGGAAACGGCACGTCCGTTGAGATCGTAGTAACGGACGGTTCCTTCGGCGGGAGCGACAATCTCCTCGACACCGACCGGAGTTGAAATTCCTACGGAACGAACGGGAGAAGAATAGCCATAGTTAGCAACATAGAAGTGGAGGTCGCCCTTCGTTCCCTGAGGAATCTCGATACCATCCTCATACTTCGAGAAGCCTTCGATGAGGTTTTCATCTTCATCTTCGGCAGCCTCCGCACGGAAGGGCTTCGCCTTGGGAGCCTGCTGAGAACCGGTGTCGACCTTATAATAAAGGTTCATCAGTTCGGGGACATCCATTGTGATCGTGACATCCTCTTTAGAAACGTCAATCACACCGATAGGATATTCTTTTGGCTGACCATTGACATAGACGGGCACATGATAGAACACATTGAGACGAAGAATGGCGAGACCATCGCGATATGTTTCGTTCATGTTGGAAACGGCTTCGAGAGTGTAATATCCGGGTTCGGTCACAAACACTTCAAGACTGCCATCCTCGAGTTCTTTGATAGTATATTTCTCTTCGTAATCGGGATCGGCTTTTTCCGCTTCAGTCGGATCAAGCGCAGGAATGCGATAGGTGACATCAAGATTATGAGGATTCTTCACTCCGTTAATCTTGTCCGGCTCATTCATATATATGCTGTAGACAACATTTTCGAAGGAAAGGTCGGCGGATTCGTATGATGAATTTTCCGATTCATAGAGCACATAAATTTTGTCAAGACGGACGTTTCCGGTTGCGGACGAAGGGAAATCAAATCTCACTTCATGAACCTTCTCGTCGTCTTTGGTGATCCAGGTGGACTTCAGCTTATCCCAACCCTCTTCAGAGAGATCGGAATCGGAAGTGGTTTCTCCTTCGGGCGTATAAGTGGTGCCGTTTGCAACCGTACCGGTCAAACCAATTTTTGAAATCTTATATCCTTCAGCAACGGAGACTACAAATCGAGCTCCTCTGTTCATACGAAGCTGATATGTGTCGCCACTCCTCCACGATCTATAACTATTATCAGCGGGCTCCTCATCTGTGGGAGACGGGAAGGTGATTGTGACATTCTGGTTGCCAGGGATTTTAATTTCATGGACTGAGGTTTCATACGTTGAACTATTATTGGTTGACGTCATTCCATAAGGATTCTCAGTGGTGAAATCAAAAACGGCGGCATCAGCAAAAGCGCCATCTATCGCCTCCGAGGGATCCATGATGATTATTGTGTAGGATGCTGTGGCGGAGGCATAAATGTCGGTCTCTTCCATGGTTGCTGTGATCACAACCTCACCCTTCGCATGAACATCGCCTTCATCCGTGATGTCTCCGTTTTCCTCATCTTTCACTGCGGGAAGAATCTGGCCGGTTTCTTCGTTGATGGATACTATTGATGGGTCGGAGGAGGAATATGTGATCCGGCCGCGCAAATCGGTATCCTCGGGGAGAAGCACCTGAACGGGTTCCCAAACGACTCCGACACCGAGTTTGCCATAGACAATCTGGTCGCGGAATTTCAGTACAGGCTTGATTTTATTGACCGAAATCGTGAATGAACCTTCGCCGGCATTGAACTTGTCGGCAACGGCCTCTGTGGTGAAAGATATGGTTGCCGTGCCATAACCTACAGCCTTGAACGTTTTCGAATCTGCATCAACCTCCACGACGGATGTATCGCTCGATGTGAAGGTATAGCTGAGCTCAGTCGGCAGAATTTTGGGGAAGGCAAGAGTCTCACCTTTGAGCAGATCATATTTCTCATTGAAACCGCTATAGGAAGGATCAAGCACTTTGCTTACCTCTTTATAAAACAAAGGCATGCAATAGCTTGAGTTCGATGTGTATCCTCTGAAATATGTTCCACTATTAAACTGGAGGTAACGGGTTCCGGACGCTATTTTCACAGTGTGATCACTCTCATCTACTGTGACCGTGAGCTGATACTGTGAATCGGATTCGGAAAGACTTCCACTGGTTACGATACCATTCTTTGTAGGAAGGCCCCAATATACATTCTGAGAATGTTCAAATAGAACTTTGGAAGTTCCATTATCCACGATGGAGAAAATGCCGAGGCCTTTATCTTCGGCATCCACTGTGATTTCCTGAGGCACTTCGTTGGCATTGCTTATAATGCTTACACCGGAACCGGAGGTTGAATTTGTGGCTGCAAATACATTTGACACCTTACTTACATTGAAGGTCTTTGATGCCACCAGAATGAACTGATTGTCCGGATTGAGAATCTCCGATTCGTCAGTACAAAGCTGATAAGTCTTTGTCTCCGCATTCGTCTGCGCTGCTAAGGGCAACAGACAAAGCAGGGGAAGTAGAATTTTTTTCATGCTTTATTTGTTTTGGTTAGTTTTATCGCTTTAAATCCGGCTGGCCGGATGACGTTTCATGCTTTTGGCAAAGATAGTCGTTTTTCCCCTATCTATAATCATCAGGCCCGCTTTTTATTCAATATTTAACATTAATTGGAAACCCCTGCCCGGAATTCTATCGTAGGAGGGGGAAGGGGTCAGAAATCGTAACCGACAGTAAAGGTCCAAGCTTTTGCATGGCCGCCATAGGATTGGCTGATTCCGGCACCCATCTGACGTTCTTTCCAGGCGTTTGTGAGACCGGCGAGATAATGGATTCCCAGATACCAATGGCGATCGAAAAGAAGGCCTGTCCCGAATTTGAGACCAAAGTCGGCTCCGGAGGCGCGGCTCGGGAGGATGGCGGGGGCCTGGGAGGGGGCGGCGGAGAATTCCTCACGAGGCTTTACTTTTGAGGAGAAGAGGATCTGGAGGTAGGGACCGGCCTCAACTTGCCACCGGATTGCGTTGGAAAGGTTGAAGCTGAACTGCGCCATGACCGGAATCGTGAGGTTGTAGGAGTCGCGCTTGGCAGCCACGGCATATTCATAAGTGGTGCCGGATTCGGAAGTGAGGTCGCCCATGATTACGTTGCGTCCGTAGCGGGCTTCGAAGAAGACTCCGGGTTGGATGGCGAGATAGTCGCGGATGTTGATGCCGACGGTGGCTCCGAAGTCAAATCCGGTTCCCCAGCTTTCATGATGGTAGAGACCCGGAAGGGAGGAGGATGTGATCGTGCGGTTGGAGGTGTTGAAGCCTGCGCGGACGCCGATCGTGAATAGTCGGTCGGGATGTTCGGTGGAGAAAAATTCCTGAGCGGATACTGCGGAAATTCCGGCTAAACCCAGGCAAAGGGTCGTCATGCAACGGACGTGAGATTTAATCTTCATATCGGATGAATTGAAATTGCGGTATATGATGCAAAATTAGCATTAATTTTGTAATTTTGCAGCGCCTTTGAGCAATAGGCCCGGAGAAATCCGGATCAAGGGCAATAATCATTTATCCTAACTATCTGAAACATATCAAGGAAAAGAATGAGCGCAGCAAGGAAATACAATGTCAACGGTCTGCTGGTCAATGCGAAAGACTATGCTATGATTGTTGTTGGCCTGATGCTTTACGCAATCGGTTTTACGTCGTGCATCCTTCCCCATCAGGTTGTGATGGGAGGACTGTCGGGTGTCGGCACGCTGGTCTATTTCGGCACGGGGGGAGCAATCTCGGTTGCAGTCACGTCCTACGCGTGCAACCTGATACTTTTGGCGATGGCCTACCGGCTGGTCGGCCGAAAGTTTGTTCTCCGCACGATTTTCGGAGCGACCGTGATCGCCCTTGGCATCGGTGTGTTCGAGAATTATTTCATGGGTCTGGGCCATCCGATTATTCCGGACCGTGTTGTCAGCGTGGTCCTTGGAGCCGTATTGTGCGGTCTGGGCGTCGGCACATGCTTTATCCATAACGGCTCGTCGGGAGGCACGGATATCGTGGCGGCGATGGTGTCGAAGGTGAGCAATGTGAGCATCGGACGAACGATGATTTATGTCGATCTGTTGATTGTGAGCTGTTCGATTTTCCTCCCATTCGACGGTACGATTGAGGAGCGAATCGAGGCACGCGTACCGACGATTGTCTATGGTATCATGGTGACGTTTATTGTTTCGTTCGTGACCGACCAGATTATCAATACTAACCGCCAGGCCACCCAGTTCCTGATATTTTCGCCGAAGTGGCGCGAGATAGCCGACAAGGTGATGAGCGAGGCACATCGCGGGGTGACGGTCGTGGATGCCCACGGATGGTATTCGAAGGCCGACGTTAAGATGCTGATGGTGTTCTGCCGCAAAATTGAGTCGGTGACGATTTTCCGAATCGTTAAGAGCATCGATGAGGATGCTTTTGTGACCCAGGGGGCTGTGAACGGTGTCTACGGCAAGGGTTTCGACAAGGTTAAGATCCGCATGCGCAAGCGCAAGAAAGTGGATGGTCCTGTGGCGCAGGCTGCTGCGGAGGCGCTCGATAAGAAGGCGTGAGCCCCGGGGGATAGTGTATTTCTCAGGGGTTATTTCCCTCGATAAAGATTTATGACGGAGTCGGCAAGGTTCGGCTCCGTTATTTCTTTATATATTATGGAGGGATCGCGTCGGAACCAGGTGATCTGCTTTTTGGCATAGACGCGGGTGTTTTTCTTTATTCGTTCGATTGCTTCGGCGGGTTTGAGGAGTCCGTCGAACATGGCGAACATTTCTTTGAGACCGACCGTGTTGAGGGAATTAAGATGCCGAAGGGGATAGACGCGGCGTGCTTCTTCTTCAAGACCGAGGGCCAGCATTTGATCGACGCGCGCATTGATTCTCGAGAAGAGGAGCTCGCGAGGGGCTGAGAGGGATATCTTTAGAATCCGGAAGGGACGGGAGGCGACATGGCCGGTGCAGAGGGAAGAATATGGCGCATTGGCCGTCCGGGAGATTTCTACGGCGTGGAAGACTCGTTTGAGGTTGTGGAGATCAACGCGAGCATAATAGGCTGGATCGGTGCGGAGGAGTTCGGTGCGGAGCCAGTCGTCGCCTTTTTCGGTCCATTCTTGAGTTAGGGTCTGTCGGATTGTTTCGGGAACGGTCGGGAGGGGGTCGATGCCGTTACAGAAGGCGTCGACATACATCATTGAGCCTCCGCAAAGGACAGCCACTCCCCTTTCGCGGAGGAGCCGCGAGGCGATGGCCAGGGCGTCGGTCTCGAAGAGGGAGGCACTGTAATAGGCGTCAAGGGGGAGCATGTCGACGAGATGATGGGGCACGGTGGCACGTTCTTCAGGCGTGGGCATGGCCGTGACGATGGGTATGCCCTGATAGATTTGCCGGGAATCGGCCGAAATTATCTCTGTCGAAAGGCGGGAGGCAATGTCGACGGCGAGGGCCGACTTCCCGGAGGCAGTCGGCCCTGTTATGACGATTACTGTCGGAACAGGCTTCATGCCTTTTCCTCTACTATGCGACAGATGTTGACAATAACTTCAACGGCTTTCTCCATGGACTGGATGGAGACGTATTCGTAGCGACCGTGGAAGTTCTCCCCTCCGGCAAAGATGTTGGGGCAAGGAAGACCTTTGAAGGAGAGCTGGGCACCGTCCGTGCCGCCACGGATGGGCTGGACTTTGGGGGTGATTCCGGCCATGCGCATTGCTTCTTCGGCATATTCGATGATGTACATCTGGGGCTCCACTTTCTCGCGCATGTTGTAATACTGGTCTTTGATTTCGACGGAACATGAGCCTGGGAATTCCATGTTGGTCTTGCGACAAAGGTGCTCGATCTCTTTTTTGCGGGATTCGAAGCGGTCGCGGTCATGGTCGCGGATGATGTATGTGAGAACGGTCTCTTCAACAGATCCTTCGATTCCGACGAGATGATAGAATCCTTCGTAGCCCTCGGTGTGTTCGGGGGTCTCCCATCGGGGAAGCATAGCGATGAAGCTGGCGGCGACACGGATGGAGTTGATCATCTTGTGCTTGGCATATCCGGGATGGACGTTGCGGCCTTTGATCGTGACGCGGGCGGAAGCGGCGTTGAAGTTTTCGTATTCGAGTTCTCCGAGGGCTCCGCCATCCATCGTGTAGGCAAACGCGCAACCGAATTTCTCAACGTTGTATTTGTGGGCGCCGAGACCGATTTCTTCATCGGGGTTGAAGCCGATTCGGATTTTGCCGTGTTTGATTTCGGGATGGGCCTGAAGATAGGCAACGGCGGAGATGATTTCGGCGATGCCGGCTTTGTCGTCGGCGCCGAGAAGGGTTGTTCCGTCGGTGACGATGAGGTCCTGGCCGATGTAGTTGTTTAATTCGGGGAAGGCTTCGGGATCAAGCACGATGTCCTGCTCTTCGTTGAGCACGATCGGACCTCCGGGATAGCCTTTGACTATGCGGGGATTGACGTGACGTCCGGTCATGTCGGGGGATGTGTCCATGTGGGCGATGAAGCCGATAACGGGCACATCTTTGTCGGTGTTGGCGGGAAGCGTGGCCATGAGATAGCCGTTGTCGTCAAGGTCTACGTCTTCGAGGCCCATGCCGAGAAGAACGGCCTTGAGATGTTTGGCAAATACCATCTGGCCCGGGGAGGAGGGGGTAAGGTTGGTTTCCTCGTCGCTCTGCGTGTCGAATTTGACGAATTCGAGGAAATGGTCGGTTACGGTCATTTTATGTGAGTTTTTACGTTCCGGTATCTTTGTTATATTATTTCGCAAATTTACGACATTTTCTGAAGAGTGCCTAATTATTTCGTGAAGTTTGCGTAATTTTGTAGAAAGATTTTTTATAATAATGGATAATAAAAAGAGAATCATCATAGGGGTCGGCGTCTGCGCGGCTCTCTTGATTTGCTTTGGCGCCGTTGGACTTTGCAGCAGCCGGGAATCGGCGAGACAGCCGGGGGATGCGGGGGCCGTGGAGAGGTATTCTCGTCGGGCCGCTGAATCGGCGTCTGACGACTCAGCGGGGAAGACGGGCGGCCGGACACAGGGGCGTTTTGCGGACCTTGAGGTTACGAAAATCCCTGCGTCTCTTTCTTCGCAGGAGAAGAGTTACACGGGGTTCCGCGTGAGCTTTAACCGCGAGAACGGTACGCCCAACTGGGTCGGCTGGGAACTGCTCGGGAAGGAAACATCGGGAGAGGCGTCGCGCTCTAACAAGTTCTGGCAGGATGTCGATCTGGAGGGCTGCCCTGCTTCAAGCGACTATTCCCGGTCGGGTTTTGACAGGGGTCATCTTTGTCCGGCGGCCGATCAGAAATGGAGCCGCGAGGCTATGGAGGATTGTTTCGTGATGGCCAACATGGCCCCTCAGGATCATGCACTGAATACGGGGGCATGGAACACGCTTGAGAATAAAGAGCGCGTCTGGGCGAAACGGGATTCGGCGATCGTGATTGTGGCGGGCCCGGTGTACGAGAAGGGTGATTCGCAACGGATTGGCCGCGCGGGGGTGAGAGTTCCGGGGGCATTTTTTAAGGTGATCCTGGCTCCATACGTTGAAAAGCCGCGCGCCATCGGGTTTGTGTTTCCGAATATGACCGCACCAGGGAATATGGTGAATTACGCGATGTCGGTGAGGGAGGTCGAGAACCTGACGGGATTCGATTTCTTCAGCGGGCTGCCCGATGAGCTGGAAAATGATGTGGAATCTAATTTTTCTTTCCATGACTGGAATGACTGATAATAAGAACTTTCTGGAGCGGAGAACGATTGCCGCCCCGGCAACGCCGAAGGGTACGGGGGCGTTGGCTGTGATCCGTCTCTCCGGGCCCGAGGCTTTTGTAATCGCAGACAAGGTTTGGGCGGGGCGGTCGCTGTCGGATTGCCCGGGAAATACGGTGAGGGTCGGTAGGATCGTGAATGCTGCCGGAGAGATGATTGATCAGGGAGTGGCAACCGTGTTCCGGGCGCCGGCTTCGTTCACGGGCGAGGATACTGTTGAGTTTTCGCTTCACGGATCGGAATGGATCGTGAGAGAGGTGATGGGCCTTCTGGTTGATGCGGGAGCAGCTCCGGCGGAACCCGGAGAGTTTTCTCGGATGGCATATCTTAACGGGAAACTTGACCTCGCACAGGCGGAGGGCATTGCTGACTTGATAGCGTCAAGATCGAGGGCAGCCCACAGACTGGCAGTGTCGCAGCTGAGAGGCACTTTTTCCCGGGAACTTAACTCTTTGCGCGACCAATTGGTGGAACTCGATTCGCTGCTTGAACTGGAGTTGGACTTTTCAGAGGAAGATGTTGAATTTGCCGACCGTCGACGGCTGCTGGATTTGACGGAAAGAACGTTAAAGAAAGTGAGGCGGCTGGCCGACAGCTATCGCCGTGGGAAAGCGTTCAAGGAGGGTATACCGGTCGTGATTGTCGGACAACCGAACGCGGGGAAATCCACTCTGCTCAACAATTTGCTTCAGGAGGATCGCGCAATCGTCAGCTCAATCGCCGGCACGACTCGCGATGTGATCGAGGATACTCGAGAGATTGAGGGCATCCTTCTGCGCTTTCAGGACACCGCAGGCCTACGCGACACGGAGGATGAAATCGAACGGGAGGGCATCGAACGCGCGCGCGCATTGCTTAGGAAGGCTGCCGTTGGTCTTTGGATCATTGACCTGACCTCTCCCCTACTTCCTCAACTTGAAGAGGTTGAGAAGGAGATGGGCGAGATGGATGAAGACTCCATTAACTTTCTTTTGCTGAACAAATCTGATCTTAGAGAGCGCGATCTGACAACAGAAGAAAGGGAACGAATTAAGAGGCTAATGCAAAAAGAAGGAGTTAGCGAACCGCTTAGCATCACGGCTCAATCGACCGAGGATACAGAGAAGGTTAAAGAGATTCTAATAAGAGAGATCAAGAAAAAAGGGAATCCGGAAGAAGAATTTCTGGTAACGAACCTGCGTCACAGGGAAGCGTTAGAAGCCGGAGCGAAGTCACTTGAAGACGTCAAAGGAGGCTTAGAGCAAGGTCTAAGCGGCGACCTGATAGCGCAAGACATCCGACAAGCCCTCCACCACTTGGGCGAACTCACCGGCGCCATCACCACCGACACTCTTCTCGCTTCTATTTTCGAAAACTTTTGCATCGGCAAGTAATCAGTTGATTATCAATGATTTATATTGACAGTAATTGACTGTTACTGAGCGATAAAACTTAATACATTCAAGAACGCCTAATGCTGATAACTGTCAGTGTTAGGCGTTTTTATGCACTATTTTGTACGGATTCTGTACGACAGCGACTCATTTCACCCCTCGCGTCAGCAAGG
>CAMWRW010000008.1 GCA_947176755.1 uncultured Porphyromonadaceae bacterium
ACCTGCAACCTTCTGATCCGTAGTCAGATGCTCTATTCAGTTGAGCTAACGAACCGTGCTTGTCGTTTCCGATTTGCGAGTGCAAAGTTATAGCTTTTTTCCGTTTCCTCCAAATTTTTTCAGCTCTTTTTTTCAAAAAAATATTCTATCCCGCAATCTCCGTCTATGCCGCTGATTGGTGGGGCAAGCTTTATTATCTTGATATCCATGCATTTTACCTGTTCCCAACGTCCGGAAATTCGTCTGCATATTTCTTCGGCAGCCGATTCAAGAAGTAGCCATTCTCGTTCCATCGTCCCTGCAATTTCGTCATAAATATCGGCATAGGATAGGGTAGTGTCGAGTTGCTCTGTCCGAAAATTATTTCCGTCAATCTCTATCGAGACGTTGACCAAAAACTCATTCCCAACAGTTCGCTCCTGCTCAAATACGCCAATCCGGCTGTGAAACCTAAGGTCACGCAACCGGATTGTAATTATTCGTTTTTCTTCTTTCATTTGACCGAAATCTTGTCTATCCTGCGCTGGTGACGGCCTCCTTCATATTCTGCCTTGAGATATGCATCTACAATCCGTATGGCTTCTTCTTCAGATATGAAACGTGCGGGAAGGCTCAGGATATTCGCGTTATTGTGCTGTTTGGCCAAGGCTGCAATCTCCGGTTGCCAGCATAGGGCCGCTCTTATCCCTTGATGCTTGTTTAGCGTCATTGTGATACCGTTTCCTGTGCCGCACATTGTAATGCCGAAGGCGCAATCTCCATTTTCTACACCCAGGGCTGCCGGATGGGCATAATCGGGATAATCGCACGACTCTTCATTAAACGTGCCGAAATCCTCCACATCATAACCCTTTTCTTTCATATACGCTTTCAGGCGTTCCTTAAGTCGGAACCCGGCGTGATCGCTTGCGAATGCTACTTTGATCATTCTTGTTGAATTTGATATTTCGGTTTATTATAGTTGATCCGTTAATATTTCAGGATTCTTTGCAGCTCGTAACTTAATTCTTACAATTCTTTGCCTCTCTTTCATTGCGGCTCATGAAAACAGGACTGTTGAATACCGTGCGCACCAAAATGAAATTTACCGGAACGCATATCGCCAATGCCGGCAACAGAGCGAGTGTAGGATTCATTATCCCCTTGAAAATTGCAACAAGTCCTGTCTGAAGCCCCATGTTAACGAGGTGACTCAATGTGAACCCGAGGCCGCGTCTGGAGTTTGGCGAGGAATGGAATGTGAAGAAACTTGATAGGAAAAAGTTAGCTATGAAACTAATCGCATAACTTATCAGTGTGGCTATCACGGCAGGAACGCCGACAGCGCGCAAAAAGACAACATAAAGACCATATTGAAGTCCTGCGCAGAAACTGCCAACCAATCCAAACCGGATCAGCTCACCCTTCTTTCCTTCAACTTTATTCAGATTCTTCATCCTTGTTTTCTTCGACTTCTTTATTTATTGTGTAGATATAGTCGATCAGCTCCTGGCGTCCCTGATTTTTCTCCGATGAGGTGATAAAAATAGGGGGGAGTTCTTCCCAACTCTTGAGAAGCTCTTTCTTATATGCCTCGACGTTCCTTTCCCCGGCAGCTTTGCTCAACTTGTCGGCTTTCGTGAAAACGATCGCGAACGGCACTTCATGTTCCCCAAGCCACGAGAGAAATTCCATGTCTATTTTCTGCGGCTCATGCCGAATGTCAAGTAGAACAAACAGAAGTGTAAGCTGTCGGCGGTTGAGTATATACCCTTCGATCATCTTTCTCAACTGCTCGCGCATTTCTTTCCCTCGCAGTGCGAAACCATAACCCGGTAAATCCACAAGATACCATCTGCCGTCGTCCATTCGGAAATGATTTATCAGAAGTGTCTTTCCCGGCGTTTGCGAGGTCTTGGCCATCTTCTTGTTCTTTGTCAGCATGTTTATCAGTGAAGATTTGCCCACATTGCTTCGGCCGATAAAGGCATATTCCGGAACGTCCGTCTCCGGACAACCTTTTACATTTGGACTGCTTATCTCGTATTTGGCATTCTTTATATCCATAATTCTTTCCGCTCTTTATTACGGTCTCCTAATGTGAATAACAGAGCACAACGCATTCTTTCTTTTCCAATTCAACTTATTTATCAAGTTTGTCAAGAAAAACATGCGCCGTGGACCAGTTGGAGACCACGTTCAACATTACTGTTGTCGACAACAAGAGCTATCGTCGTTTCTGACGCCCCGTCGGAAATTGCCTTTACATCTATTCCGTGGCGTTGAAGGGTGTGGACGAGGCGGTCGCCGAGTCCGTGATGCTTTTTGATTGCTTCTCCGACCACGGCTATGATTGCTAAATCCGCGGTCGATTGGATGCTGCGGACTTCTCCATTTTGGAGCTCCGGGGCAAATTCCTCCTCAAGAACCTTCAATGCCCTGGCGGACTCCGCTGAGGTCATTGCAACAGAAAAACTTACGTCACTCCCGGGTTGTGCCACAAGATAGACACTTATTCCGTTGCGCGCCATGGCATTATACGTCCGTGAATTGATTGCGGCCACGTTCACTGTCAAATCTCCCTCAACGGTAATCATGGCTGTGTTTCTCACTGACGACACTCCGCATATTCCTCCCTCAGGCTCTTTCTTGGATTCCTTGATGAGTGTACCGGGAGCACTCGGATTATGGGTGTTGAGTATTTTTATAGGAATGTTTTTATGGAATACGGGATATATCGTCGGTGGATATATGACTTTAGCTCCGAATGAGCATAGCTCCATACTTTCAATGAACGACATCCTCGGGATCACGCGTGCCTCCGGGATGATCCTCGGATCAGCTGTCATAAATCCGTTGACATCCGTCCATATCTGCAGTTCCTCCGCATCAAGGGCAGCGGCTATAAGAGCCGCTGTATAGTCGCTTCCTCCGCGTCCGAGATTCGTGATTTCTCCGCTATCTCGATCGCGTGAGATAAATCCTCCGGCAACTCCCGTTGCGCCTTGCAGTTCGCTGAAAGTGTCGCGGATAAGTTGTTCGGTAAGACCCCTGTCGGCTATATTCCGGTTAAACCATTTCTCTGTCTTTATGTAGTCAAGAGAGTCGAAATGCTTCGCATCCTTAATGATTGCAGCGACAATCACCGACGACATCCGTTCTCCAAAACTTACAATTTGGTTCATGGACCTCTCCGGCAGATCGCGTATCAGAGATAGGCCTCGGTAGACATCCTCAAGTTGGGAGATGAATTCATCAGTGGTTTTCCTTACATAATCCTTCGCTTCCTCTGCTACGAGCGCATCGATTATATCATGATGGCGTATTGCCATCTCCTTTACGTCCTGTTCAAACCCGGCGTCTCCTTCGGAGGCCTTTTTTGCTGTCGCAATAAGTCTGTCGGTGAGTCCTCCGAGGGCAGATACGATTACTATCTTCTCTCCTTCAAGACTTTCGACAATGCTTTTCACATTGCGCAGACTTTCGATGGTGCCAACTGAAGTGCCGCCGAACTTTAGTACTTTCATATCAGCGTTTAACAGAAATTCTTTTTGTTAAAGATGCTCCCGAGTTTAAGCTTAATGACTCCGAAAATCGCTTCCCCGAAAATGCCGGAATTCATTTTGGATTCGCCAAGCTGACGGTTGACAAATACTATCGGCACTTCCACAATCTTGAATTTTCTACAGTAAGCTTTGAATTTCATTTCTATCTGGAATGCATAGCCCTTGAATTGAATCTTATCGAGATCAAGCGCTTTAAGCACGTCGGCTTTGTAGCAGACAAACCCTGCAGTCGAGTCTCGCAAAGGCATCCGAGTGATTGTTCTCACATAAACCGATGCAAAATACGACATAAGAACTCTGCCCATCGGCCAATTAACCACATTCACTCCTGAAATGTAGCGGGATCCGATTGACATATCGGCGCCTCGGTCGCGACATTCGAGATAGAGTCGGGGAAGATCTTCCGGATTGTGCGAAAAATCGGCATCCATTTCTATAACATAGCCGTAGCCTCTTGTCAAGGCCCATTTGAAACCATGAATGTAGGCCGTGCCGAGACCAAGTTTTCCTGATCGGGATTCAAGAAAAACGCGATCCGGATATTGCGCCATTTTCTCGCGGACTGCTTCTTGTGTCCCGTCCGGAGACGCATCGTCTATCACAAGCACATCAAACCTTTCCGGCAATTTCATCACTGCTTCTATGATATTCCGGATATTCTCGATCTCATTATAGGTCGGTATGATCACAAGTGCTTCGCTCATAATTCCAAATTTTTTCCCGCTGTCAAGCCGGAGTTTCAATCTGCAAATTTAATAATTTTTTTGCTTCTTTCGCCCTGCTTGATGACTTTGATTTATGTCCGGGACTCTTCATATTACTCAATCTCCTCATAATTTTTCTGAAATTAAGGTAAATTTCTGTAATCTTATGGCTCTTCGGTCTGAGTGGGTCCGTTATTTGAATGATGCTTGTAACTGATTGTTGCTTGATTATTATATTTGTATTTATGGTAAATCTGATTGATAAATCATCTCTTCCTGTCGTCGCTTCCTTTATCAGGCTTTATGGTCCGACTCTCCGGGAGTTTTTCCCGGACAGTGATGCCAACATATCGTTTCATAATCTTCCGGAATCGGAAAATCAGTTTCGAGATATCCTTGTCCGACTTGGCAAAAAAATATTTATTTCTCCGGAGGAGGTCGGTCGGCTCGGATTGTCGAATCCTGAAATCTTTGCCGCGCTGGCACATGAATTGGGCCACATCCTTTATAATGCGGATGCTTTCGCTCCCGATAATGAGCAACGCGCCGATACGCTCGCTGCCCGACTCGGTCTCGGATCCCAGATGATTGCCGTCATTGAAAAGATTATCGCGAGTCGGCGTTTTCGTCACCTCACGTCGGAACTTGTCAGACGGATACAGTTCCTCCAGCTTGTCGGATGAATTTTATTTATGTCGAGTTTCAATTCTTTTTACTAATTTTGCTCCATTATAGAAAGTCGGATTTCAAGAACTGACTTTCTTTATTATGGAGCTATATTTTTATGAGTAATTCGACAAGATTTCCGGCAGAGTGGGAGAGTGCGAAGGCAATCCTCGTTGCCCTTCCGCACGCTGGAACAGATTGGCACTATATCCTTCCTGAAGCCATTGATCAGTTTCACAGGTTGATTAAGGCTATGGTCGATGCCGGGGAATTCGTGGTCGCCTTGGCGACAGATATGGATGCCGCTAAAAGTAATTTCAGCGATATCAACCCCGGGTCTTTCAAGATTATCGAGATGCCTCTGAATGATACGTGGACGCGTGACTACGGCCCGATTTCTGTGGAACGCAACGGGCGGATGCGGGCGTTGGATTTCGGATTCAACGGATGGGGGCTTAAGTTTGCTGCCGACAACGACAATTTAGTCAATGTCAATCTTGCAAGGAAAGCTTTAATTCCCTCGGATGTCTACCGCAATCGTCGCGGATTTATTCTTGAAGGGGGATCGTTGGAAACCGATGGAGCCGGGCTCTTGCTCACAACATCCGAATGTCTCCTGTCGCCGAACAGAAACGGAGGAATGGATAAGAAAGAGATTGCAGAGACCTTAAGTAATGATCTCGGAGTTGACCATATCCTATGGCTTGATTATGGCGCATTGGAGGGAGACGACACTGATTCTCACATAGACACTCTATGCCGCATCGCTCCCGGCAATTCTATTCTGTTTACCGGTTGCCGCAACGTTGATGATTCACATTTTGAATCGCTGCTCAAGATGCGGGCCCAGCTTGAAATGTTCAGGAATGCCGAAGGAGAGTCATTCAATCTTATCGAACTGCCCCTTCCCGATCCCATCTTCGATGAAAACGGGGATAGGTTGCCTGCAACCTATGCGAATTATCTCGTTACGCCTCGCAATCTGTTTATGCCGACCTATAATCAGCCGATTAATGATCGGCTCGCATGCCAGATGGTAAGAGTAGCATTCCCTACTCATAACATTGTGCCCGTAGATTGCACAACTCTCATTCGCCAGCACGGTTCTCTGCATTGCTCCACAATGCAGATTCCCGATGGTATCTTCGATAAAGTCGTTTTTGAAAATTAAGAGTGTCAGTAATATGAATATGGTAAAAGTTGGAATTGTCCAGCATTCCTTTCTCGGCGATGTGATAGCCAATCGTGCCCGCAATCTGACGGCAATAGAAAGTCTCGCCTCCGATGGAGCTGAACTTGTAGTGCTCTCCGAGTTGCATGATTCCCTCTATTTCTGTCAGACGGAAGATGTGGAAAATTTTGAACTGGCTGAAGAAATTCCCAGTGATTTTACGGAGTTTTACGCTGATGCTGCGCGATCTAACAACGTGGTCCTTGTGACGAGTATGTTCGAACGTCGTGCCCCGGGTCTTTATCATAACACTGCTCTAGTGTTCGATCGCGATGGATCAATCGCAGGAAAGTATCGTAAAATGCACATTCCTGATGATCCCGGTTTCTACGAGAAATTTTATTTCACTCCCGGAGATCTCGGTTTTGTCCCTGTTCAAACTTCATTGGGTAAACTCGGTGTGCTTGTTTGCTGGGATCAGTGGTATCCCGAGGCTGCAAGAATCATGGCTATGCGGGGTGCGGAGATGCTGATTTACCCGACCGCTATCGGTTGGAATCCGGATGACACTCCTGAAGAAAAAGCCCGTCAGCGGGAGGCTTGGATCACGATTCAACGTTCCCATGCCGTGGCTAACGGCATTCCGGTTGTCTCGGTCAACCGAAATGGCTTTGAAGAAGATCCTTCTGTTCAAACCTCCGGAATCGATTTCTGGGGATCAAGTTTCATCGCGGGGCCGCAAGGTGAGATTCTGTTTATGGCCCCTGACAATTCTTCATGTGAAATGGTTGTCGATGTGGATTTGTCAAGATCTGAGAATGTGCGCCGTTGGTGGCCTTTCCTCCGTGATAGAAGAATTGATTTCTATGGCCCGTTGAATCGTCGGTTCCTTGATGAATAAATCAGAAAGTAAAAAATCCCGTCATTCTGAAAGATGACGGGATTTTTTTACGCTTTTTAGTGTCGTTCATGATTTCCCCTTGAGGATAACATAAAGAATAACCGGAACGCCTACAATCGGAGTTAACGCGTTGAGCGGTATTATCCTGTCGGGAATGGCATTCATCCCCCAGTTGCACAGCAAGGTGGCCATTCCCCCCGCTAATATTACCGCCGGCATCAGCACGAAATGATTATCTGTCTTGAATATCATTCTTGCAAGATGCGGCATGGCGATTCCGATAAATGAGATCGGACCGCAATAGGCTGTAACCACCGCCGTCAGCACACCGGATGTGATTAGCAGCTTATTGCGAACCCGTTCTACATTTACTCCTAAATTTCGTGCATAACTGTCTCCCAGGAGAAGTAAGTTAAGAGGTTTGGCAAGCATAATGGATGCTACGAGTGCGATTCCCACTAACACGGCGAACAATGGTAACCTGTCGAGAGATACTCCTCCGAAATTTCCCATTCCCCAGACCACATAGCTCTGGATTCCTTGTGCCGTCGTGATTGATGAAAGCAGGGTCACAACGGAGGATGTAAGATAACCTGTCATCATTCCGGCAATCAGGAGCATGATATTGCTGCGGATACGTAGGGAAAAGAAGATAAGGAGGGCCATGACTGCCATGCTCCCTGCTATTGCTCCGGAGATTAAGGCTGCGGAGCCGCCGAACGTATTATCTCCAATGCTCACGACTCCTCCGAAGAATAGCATGACGACGGCGACGCCCAGACTCGCTCCCGAGCTTATTCCCAATATCGAAGGTCCGGCGAGAGGATTGCGAAATGACGTTTGAAGAAGTAACCCGCAGACCGATAACGCACCCCCGGAAAGGAATGCCGTCAGAGCCTGAGGCAATCGGTTACGGATAATTATGAAACTCGTCGTTTCCTCCGGATTCAACCGTCCGAGCAATGATGCCGTCACTTCTGAAGCCGGAATGTGAACTGCTCCGAAGTATAGGTTGATCAGGAACATCAACACGCATCCGAAACCTAATAGAGCTATCTTTAGTTTCATCATTCCCTCTCTTATTCGATTATTTTAATTTGTGGTAGTATCGCTGTTCCGGCTCCTTCATACGGGTAGGGTGAAACAGGTATGCCATCTCTGCGAGTATACGCTGCGGATGGAATGCTCCGTCTTCGAATATATTGGTTTCCATCGTGTCGCTGCCGTAAACGTCTCCGTTTCGGAAGGCTTTGATTCGCGTGTAGGCTTCATTTTCTTTTGACAATTCCTGCAAGGTCAGTTCCTGCGCCTGATTATAGCGAATAAGCCAAATATCGGCCGAACTTCCCGAGTGTAAAACCCGTTCGGGAGATAATTGCGCGCTCCCTCTCTGGCCCAACAATTCAAAAGGATTGCTTCCCCCCGCATCCTTTATCATGATTCCCATCACTGAGCCTGAGGTCGGTACGCTCCATTCATGGCCATATATTCTATCGAAAAGAATTCTCGGCTGTCCATCTCCCTTTGCGGCGGCGTGAGCTTCGTTTCGCGTCTCAATATACTCCTTTTCCGTTTGGGCAAACAGTGAGTCAGCCTTATCTCCGGCTCCGAATAGACGTCCGTAGAACCTCATCCACTCCGCACGCCCGAGAGGCGTGGACTCCATATAATCGGCAGCCATTACGAGAGGAATCCCGGATGTCCGTAAGGTTGCCCCTCCGCTTCCATCTTCGTAAGGGGAGAGGATGATTCCATCCGGCTTTAGACTCAATATCTTTTCCACTATCGGTTGCATCGAACTCCCGCAATCCTTAATCAGTCCCTCTCGGATGCGCTTCCCCAGTATCGTGTCATGTAAATATTGGGTATCGCATATTCCAAGAATTTCATTGTCGATACCTAATTCTGATAGAAGTGAGGCATGGACGCCGGAAAAAAGAACAGATCGGCGCAACGGAATCTGTATGGTCACCGTCCCTTTTTCATTGACCCTCTTTTCATCCTCCACCAGAAGATAGCGGCTTAGAATTTTGGTCGTGTCCCAAGGATTTTTAATCGTAACTCGGAGACCCTGTTCGGATTCTTCCATTCGAATCAGTTTCGCGTGTCGAATGGAGATTTCCTTTAAGGAGTTTTTCTCTGACTCCTTTGGGGATGATTGGCCGCTCCCGCATGCTGCAAGGAGCGGCACAATCATTAATGTTATAAATTG
This sequence comes from uncultured Porphyromonadaceae bacterium, assembly GCA_947176755.1. Lineage (GTDB taxonomy): Bacteria > Bacteroidota > Bacteroidia > Bacteroidales > Muribaculaceae > Lepagella. The sequence goes on from CAMWRW010000008.1 coordinate 9,200, forward strand.
TCCTAATTTTGTCATTTCGTATTGAAGGCTATCGCCGTCGGACCGCTGCCAACATTGAATTTCTGAAGCCATCTGTCATTTTCTCCATCATATCTCACAACATATCCCGGAGCATCGAAACTCGGATATTGCCCGTCGCGAACAAGCGAACTGATAAGGATATCATTCGTGACAGGATCTATAGCGAGGCCCTGAGCATATTCGGGCTGTTGAATTGTCCAATCCGTGGTCTTTCCGCTTTTGATGTCATATTTTTTATATGATGCTTCTCCTGATCCGTAGAATGGATCGTCAACCATGTAGATGGTCTTTTCGGATGCAGTCATGATTGTTGCGTTGGCGATATAGCTGGATTCTCCATTTCCGGTAATTTCATAAATCGCTGACGGGACATATTCCGGCGAATCCATTGCTGCATAATTTCCCCGACAGAGAATGAAAAGATGATCGCCCGCTGCATAGAAAGAGTCCGGATTTAGTGGACACTTGTAAGTGCCTTCAAGTGTGAATGTTGATTCGTTAATGACGCTGTAAGTGTCTCCCAATACAGGATAGCTCATGCCGTCAGTGTTCGGAACATATATCTTCCCTTGGAAGAGGGCAATTTTATCCGGGTTTGGTCCGACCTTAACCGATTTTGTAATTGTTTGGGTTAATGTGTCGAGACATGCAACATAGCCGTCATACATTGAGATATACACTTTCCCTTCATGTGTCACCATTGACCGCGGCTGGGTTCCTTCTATTCCATTGTCTCCCGGCTTCAGTTGTTTGATTGAACGGAATGTAGAGCGATCAACTATCTCTATCGTGTTCGAAGCGTATGTGCCTATATAGAGTTTGCTGCCGTAGGAGACAATACACTGTGGCGTATCTCCCAGACTGCGGGAATTAACTTTCTCGAAGATTCCCACTTCTGATTGTCCCGTCTCATAGTCTATTGCTGTTAACGATCCGGGGATGTGGTTGTAGTAATTGCCTTGACACAGTACGAAGGCTCCTGATGATGTTGTCGGAAAATCAGGGGATAAACCGTTATTGTCATCTTTCTCGCATGCTGTCATGGCACCGGTCAGAAGCATACCGAGGCAGATGGTCTTTACATACTCTTTTTTCATGATTCTTTTTTTGTTTAAGATATTGGTTTTCAGTTGTTTTCTGTCAAACTCAAGTTCTCCTTGAAAACGCCGTGATTGTAATAACCGCAATCAGAATTGATACTTGATCGAGACCAGCCAGTTGCGGCCGGGCATGGGGTATCGTGCAATCAATTCATATTGCCGATTGAAGGCGTTTTGAAGATCTGCGCGCAATTCAATGCTGTGTGCGCCGAACCGGATAGTTCGGTATAGAGTGAAGCCGAAATCAATGTAGCCTGCGATGCGCGACGAGGGGAGGTTTATGGATGTCGCGTAACGACTGCCTGAACCAATTGCATGAGCCACAAAGTTTACCCACGGATTTTTCCACGTCAGGCTAACCGACCCGGTGTGCTCCGGGGTATAGGCCACTTGTTTGTTCCAGTCAAGTTGTTCGCGGCTTGTCCGGATACGTGCTCGTTGATAGGAGTACGCCCCGGAAAGGATTAGGCCTTGCTTTTTTGTAAAGCTTAACTCTGAATCCACACTGAAGTCAACTCCCGATGCCACCACCTTCCCTAAATTTGTCATCGTGTTGATAAACATATTGAAAGGAACGGCGACAATCTTATTCCTAACAATATTGCAGTATCCGTCGAGGGTCGTGCTCAGTGAAAATTTTTCTATTGTCAGGCCGTAGGTAATTCCTATATTAAACATCTCAGCATCCTCCGGCTTAAGATTTACACTTCCGTAGTGGTCGAAGTATAGTTCATTAAAGGTTGGCATCCTGTAGATATTCTTGTAGGATGCGCGAATGAGGAATTCCTTTTCTTTAAAGGGGATGATGGAGATGGTGATTGAGGGCGAGAAGCGGAATGTGCTTTTAGATTCGGAATCACTATGGCTTCCATCCCCGATCAAGGAAAACAGTGTTTTGGCTGTGACCGTGAAAATGCGATGCTTCCATCTTCCGGCGAGGAGCTGGAGAAGTGTATGTCGGTAAGGTGAATTGTTTGTTGCAAGATTGCTCTCCAAGTCCTGATAGGTGTAGTCGATAGAGTAGTCAAAACTCCAATCCCGAAGCGGAGCCCAGAATAGTGCGCCCGATCCATAAGCCTCTTTTTGAATGTAGTTTTGATTCAGTTCGCCACCCGGATATTTACCGTTTTTATCACTGTAATTCGTCCGACTCCAATTAAACTTTCCCAATGTTTGCAGGGAGAAAGAGTGAGGGAGTCGAGTCTTGAATGCTACTTGTCCGTATGCGTTTTGTTCTTTGAGGCGTTCGTTATTCTCTTCGACATAATAGACAACCGGCCCCGGAAGATGTTGATTACTCCCATAATAATAACCTTTGACTATAATGGAATTCCAGGGTCTTGGACGCCACCCCCCGTTAATCTCGCCATGACCTCTGTCAATACGGGCGTTTTGTCGCCTGAGGGTTGTAGTGTAGTCTCCGTTTTTCAGCTCAAAGGGAAAGTTGTTGTTGGAATGAGTATATTCTCCGGAGGCGGAAAAGGCGAGGTTCTCTCCATTGCTTTTTGATATCCGAAGATATGGACTGATGTGGCCAAAGGATCCCCCTTCAAGTCTTACAGTGGCTCTTGGACGCGAATCAAGCATATCCGGCAAAATCCCTGTCGAGATATTTAGAGTGCCTGCAGAAGCTGCCCCCCTTGCCGGAATTAGAAGTTCATCCCGATCCCCGATATTAACGGTCATTCCGGAGACATTTTCGAGAGAATATCTCGACAGGTCAATAGCTCCGTTGCGTATGTCGGAGAGTGGAAATCCGTCGTAGACAACTCCCGTATGCTGCACGCCGAGTCCCCTGACGGCTATAGTCTTGAGCCCGCCTGAGCCTCCGTAATCGTTAAGGTTCACGCCCGGCAATCGACGCATCGCATCGCTTATGTCGGTGATGCCTGCCGACATCACTTTATTTGCATCTATCGTTGGGGCTGGGCTGGCGCTTGACATTTTGTCTACTTTGCGCTTCGCCTTTACCTCGACTTCATGCAAATCTGTAGCTATCGAGTCGTTTCGGTCAACACCGGCTCCATAACAAAACTGCCCGGAGACACACGTGATCCCGAGCAGCGCAGCTGAAATTCTTTTTCTTCCTTGCATTGGCTTTCTCATCCGCGTGGAAAACTTCTGTGTATTTCTCCGGAGGTCGGTCGGACTTTAACCGTAGCGGGACTGTCAGGGAATTCCACCCTATTCTTTATCCGGATAGAGGTCATCCGTCATATTGCTTTCTTTACTTAAAGATAACCCGTAGGCGGATGTGTTGCAAAATTACAATTATTTTTTAATCTTTGCAAAAAATATGGACTGGCAAATTTTTATTTCGGCAGCCCCTACAATCTTTAAAAATATGCAGCATTCCGCTCTTTCGTTTTCTCACCTTTCAACCGGATATACGGTCCGACATGATAAGATCGAAATAGGGAAGGATCTTTCAGCAAGCCTTCCAGTTGGTCAGTTCACTTGTCTGTTGGGCCCTAATGGTGCCGGAAAATCAACGCTCTTCAGAACTCTCGCCGGTTTTATTCCCTCTTTATCCGGAATTGTGACTCTAATGGGACGTCCGGTTCAGCAATATAAAGCTGAAGAATTGGCCAAGACAATCAGCGTGGTACTCACTGAACGCCCCTCCGTGACGGCCATGACTGTTGCTCAACTCGTATCTCTCGGACGAAGCCCTTATACCGGTTTCTGGGGTCGCCTGACGGATGTTGACCGTCATCGTGCGGAGGAGGCCATGGTCTTGGCAAGATGTGTGGAACTTAAGGATCGACTCGTCGATACACTCAGCGATGGTGAATGTCAAAGGGTGATGATTGCCAAGGCTCTCGCTCAGGACACTCCGGTTATTTTCCTTGATGAGCCGACTGCCTTCCTTGATTTCCCCTCTAAGGTAGAGATGATGAGGACTCTTAAGCGCCTTGCCCATGAAGCCGGAAAATCAATCCTCCTGTCAACTCACGATGTCAACATGGCTCTGCAGACTGCCGACAATTTATGGCTACTTGACCGTAAATTCGGACTAAGTTGTGGAAGTCTTGAATCTCTCGCCCGCGAAGGGACTCTTCAGAAATATTTCCTTAGAGACGGAATAGCTTTTGATGACGCAAGTTCATCTTTCATCATTGTCTGATAGACTGTGCGAGGATAGCTTTTGCATCCTCGCACAAATTTATTATATTTGCATCCAAGACGTCCCTATGGGTCGGCATTATTTATTGATTATATATTCAACAACATCATAATATCATGAAAGAAAACACTTTCGCTATCGGTGCTGAATGGCCTGATATGCCTGCTTTCGTTGAAGGTATTCGTCGTGCTCCCGACCGTGGTTATACTCTCAACGAGCAAAAAACGATGACAGCCCTTAAAAATGCTCTTCGTTATCTTCCTCCGGAACTTCATGAAAAGGCCGCTCCTGAATTTCTCGAAGAACTTCGCACGCGCGGCCGAATATATGCTTATAGATTCCGCCCTGAAGGCGATATCAAGGCCAAGCCTATTGATGAATATAAAGGTAAATGCCTCGCCGGAAAGGCTTTTCAGGTTATGATCGACAATAACCTCAGTTTCGATGTCGCTCTTTATCCTTATGAACTTGTCACTTATGGCGAAACAGGTCAGGTTGCTCAGAACTGGCTTCAGTATCGTCTGATTAAAAAATATCTTGAGGAGATGACCGAGAATCAGACCCTGGTGGTTGAATCCGGTCATCCCCTCGGCCTGTTCCCATCGCGTCCGGATGCTCCACGCGTCATAATCACGAATGCCATGATGGTCGGTATGTTCGATAATCTCCACGATTGGCATGAGGCAATGCAGCTTGGAGTTGCAAACTATGGCCAGATGACCGCCGGCGGGTGGATGTATATCGGTCCTCAGGGAATCGTTCACGGAACTTTTAATACAATCCTTAACGCTGGCCGAATGAAACTCGGAGTGCCGGAGGATGGCGACCTCTCCGGTCATTTGTTTGTTTCCTCCGGTCTTGGAGGCATGAGCGGCGCTCAGCCCAAGGCTGCTGAAATCGCCGGCGCGGTTGCTATAATTGCCGAAGTCGATGATTCGCGTATCAAGACACGCATGGATCAGGGGTGGGTAACGGCTCGCACATCTGATGTCGCAGAGGCTTTCCGTCTCGCAGAGGATGCCATGGCCGAGAAACGGCCCGTGTCTATCGCTTACCATGGCAATGTGGTCGATCTTCTCGAATATGCCGTTGCCAATGATAAGAAAATCGAGCTCCTTTCCGACCAGACAAGTTGCCATGCCGTTTATGAAGGTGGTTATTGCCCGTCTGGTATTTCTTTTGAGGAAAGGACTCGGTTGCTCCATGATGATCCTCAGAAGTTCCGCAATCTTGTTGATGAGACCCTCCGTCGCCATTATGAGGCAATCAAGGCATTGGTGGCGAAAGGAACATATTTCTTCGATTATGGAAACTCCTTCATGAAAGCGATCTACGACGCCGGTGTCAAGGAGATATCAAGAAATGGAGTTGATGAGAAGGATGGATTCATCTGGCCGTCCTATGTTGAGGACATTATGGGCCCCATGCTTTTCGATTTCGGCTACGGGCCGTTCCGTTGGGTTTGTCTGTCCGGTAAGCACGAAGATCTTGTGAAAACCGACAAGGCCGCAATGGAATGTATTGATCCGACTCGCCGAGGCCAGGATCGCGATAATTATAACTGGATCAGGGATGCTGAAAAAAATGCCCTCGTAGTTGGCACGCAGGCTCGTATCCTTTATCAGGATGCTATGGGACGCCTTAATATCGCTCTAAAATTCAACGATATGGTGCGTAAAGGTGAAGTAGGACCCATAATGCTCGGCCGTGACCATCATGATGTCAGCGGCACGGACTCTCCTTTCCGTGAGACTTCCAACATCAAGGATGGATCGAATGTAATGGCCGACATGGCTGTTCAGTGCTTTGCCGGAAACTGCGCTCGTGGAATGAGTCTTGTAGCTCTACACAATGGCGGCGGCGTCGGTATCGGAAAATCAATCAACGGTGGTTTTGGAATGGTATGCGACGGTTCGGACCGTGTAGATGAAATTCTTAAGCAAGCAATGCTCTGGGATGTCATGGGAGGCGTGGCCAGAAGAAGCTGGGCTCGTAATGAAAATGCAATGTCTACGGTGCGTGAATGGAATGAAACTCAAGGTGAAAACGGGTTCGCTATTACGGAACCATTCCTTGCCGATGAATCCATGCTCGACGCTATTATTAAAGGATAACCTTAATGTATCTATTATCCACTAAACACAATGAAACAGCTAATAGAATGCGTGCCTAATTTTTCTGAAGGACGCGATCGTGCGGTGATCGATGCGATCACTGCTGAAATTGAAAAGGGTGGGGAAGTTCGGCTTCTGGATGTTGATCCGGGCGAAGCCACCAATCGCACGGTTGTGACATTTGTCGGCGAACCTCAGGCCGTGATGGACGCTGCCGTGAGGGGCGTTAAGAAGGCGGCCGAACTTATTGATATGCGGAACCATCACGGTGCCCATCCCCGAATGGGAGCAACTGATGTGCTTCCTCTCATTCCGGTCAGCGGAATAACTCTCGAGGAATGTGCGGCTCTTGCTCGCCAGCTCGCAGAAAGAATCAGCAATGAATTGAACATTCCAACTTATTGCTATGAGGCTGCCGCATTCACTCCCGAACGTAAGAACCTTGCGGTTTGTCGCGCCGGTGAATATGAAGCATTGCCCGAAAAAATGGGTGTGGAGGGTAAAGCGCCCGATTTCGGTGACAGACCCTTTGATGAAGGCGTTGCCCGCACGGGAGCAACCGCAGTCGGAGCACGCGATTTCCTAATCGCTGTTAATTTCAATCTCAACACGACTTCTACGCGTCGCGCGAATGCCATCGCATTCGATGTGCGCGAAAAGGGCCGTCCGATGCGCGAAGGTGGTAAAGTCACAGGCAAGCCGATGAAAGATGAGGCCGGAAACACTATAATGATTCCCGGCACGCTAAAAGGCACCAAGGCCATCGGTTGGTTTATTGATGAGTATGGAGTTGCTCAGGTTTCGATGAATATCACCGATATGGGAGTCACTCCGCTCCACAAGGCCTTTGACGAGGTAAGTCGCGCGGCTGCCGCTCGCGGAATCCGTGTGACCGGTACGGAAATTGTCGGTCTTGTGCCGAAAAGGGCAATCCTTGATGCGGGCCGTCATTATCTTGAGATGCAACAGCGTTCGGCGGGTATCCCTGATGAGGAAATCATTAAGATAGCTGTAAAATCCATGGGGCTTGATGAACTTAAGAAGTTTAACCCGGAAGAGAAGATTATCGAATATATGATTGATTCCGCATCTTCCGGCAAGCGCCTCGTAGACATGACAGTGGAAGGCTTCGCGAATGAAACTTCTTCGGAGTCTCCAGCCCCCGGTGGCGGTTCGATTTCCGCTTATATGGGGGCTCTGGCTGCCGCACTTGGTACGATGGTTGCCAATTTGTCCGCTCATAAAGCCGGCTGGGACGACCGTTGGAAAGAATTTTCTGATCAAGCTGTTAAGGGTCGCGAGTTGCAAACCCGACTTATTGCTCTTGTCGATGAGGACACGGAGGCTTTCAATCGTATAATGGCCGTTTTCGCAATGCCCAAGTCAACTCCTGAGGAAAAGGCAGCGAGAGCGGAGGCTTTGGAGGAAGCAACCCTCTATGCCACTCGCGTGCCGTTGCGTACGATGAAAACGGCGCTTGATGTCTTCCCCCTGCTTGAGTCAATGGCCTCTACCGGCAACCCAGCCTCTGTGAGTGATGCAGGTGTCGGTGCGTTGGCCGCGCGTTCAGCAGTGCTTGGTGCATATCTGAATGTCAAGATTAATGCAGCAGGCCTTAAGAATAGGGAAGAGGCCGACAGTATCCTTGCCGAGGCTGCAAGTATGGCTGCTGATGCAGAAGAAGCTGAACGTAGGGTTCTCGCTATTGTGAACAATATCATTGATAAATGATTCTGCCATGGGCAATATCATTATTCGTAATGCCACTGTCTTCACCCCGCGCGGCAAATCAGCTCGCCGCGGGGCGGAGATGGCGGAAATTATTAGAATCCCCAAGGCTTCAGTAATAATTGAGGGTGGCGTCATCACGTATGTTGGTCCGTCGGATGCCGAACCTACACTTGATCCTTCCATAAAATTTCAGGAGCTCGATGCCGTACATAAAGCCGTGATTCCGGGTTTTGTCGACTCTCATACTCACCTTATTTTTGGCGGATTCCGTCATGAGGAATTTGGTTGGCGTTTGAAAGGCGATTCCTACATGAGCATCATGGAAAGAGGTGGCGGCATTCAGAGCACTGTAAACGCTACGAGACAAGCCTCTCTCGGAGAACTTGTCAGAAAAGCCAGATGGTTTGTCGATGTGATGTCGCGTATGGGAGTGACCACAGTCGAAGCCAAGAGTGGATATGGACTCGATCTTGAGACGGAGTTAAGAATGCTCGAAGCGATCGATTTGCTTGATCGTGATCCCGGCACGCCCCTTAGGGTAGTCTCGACATTTCTGGGTGCCCATGCCGTCCCCTCGGAATATAAAGGAAACACTAAGGGATATGTTGATCTGCTGATTGAAAAGATTCTCCCCCAAGTTAAGGGGAAAGCCCGGTTCTTTGATATCTTCACGGAAAAGAATGTCTTTGAGATTGATGATTCCCGTCGATTATTGAATGCTGCGAAGACAGCCGGATTTGACCTCAAACTCCATGCAGATGAAATTGTAACACTTGGCGGTGCGGAACTTGCTGCTGAGGTTGGTGCGGTGTCGGCGGATCATCTTCTTCACGTCAGCGATGAGGGAATCCGAAGAATGGCGGAAAAAAATGTGGTTGCCACTCTTCTTCCGCTAACTGCGTTCGCACTCCGTGAACCCTATGCACCTGCTCGTAAATTTATTGAAGCCGGTGCCGCGGTGGCCCTCGCGACCGATCTGAATCCCGGCTCTTGCTTCTCCGGTTCGATTCCTCTCACGATTGCACTCGCTTGCATATATATGGGCATGTCGGTAGAGGAAACTTTGACTGCGTTGACACTTAATGGTGCCGCGGCTGTCGGAATGTCCGATACGATAGGTTCCCTTGAAGTCGGTAAATCCGGAGATGTTGTTATTCTTAATTTTGATTCCATAGCTGCACTCCCTTATTATGTCGGGATGAACACGGTCCGCACGGTGGTGGCGTCCGGAAGGGTAGTGGCTGATAATTCTCATCTTTAATTCTACAATTATGTCAAAACTTGAAATATACGAGATCGGATCGTCGGATTTGACTTATGATCTGATTGAAAAAATATTGCGCGATAACACTCGGCTTGTGCTTTCTGAAGAAGCTCAACAAAAAATCCAGCATTGTCGCGATTATCTTGACGCTAAGACTGATAATGACACGGTGCCCATTTACGGAGTCACTACCGGCTTCGGATCTTTGTGCAAATGTCATATATCCCACAATGAATTAACAACGCTCCAGGAGAACCTCGTAAAGAGTCATTCCTGTTCGGTCGGTACGCCGGTGGATCCCGTGGTTGTCAAACTGATGCTTCTTCTTAAAGCCCACGCTCTTTCAATGGGTTTCTCGGGTGTTCAGGTACAGACTGTTCAGAGAATTCTTGATTTTTATAATAACGATGTGCTCCCCGTGGTCTATGATCGCGGCTCGCTCGGTGCCTCCGGAGACCTTGCCCCTCTTGCAAATCTTTTCCTTCCCCTGATTGGTGAAGGCGAGGTGATGTTCCAGGGTAAGAAAATCAAGGGTATTGAAGCCCTGAATATTTTCGGATGGAATCCAATAAGATTGAAATCAAAAGAGGGTCTCGCATTGCTCAACGGCACTCAATTCATGAGTGCCAACGGAATCAAGGCTCTTATTGACGGTTGGCACATGGTCAACTGCTTCGACCTTTTCGGAGCCATGTCGCTTGAAGGATTTGATGGAAGAATCGAGCCGTTCTGGGATTGCATCCAGCAGGTCCGCCCTCATCCCGGCCAGATCGAAACCGGAAAGGTCTTCCGCTCTTTGTTGAAAGGAAGCGAGATTATCCGCCGTGAAAAACCGCATGTGCAGGATCCATATTCATTCAGATGTATTCCTCAGGTCCACGGAGCCGTTAAGGATGCGATGATTCATGTCACAAATGTCTTGCACATTGAAATTAATTCCGTTACGGATAATCCGACTGTGTTCCCCGACTTGGATCTGGTAGTCTCCGGCGGAAACTTCCATGGTGAGCCTTTGGCCCTCGCATTTGATTATATGGGAGTCGCTCTTCATGAACTTGGAAATATCTCTGAGAGAAGGGTCGCTCAGCTGATTCTTGGTTTGCGCGGCCTGCCTGAATTCCTGGTTGCGCATCCCGGACTTAACTCCGGCTTCATGATTCCGCAGTACTCTGCCGCTTCGATGGTGAGCCAGAATAAAATGTACGCATGGCCCGCTTCCTGCGATTCCATAGTTAGCTCCAATGGCCAGGAGGACCTCGTGTCGATGGGGGCAAACTCTGCGACAAAACTTCATAAGATTATATCTAACCTTAAATATATCGCGGCAATCGAGCTTATGAATGCCGCTCAGGCTATTGATTTCCGCCGCCCGCTCAAATCTTCTCCCTATATTGAGAAGGTAATGACAGAGTTCCGGAAATCTGTGCCGTTCGTTGAGGAAGATGTCGTTATGGAGGATTATATCCAGGCAACGATGAACTTCCTCGAGAGTTTTGACGTTGTGATAGAAAAATTAGAAGATTGATGTATACTCTTGACGAATTGCAATCACGCCATTCCGTTCGTGCTTACTCTCCGAATGCAATTCCGGAGGATATCAGGAATAAGCTCCGGGCTGAAGCAACTTTGATAAATTCGCGTGAAGCCGGATTAAACTTCCGTATAGTTTTCGACAACGGAGAACCCTTCAACGGATTCACTCGCAGTTATGGTTTCTTCAAAGGAGTGAGCAATTATCTCGTGCCGATAATCGATCCTTCATTTTCAAATGCTGAGGAACGGGCGGGATATTTTGGAGAACAGTTTGTCATGGCTGCCCTTCGTTTAGGTCTGGGCAGTTGTATAGTTGGAGGTACTTTCTCATCTTCTCATGTCGCTGAACGTCTGGAAGTCTACGAAAAGATCCCTTTTCTGATTCCTTTCGGGTATCCGGCCTCTAAACTTCCCTGGACCCAAAAAATGTTTGGGCACAAGAAGAACAGGCCCTCCGGCAGATCTTTCTTCATAGGGACGGAGGATGAATATTTAGAAGCGTGCCGACTGCTTCCCTCGCTCCCGGAGGCTCTTGAAGCAGTTGCATGCGCTCCATCCGCTCTAAATAAAAGACCTGTGAGGATCGCTCTTCAGAAAAATGAAAATGGCAATAATCTTATTGCCTATACTGACTCTGATGGAAAATTTTCAGCTGTTGATCTCGGAGTCGCAAAATTCAATTTCGCTTCTGTAGCGGGGGGTGAATGGGAATGGGGACAAAAGGCTCCATTCTTGCCCGAATAATCAAGGACTTACAGAATAAATAAGATGCAGTCAATGGTAAGAAACATTGATTGCATCTTATTTATTCTGTATGGTCGGCCGTTAATTACCTTCGCACAAGCAGACAGGAAACCATCAATGCCGGTGTCAAGATTATATATGGTTGTATAGACCCCGTTTCCCAACGGTAATAATTATTGGGGAACAGGGTCCTTATATTTCCAGTTGTTGTCTGACGGATTCCTCGTGAATGAGGGAATAGAGCTTCTTGACAAAATCAGCAGACATTCCCATTTCGTGTCCCGTCTTGACCCTTGAATCCATTAGTTGCTTATAGCGATCGTTTTGGAAAACCGTGATGTTATGGCTTTTTTTGTATTCTCCGATTTGCCTGCTGATTGCCATCCTTTGTGACAATATGTCGATTAGTTCAGCATCCTTCATATCCATCTCATTTCGCAACATTCCGATTTCGTCTCCTGCATCTTCGGAAGATCTCTGTTTGAGATTCTGAATGAGTCTACCCAGCTCTTCTGGTGTGATTTGTTGACGGCTGTCGCTCAATGCATCCTCCGGATGACAATGACATTCGATGATGAGCTTATTGAATCCGAGATTGTATGCTTGTTGGGATAGGGGAGCAATGAGGTCGCGTGAGCCTCCAATATGGCTGGGATCGCATATTATAGGAAGTCCGGGAAGTCGCTGCCTTAATTCGGTCGGAATGCTCCACTGTGGAGGATTCCGATATATTTTTTCTCCGTATGAGCTGAAGCCTCTGTGAATGGCGGCAAGTTTATGGATTCCTGCGTTATACAGTCGTTCGATGCCTCCAATCCATAAATCAATATCCGGATTCACCGGATTCTTGACCATTACTGTCACATCTTTTCCCGTCTCGGCGATGGTATCTGCGATTTCTTGGACGGCAAATGGATTTGCGGTGGTCCGGGCGCCTATCCAGAATATGTCTATTCCGGCAACTATACATTCCAACACATGAGCGCGTGTCGCCACCTCCGTAGCGACACGCATCCCTGTCAATTTCTTTGCTTCAAGAAGCCATGGGATTCCGATGCTGCCAACCCCCTCGAAGCCTCCTGGCTTCGTGCGTGGTTTCCACAAACCGGCTCTATATGTTTTTATGCCCTGTCGGCTTAACGCGAGAGCGGTGTTGACGACCTGCTCCCGACTTTCTGCACTGCAGGGACCTGCAATTATATCGCCTTCGATTTCTATTGGTTCAAATTCCATTCTAAATCTCAGAATCTTTTTGGCCCTGGACTTTATGACACAATCATTTATTTTGCGCCGAACCCGAAAATCCCTTTGCCTCCGGTCTTTTCAGATACAAAGTCCTCCAGTTTGTCTTTCGCATCCGAAAGAGCTTCTTTCCCTTTTTCTACATAGTCTTGAACATTGCCATCCTTCACGCCATCTTTTACTGACTCTGTGGCTTTGTCCAGATATTCTTTACCTTTATTAATGGCTTCCTGAATTTCAGGTTTATTGATAAATTCCTGTGCTTTCTCTCCTAATTCGGCCGCTTTTGCCTTAAGATCATCCGTATTCATAATCGTGTGTTTTTATAGTTTGTCAATATTTTTAGTTATTATTATAACGCACGATGTTAATGGAGGTTCATATCCTGCCCTAATTAAATACGCATGATCTCAACCGGAGTTGCCGTTTCAAGACTTTTTTTTACATCTATAATGCGCTGATTTGATGACCCTCTGAATGCAAGGTCCGGATTTTTAAGAGTCTCTAAGAAACGACCTTCCACTACAGCTTCCGCTTGACTCACTGCGTCCCTCAAGAGAGGATTTTCAATGATCTCCTCCCAGAGAAAGCCTGTATATACCCATGTCCTTTTCCCAAGCTCATGAATCCGTTCAATAAGTGCAGAGGCAAACATGGGTTGGTAGAGAGGGTCTCCACCTGACAAGGTGACATCGAAATCCTCCTCATATATGATATCAACAATATCTTGGAGTTCCATTTCTTCCCCTCCTGAGAAATCCCAACTTTGCGGATTGTGACATCCCGGACAATTGTGGGCGCACCCTGCAAAGTAAATTGCAGTCCGAAATCCCGGGCCATCCACAGTCGTGCCTCTGACGATATCCAGAATTCTCGCTTTCATTTCCCCGAATGAACGATGCGATCTTTTAACTCTGCCAATTTCCCGGAATTCCAGCGATCGGTTGTACCGACAAGATAGCCTGTGATTCTCTGAATGGTCTCGAATTCTGTGCCGCATTTCGGACACTCTTTCTGTTCTTTTTCCGCGTTTTCATATCCGCATTTCGGACAATGGTTTCTGTTATGATTCACAGACCCGTAGCCCATATCGTATTTGTCCATCATGTCGACAATCTGCATTATCGCCTCCTCGTTGTGAGTGGCGTCGCCGTCTATCTCGACATAGAAGATATGGCCTCCCCGAGTGAGGTTATGATAGGGCGCTTCGATTTTAGCCTTATGGCGAGGCGAACAATGGTAATAGACCGGGACGTGATTCGAATTGGTATAGTAATCTTTATCCGTTATTCCTTTAAGCTCTCCGAATGTGGCGCGATCACGCTTCGTAAAGCGTCCCGACAGACCCTCTGCCGGTGTGGCCAGAATGGAATAGTTATGGCCGTATCGCTCGCTAAATTCATTAGCTCTGCTGCGCATGTGTCCGACAATACGGAGTCCGAGCGCCTGTGCCTCCTCACTCTCTCCGTGATGGTGTCCAACCAGGGCAATCAGACATTCTGCCAAGCCTATAAATCCAATGCCGAGAGTTCCTTGATTTATTACGCTTTCAATGGTTTCATTGGGGGCGAGCTTGTCGCTTCCTTCCCATAACACGTGCATCACGAGAGGAAATTGTTTTGCTAATGCGGTTTTCTGGAATTCAAACCGATCGTTAAGTTGTCTCGCAGTTATCTCAAGCAGATTGTCAAGTTTCTCGAAGAATCTACGGATGCGTTCCTCTTTATCCAGAATCTGCATTTGTTCGATGGCTATCTTAACGATGTTAATTGTCGAGAATGAGATGTTTCCTCTGCCGACGGAAGTTGTTTTCCCGTAGCGGTTCTCGAACACACGGGTTCTGCATCCCATCGTTGCCACTTCATGCATATAGCGTTTCGGATCATCTTCCCGCCATTCCTCGCTTTGATTGAAACTTGCATCAAGATTTAGGAAGTTAGGGAAAAATCTTCGGGCCGTTACTTTGCAGGCTAATTTGTACAAATCATAGTTCCTATCGGAGGGTAGATAGCTGACACCTCTTTTCTTTTTCCATATCTGAATAGGGAAGATGGCGGTCGCTCCATTTCCTACTCCTTCGTATGTCGAGTTGAGAAGTTCACGAATAACACAACGTCCTTCTGCCGACGTATCCGTGCCGTAATTAATGGAAGAGAACACAACTTGATTGCCTCCGCGCGAGTGAATCGTATTCATATTGTGGATGAAGGCCTCCATTGCTTGGTGAACCCGTTCCACGGTTTTGTTCATCGCGTGTTGAAGTTGACGTTCTTTGCCTTCGAGACCCTCAAGAGGTTTTTTAGTGAAATCGTCGACCTGCAAATTATATAGTTCCGAAAGATTATTTCCTGATATTTGCTCCAGGTTTTTGATTTCTTCAATGAACGTTCGTCTCACGAACGGAGCTAAATAGAAGTCGAAAGCGGGGATTGCCTGGCCCCCGTGCATTTCGTTCTGGGCTGTTTCTAATGAAATGCATGCCAGCGTGCCGGCGGTTTCAATTCTTTTTGCCGGACGTGATTCTCCATGTCCGGCGATGAATCCGTTTTCAAGAATCTTGTCCAGGGGATGCTGAACGCAAGTAAGACTTTTCGTGGGGTAGTAGTCTTTGTCATGGATGTGAAGGTAGTTATTCTTTACTGCCTGTTTAGCCTCTCCTGACAATAGATAGTCGTCCACAAACGGTTTGGTCGTTTCGCTTGCGAATTTCATCATCATTCCTGCCGGTGAATCCGTATTCATGTTGGCGTTCTCTCGCGTGATGTCATTGTTTTTGGCCTCTATGATTTCAAGAAAAACATCACGCGTTTTCGCCCTGCGGGCAATTGAACGCTGATCTCGGTAGGCGATGTATCGTTTGGCTACATCCTTGCGGGATGATTTCATCAATTCAATCTCCACACGGTCCTGGATGGCTTCTACGGTCATTCGTTCGTTGCCCGTCATGCCGATTCGGTCGCAGATTTTTTGAATCAGCGCCTCATCCTCTCCGATTTCTGTGGCAAGCATGGCTTTCCTGATTGCAGCTTTTATCTTTTCTTCATTATAGCCTACAATCCGGCCATCTCTTTTTTCGACTGTGGTGATCATCTGAGCAAGGATTATGATTTGTTGAGGTTACATTTTTTATTTTCCGGATGCAAATTTAGACCAATATTTTTGTTTAGCAAAATTTATTGGGAATATTTTTTGGAAACTTTTTGAGTATTGAAATTTTATAAATGCTTGAAAATAAATATAAAAACAATTCGTTTTGGAAAACTTTAAATGCGCAGCACCTATCAAAATTGCTGAAAATTAAAATCTTGTCAATATTCAAATATTGACAAGATTTTTTTATTTCGCGGCTAATAGCGGCCGGACATTGAAATCTCGGTTCGCGTTCTCAGTCCATCCGGTCGCGATAGTCTTGATATGTGTATTCCCTAAGAAGCTGAATCGGTTGGTCGGCGGAGGGTTTATACCATATTGAGGGATGCTGCAGTCCGTTGAACATGGTTGTTTTTACGGTTGTATAATGGTTCATATCCTGCAATCTTAGTCTGCTCCCCGGTTGCAATGGTTTGTCAAACCACCAGTCGCCTACAAAGTCCCCGCTGAGGCATGAGTTTCCTCCGAGTCGGTATGCCAGCCCTTTCCGTATGGGCTTTCTATCCTCCTCTGTCTCCGGAATTGCTTCTGCAATATACGGGCGATAGGGCATCTCGAGCGTGTCAGGCATGTGACATGCGAAGGAGGCATCAATGATAGCGGTTTTTATGCCCGCATCTTCCACAACGTCGAGCACTTCTGTGACGAGATCTCCTGTCTGCCATGTAAAGGCGCTTCCGGGTTCTATGATTAGTTCAAGGTTCGGATAGTCAGACTTGAGTTTACGCATCATTTGAATGAAATGGGCCGTGTCGTAATCCTTACGCGTGATCAGATGTCCTCCGCCCATATTGAGCCATTTAAGTTTCGGCAATAGATGGCCGTATTCATGAAGAAAAGCTTCGAGCACAGCCTCCAGATCCTTACTCGAAGATTCGCATAAGGCATGGAAATGTAAGCCCTCAATCCCTTCAGGCAGACCCTTATTCAGATTCTCGGGGTTTTCGCCGAAGCGTGACCCCGGAACGCAAGGATTATAGATATCCGTCTCTATCACCGAACAATGCGGATTCACCCTCAAACCACACGACACTTTAGCCCCCGTTTCCTTAAGGTAGGGATAGAATTTTCGGAACTGTGCCAGTGAATTGAATGTGATATGGCTGCAGTGTCTTGCAAATTCCGGGAAAGTCTGATCCGTATAAACCGGACAATAGGCGTGGACATCATTACCAAGGTAATCAAGAGATAGACGCATCTCGTTTAGGGAGCTCGCCGTGGAGGATTGAAAGTATTCCTTTATAACTGGAAAGGTCTTCCATAGTGCATTAGCTTTGAATGCCATTATTATTTTCACTCCGCTTTCTTCCGAGACTCTTTTGAGTTTCTCAAGATTAGCTCTCAGTTTATCTTCGTAGACTATATAATATGGAGTCGGGATGTCCGCCTCTCTTTCTGTCGTATTCATTAATTTTGTTTTAGAGTTTTGTGAACCTTGCGAATTTCAACATAAGTTTCTTGATTCCAAGTACACCGAAATCAACCGTAATACTCGGATCGCCTGCAATCGCCCCATGTCCGATAATCGTGCCCTCTCCGAATTTATCATGTCGGATTCGGGTGTTGACGGGAAGCTCGGATTGGGAATAACGCGCCTGCGCAGATGATGGAGCTGAAACGGGTTGAAGTCTCCCGGAGGGTTGTCTGACGTTGTTAGGCACTGCGTTCGATCTGTCAATGCTCCTTCCGGCCCCGAATCCGGAGCTGCCATAAGTCCTCTCCTTGACATGATTCCCTGAATAGTCGGAACCTCTATCCAGCCATTTCCTTTCATTATAATTAGCAAGGGGATTCACAAATGTCGGATCGTTATCATCAGTTCTTTTCCCTGATGATGAAACTTTCAGATAGCGAGGATCTATTTCCGACAGAAATCGCGACGGAGAAGTCAGTTTTGTTTGACCGTTTCTGAATCGGGTCTTTGCATAGGATATCACGCATGTTTTCTCCGCCCGTGTAATCGCCACATAAAGCAGTCTGCGTTCCTCTTCAACTTCAGCAAGCGTATTCATTGCCATTGCCGAAGGGAATAGCTCTTCTTCTGCTCCTACGATGTACACATGCTTGAATTCAAGTCCTTTCGCAGCGTGCACGGTCATTAGTGTAACCTTGGGACCTTCTGTTTTGTCTGCTTCGTCAGCATCCGTGGCAAGCATAACTTCCGACAGGAAGTGTTGCATTTTTACATCATTATCCCCAACTTCAAGATGAGAATCCACGAAATCCTTAAGACCTCCGAGAAGTTCATCCAGATTCTCCTTACGGGATATTGTCTCAGGGGTGTTGTCATGAGCCAACATTGACAGAAGTCCGGTTCTGTTGAAAATCAACTGACCCAATTCGAATGCATCCGATGATTTATTATCGTCGATAAACTCCTGTATCATGTCGCGAAACAGAGTGAGCTTTTTAAGGGTCGCTCCTTTTACACCGGCATTATATTTTTCCGGGTCATTCAAGACGGTCCATATACTCACGTGACCTGCTGAGGCCGCAGCCTGAAGTTTCTTTAATGTGGTTTCTCCTATTCCGCGCGCAGGGTAATTAATGATTCGACGCAACGCCTCATCATCATCGGGATTTATGGCCATCCTGAAGTAAGCCACGGCATCCTTAACCTCCTTTCGCTGATAAAAGGCTGTTCCTCCGACAAGCCTGTAGGGGATGTTGCGCTTGCGGAGTGCTTCTTCAAGAACACGCGACTGGGCGTTAGTTCTATAGAGCACGGCATAGTCATCGTAGGTGTCATGTTCTGTCAGCTTGGATGCCGACAGATGTGAGGCCACAACATACGCTTCTTCAATGTCGCTGTAGGTCTGGAGAATGCTGACGGGCATTCCCTTTTCATTCTCACTGTAGACATCCTTTTTCAGCTGTTGTGTATTTTTTTCAATCAAGCTTCCGGCTGCGTTCACGATATTTTGGGTCGACCTATAGTTGCGTTCGAGCCGGAATGTCTTCAGTTCAGGATAATGTTTCCGTAGATTTATGATATTGGCAATATTCGCTCCACGGAACGAATATATGCTTTGAGCGTCATCTCCGACCACACAAAACCGGTTGTCCGGTTTCACAAGTTGCGACACAATGAGATGTTGAGCGAAATTCGTATCCTGATACTCATCCACAAGAAGATATCTGAAAAATTCCTGATAGTGATGTCGGATATCAGGATGGTCTCTCAGAAGCAGATTCATATAGAAAAGAATATCATCGAAGTCCATCGCGTTGGCAATCTTGCATCTCTCGGCATATATGGAATATATCTTGCCCGTCATAGGACGCCGCGCTTTACGGTCAACTTCAAAATACTCCCTTTGATACTGCTCCGGGGTCATCATCGCGTTCTTTGCGTTGGAGATGGTTGATGCAATGGTCGAAACCTTATACATCTTTTCATCCAGCGCCAGTTCCTTGATAATATACTTTATCAGGGAGCGGGAGTCGTTGGTGTCGTAAATAGTGAAGCCGTTTTTAAATCCCAGAAGCTCGCTGTGACGTCTGAGCAGGCGAAGGAAGATAGAGTGAAAGGTCCCCATCCAGAGTCGTTGAGCGGTCTCAGGAGCGACCATCTTCGCAATGCGGTCCTTCATCTCCCGGGCGGCCTTGTTGGTAAAGGTCAGCGCCATGATCCGGTATGGCTCATATCCTTCTGCAAGCAGATGGACGATTTTATGGGTCAACACGCGTGTTTTGCCGGAACCTGCTCCGGCAATCACAAGTGTCGGCCCGTCATTATATGACACGGCCTCTCGCTGCTGAGGATTCAGCGCGAGCAGGTAATCGGGGATATTTTTATTATTTTCTGTATCCATTTAGTTTGATCCTGGCAAGAGCGTTATATCCCGGTAATCGGGTATCTTGGGGATAAAATGATATGTTCCCTCTTTGTAGTCGATGCCGCAACAATAATGATTGAGGCCGTTCGACACTACAAGATAACGTGCCCGGAGGGTCATATTGTATCTGACGATCTGATCAAATACGTTCTGAGTTATCGTTACGTCCGGCGCCTTATATTCAACAATCATGAAAGGGTGTCCGTCACGGTCGAATACAACGGTGTCACATCTTTTTTTTGTGCCATTTACCTCTATGCCGATTTCATTTGCCATCAACGAAGCCGGGTAGTGCAGGTTGCTCGTAAGCCATGCACAAAATTGTTGCCTCACATACTCTTCCGGTGTCAGACCGACATATTTGTCCCTGAGCGTATCGAAAACCTTGATAATTCCCTTTTCGTTGCGTATGCGCATCGGTGTGTATGGGAGGTTAAGCTCAGGAAGGCGTGGTGATAAGTTTTCTGCCATATCGGCTCACTTTTTTCTTGGCGTATAATATCCCTTATAGTCTGGGTCGAAGGTCGAATTGAGAACATCAGCGAGTCTTAATCCTCCTTTTAACAGCTGCTGTTCGATTACGGGTGTCCAATGAGCGATATAGGTGTATTCGATATTGGTTTCGGCAGGTGTTTCTGAGTATATCTGTTTTACAATATCATACGTTTCATTGGCCCAGGTATGTTCATTCCCCTGGCGAAGGATTTCGGCCTCTTGATCCGGTGAAAGTCGGTCGATTTCACGCTGCCACTCTGTATGACTCCAACTGTGGCCGGCCTCAAGAATCCTACTGTCCCATACTTTGTGAAGATTTGTCTTGTTTCCGAAAAACTTCACAGGAACGCGGTTCCCTCCCAGGTCGCTCCGTCGACCGAGATGCATCGGTTGATGGATATCCCCAAGAAAATGGATGACCATTTTAAGCGCCAGTGCCTTTCTGTCGTTGCTTACCGTGTCGCAGCCCAAAACTTCAATTTCCTGAGTTAGTGCGCGCACTATGTCTCCCTCCGGTGCAATCCTTGCGCTTCTGTATGTCTCGTCGGCATCGATATTCTTATAATGCCATGGTTTGGAATAGGCGTATTCCGGCGTGTGAGAGGCGTTGTCCAGCCAGTTGGAATAATAGACGATGGATTTCCCTCCGAATATCTCCGAGGTCTTTGCTTTGGTCGCCGGTGTCAGATGTTGTTCGGCTATGTAAGCCACGATGTCATGTCCTTTCTGTCCCCAGCTATAAGCCGACAAGACAGTGGAGCCGAGTAGGGCAATGGTTAGAAGGTGTTGCGTTGTCATAGTTAAACTTTTTACAAATTTAGCGATTATATGTAACTTTTGCTAATTTTGCATACTGTTTAGGAGGGATTCCTCCCCATTAATTCGAACAACCAATATGTCTGATACTGAAAAAAACACAATATCTTCCGGTGATTCAGAAGCTCCGGTAACATTTCGCCGTAAGCCGGAATGGCTTAAAGTCAGACTCCCCAGAGGGTTTAAGACCGGCCAAGTGATAAGCTTGCTCAATGAGCGTCACCTCCACACTATTTGCTCAAGCGGCATGTGTCCAAATCGTGCAGAATGTTGGGGAAACGGAACCGCAACTTTTATGATCGGAGGCAACACTTGTAGTAGGAATTGCAAATTCTGTAATGTCACTCCCGGGCGACCCGGGCCTCTCGATCCGAAAGAAATTGATAATATCGTCGAGTCCATTAAAACTCTCGGTCTGAAACACGTCGTTATCACTTCGGTCACACGAGATGATCTCCCCGACGGCGGAGCTGCCCATTGGGCTGATACTATCCGTGCGATCAAGCGTGAGTGCCCGGGAGTTACAATGGAGGTACTCGTGCCGGATTTTATGGGAGACACGAAGTTGTTGGATATGGTGATTGAGGCCGGTCCGGAAATTATTTCTCATAATATGGAAACAGTCGAGCGGCTCACACCTTCCGTCAGAAGTGTTGCCACTTATCGACGCTCGCTCGCTGTGCTTGAATATCTGGCATCCAGAGGAGTCCGCACGAAGTCGGGAATTATGCTGGGACTTGGTGAAACCCGCGAGGAGATTCTCGCGACTATGGATGACCTCCGTTCAGTCGGATGTTCAATAATGACCATCGGACAGTATCTCCAACCTTCGCGCCTGCATTACGACGTCCGCGAATATGTCCATCCCGACACTTTCGCAGAATATGCCATTATCGGCAAACAGAAAGGGTTTCGCCATATCGAGAGCGCTCCAATGGTGCGTTCCAGTTATCATGCAGAAAAACATCTTCTCTGATTCTCATTTCTATGTGTGATAATCTGAATATCCCGATTGAAAATTGGGGGAGAATGTCTTATGTGTCTGCCTGGAATCGGCAGAAGGAATACGTCGAGCTAGTCCGCTCGATGAAAGAGAATCAAACGTTATCTGAAGAACGGATAATAATTGTTGAGCATGCCCCGGTCTATACGATCGGATTTCACGGGAATGCGGGCAATATGCTTGCGTCGGAGGATTATTTGAAGTCGGTCGGGGCTGAACTGATAAGAATCGAAAGGGGAGGGGATATTACCTATCATGGACCCGGCCAGCTTGTGGTCTATCCTATTATTGATATTGCCCGGCGTGGAATCGGAGTTAAAAGTTATGTCCATATTCTTGAGCATTCAGTAATAGAATTGTTGAAGCAATATGGTATCCATGCTTCTTGCAATGACTCCGCGATAGGGGTCTGGCTGGATTGGGGAGAGGCATCGGAACGTAAGATATGTGCAATCGGAGTCAAAGTGCGTCATGGCGTGACTATGCACGGCCTTGCTTTGAATGTTAACACCGATTTGAACGCGTTCAATCTCATAAATCCTTGCGGGTTCGTTGATAAAGGTGTGACTTCTATAGCTCGAGAGCTGGGGAAGCCTGTTGATTTTGACAGTGCTTCCGCAAGTCTGGGAAAAATTATATCGCGCCGACTTAAAGAAGCGACGCGATAATCCGGTAGACGCAGTCGAGAACTGATCTTTATTTCTTCTATTCCTCTGCTTGATATTCCCGCTCCAGAAACAACTTGACCTCCTGAAAGAGTTTGGACGCAAACACAAAGTCGTTTAGCGATTGGCTCTTGCTTTTGAAAATTGTTTTGTCATTCCCTTGCCAATCACAATGACCTTTATTGATGAAGACAATGTGCTCACCGATTCCCAACACAGAGTTCATGTCATGGGTGTTGATGATGGTTGTCATTCCATACTCATGAGTGATGTCGCTTAGGAGTTCGTCAATCATGATTGACGTTTTGGGATCAAGTCCGGAGTTCGGTTCGTCGCAGAAAAGATACTTCGGATTCAGTGCAATCGCACGCGCAATCGCCACGCGCTTCTGCATACCTCCCGAAATTTCGGAAGGAAATTTATCATCAGCTCTTTCAAGTCCGACACGCTTTATGCAAAAGTGAGCTCTTTCAAGTTGCTCGGCTTGCGACATGTTAGACAGCATCTTGAGAGGAAACATAACGTTGCCGAGCTGCCCATTGGGCTGATACTATCCGTGCGATCAAGCGTGAGTGCCCGGGAGTTACAATGGAGGTACTCGTGCCGGATTTTATGGGAGACACGAAGTTGTTGGATATGGTGATTGAGGCCGGTCCGGAAATTATTTCTCATAATATGGAAACAGTCGAGCGGCTCACACCTTCCGTCAGAAGTGTTGCCACTTATCGACGCTCGCTCGCTGTGCTTGAATATCT
This sequence comes from uncultured Porphyromonadaceae bacterium, assembly GCA_947176755.1. GTDB lineage: Bacteria > Bacteroidota > Bacteroidia > Bacteroidales > Muribaculaceae > Lepagella. The sequence continues at coordinate 32,799 of CAMWRW010000008.1, forward strand.
GGCATCCAGAGGAGTCCGCACGAAGTCGGGAATTATGCTGGGACTTGGTGAAACCCGCGAGGAGATTCTCGCGACTATGGATGACCTCCGTTCAGTCGGATGTTCAATAATGACCATCGGACAGTATCTCCAACCTTCGCGCCTGCATTACGACGTCCGCGAATATGTCCATCCCGACACTTTCGCAGAATATGCCATTATCGGCAAACAGAAAGGGTTTCGCCATATCGAGAGCGCTCCAATGGTGCGTTCCAGTTATCATGCAGAAAAACATCTTCTCTGATTCTCATTTCTATGTGTGATAATCTGAATATCCCGATTGAAAATTGGGGGAGAATGTCTTATGTGTCTGCCTGGAATCGGCAGAAGGAATACGTCGAGCTAGTCCGCTCGATGAAAGAGAATCAAACGTTATCTGAAGAACGGATAATAATTGTTGAGCATGCCCCGGTCTATACGATCGGATTTCACGGGAATGCGGGCAATATGCTTGCGTCGGAGGATTATTTGAAGTCGGTCGGGGCTGAACTGATAAGAATCGAAAGGGGAGGGGATATTACCTATCATGGACCCGGCCAGCTTGTGGTCTATCCTATTATTGATATTGCCCGGCGTGGAATCGGAGTTAAAAGTTATGTCCATATTCTTGAGCATTCAGTAATAGAATTGTTGAAGCAATATGGTATCCATGCTTCTTGCAATGACTCCGCGATAGGGGTCTGGCTGGATTGGGGAGAGGCATCGGAACGTAAGATATGTGCAATCGGAGTCAAAGTGCGTCATGGCGTGACTATGCACGGCCTTGCTTTGAATGTTAACACCGATTTGAACGCGTTCAATCTCATAAATCCTTGCGGGTTCGTTGATAAAGGTGTGACTTCTATAGCTCGAGAGCTGGGGAAGCCTGTTGATTTTGACAGTGCTTCCGCAAGTCTGGGAAAAATTATATCGCGCCGACTTAAAGAAGCGACGCGATAATCCGGTAGACGCAGTCGAGAACTGATCTTTATTTCTTCTATTCCTCTGCTTGATATTCCCGCTCCAGAAACAACTTGACCTCCTGAAAGAGTTTGGACGCAAACACAAAGTCGTTTAGCGATTGGCTCTTGCTTTTGAAAATTGTTTTGTCATTCCCTTGCCAATCACAATGACCTTTATTGATGAAGACAATGTGCTCACCGATTCCCAACACAGAGTTCATGTCATGGGTGTTGATGATGGTTGTCATTCCATACTCATGAGTGATGTCGCTTAGGAGTTCGTCAATCATGATTGACGTTTTGGGATCAAGTCCGGAGTTCGGTTCGTCGCAGAAAAGATACTTCGGATTCAGTGCAATCGCACGCGCAATCGCCACGCGCTTCTGCATACCTCCCGAAATTTCGGAAGGAAATTTATCATCAGCTCTTTCAAGTCCGACACGCTTTATGCAAAAGTGAGCTCTTTCAAGTTGCTCGGCTTGCGACATGTTAGACAGCATCTTGAGAGGAAACATAACGTTGCCGAGCACTGTCTCATTGTCAAACAGAGCTGAGCCTTGAAACAACATTCCGATCTCGCTGCGAAGCTGACGTCGCTGTTCTGTGTCCAGATCTCGGAATTTTCGCCCGTCGTATAAAATCTCTCCCTCCTCCGGAGTCAGAAGGCCTATCAGACATTTCATGAACACTGTCTTGCCCGAGCCTGACTGTCCAATGATCAGGTTGGTTTTCCCATCTTCGAATGTGGCCGATACATCAAAGAGTATCTGTTGGCCGTCAAACCATTTGGATATGTGTTTAGCTTCGATCATTGCAGTAAGAGTTTGGTTAAGATGACATCGGCAAGCAAAATAAGAATCGAGCTCGACACGACTGCCCTTGTGCTCGCCTGGCCGACTTCAAGCGCTCCTCCCTTTACATAATAGCCGAAATATGCCGACACTGATGTTATGATAAAGGCAAAGAAGAGTGTCTTTATTATGCCATACCAGACATACCATTCCGTGAAGAAAGACTGGATGCCGTAAACATAATGATCCATCGTAATCATATCCGTGAATTCCGCCACGAGCGCACCGCCAATTAAACCCATGAACATTGATATGATGCAGAGCACGGGAATAAAAAGCACGAATCCGATTATTTTAGGAAGTACGATGAAGTTTGCTGAATTCAGACCCATAATTTCCATCGCATCAATTTGCTCCGTGACCCTCATGGTGCCTATCTCGGATGCAACATTACTTCCAACTTTGCCTGCCAAAATAAGACACATCATTGTTGACGAAAATTCCAGAAGCATAATCTCGCGCGTTGCCAATCCGGTTGCATAGGTCGGTATGAGCGGCGACACAATATTAATTGTCATCTGAATGCATATCACAGCGCCGATGAACAGAGATATTATGATTACCAGGGGAATAGAGTCAACGCCAAGCTTGTTGATCTCCTTAATCAAACTTTTCAGGAATTCTTTCCATTTGTCTGGAGCCCTGAACACCTGGGCCATGAACATACAATAGCGCCCAACAGATTTTATGGAGTTAGTTATCATTACTTTTGTAGTTTTAAGGCTAGGCAATAAACCCGCTCGATTTGCAAAGTTAACAAAAAATTTGCAGCCGTTATTAAGATTTTGTAATTTTGTCTTGATTAATATCAAATGCAATTATTATGCTCGTCATAGGTATAGCCGGAGGAACCGGTTCCGGTAAATCAACGGTGGTAAGAAAAATCATAGAAAGCCTCCCCGCAGATGAGGTTACGGTGATTCCTCAGGATTGTTATTATAAGGATAATCATCATATCCCCCTTGAGGAACGTTTGAAAATGAATTATGACGAGCCGGCCTCCATTGACTGGCCTCTTCTGACCGATCATCTTCGAAAATTGAAAGAGGGGCAATGTGTCGAAATGCCGACCTACGATTTCCTTACTTGTGCCAGAATGAAGGAAACAATTCCTTTGCACCCGACGGAGGTGGTTGTGGTGGAGGGTATTCTTGTCCTGACTTCCCGTGAAATCCGCGATTTGCTTGATGTCAAGGTGTTTGTTGATGCTGAGGCCGACGAACGCCTGATAAGAGTTATCAAACGTGATTGTGTGGAGCGCGGCAGAACGCCTCAAATGGTCATCGACCGCTATCTTGAAACGCTCAAACCGATGCATGAACTATATATTGAGCCATCAAAACGTTTCGCCGACCTGATTGTCCCTCAGGGTGGAAATAATGCCGTGGCAATTAAACTCCTCACTGATTACATCCGTTCCTTGCTTTGATATGAAGATTTTCGGATTAAAAAGACATAATTCTGCCGACAAATTAAAGGCTCCGAGACCTGATGGCCTCACCGTAGAGGAGGAAAGAATCCTTGAAGGAGATCCAATGCCTGACATGATGCAGGAGGATGAGTCGTCTATTTCTGTTATATCCAATCGTGAAGGGACGGAGGTCGAGGTTGATGAAAAAGTGATTCCAGAAAAGGGAATTTTAAGAACTGACAACCTTGTGAAAAAATATGGCAAGCGAACGGTTGCGAATCATGTCTCTATCGAAGTCACCCAGGGCGAAATTGTAGGGCTTCTCGGGCCGAATGGTGCCGGGAAAACAACTACATTTTATATGACTGTTGGTCTTATCCGGCCCAATGAAGGAAAGGTTTTCCTTGATAATCATGATATAACCGATTTTCCGGTGTATAAGCGTGCCAAGTTTGGTATTAGTTATCTTCCTCAAGAAGCCTCTGTGTTCCGGTCTTTATCCGTAGAAAATAACATACGGGCCATTTTACAGATGTCCAACACATCCAAGGAGTATCAGAAAGCACGTCTCGAACAGCTGATAGATGAATTTAAATTGAATCATGTCCGACATAATTTAGGAAGCAATCTCTCGGGAGGTGAACGCCGACGCACGGAAATTGCCCGCTGCCTGGCAATCAATCCTAAGTTCATTATGTTGGATGAGCCTTTTGCAGCTGTTGACCCGATTGCGGTGGAAGACATTCAATCCGTGGTCTATCACCTTAAGGAACGTAACATCGGGGTTCTTATCACCGACCATAAGGCAGATTCGATTCTGGGTATTGCTGACAGAACGTATATGCTTTTTGAAGGAAAGGTCCTTTTCCATGGCACAAGTGAAGAACTCGTTGTCAATCCGATTGTGCGCGAAAAATATCTTGGCCAAGACTTTGTCTTTACCAGAAGAACTTTCTGATTTTAGTCCCGCTATTGTTGTTAGAGCAGTTTGAGAGCGATTGCCGCGCATGCCTCGGCATCGGCAAGGGCATGGTGATGGTTCTCAAGGTCGAAGCCACAGGCCGCGGCAACGGTGTGTAGCTGATGGTTGGGCAGCCTTAAATGCCTGCGCGAGGCGGTGAGTGTGCAATGGAATGTATAATCCGGATAATCCAGCCGATAAGTCCTGAATACAGCTTTCAAACATCCCTCGTCAAATCGGCTGTTGTGGGCCACTAATGGTAACCCGGCAATCTTCGGAGCTATCTTTGCCCAAACCTCCGGGAAATAAGGAGCCTCTTCTGTATCTTCTTTACATAAGCCGTGGACCCGGCTGCAGAAATACGCATAATAGTTGGGGGTAGGGTGTATCAGACTGTAGAAACGGTCGACAATTTCCCCTTCTCTGACAATTACGACCCCTACGCTGCAAACGCTTGAACGTGTTCCATTGGCTGTCTCAAAATCTATTGCTGCAAAATCTTTCATGAGGCAAATTTAATGAATTCCTAATAGCTTGTCAAGTCCTATTTCTTAATTACAGCTATCGGTGTACCGGGTTCGTCGCCCGTACCGAAAAACGGCACTGCACGTAATGTACTGTCCTCGGGCATTTCGTATATCTCAATAGTCCGGATTCCATGTTCTTTATAATGGCGCTCGGTGGAGATCCAACAATCCAAAATATAGGCCTCCTTATCAACTTGATAGTATATAGCTTCACGCATCTGTTGATATTTTCTGCCCTGCCAGACCCCTCCCGCGAAGGCAACCGTGCCACTGATAATCGCCATTATCCCCACGGCGTATCCTGATATTTTAAGGTATTTATTCTTTGAAACTATTCCGGATATTACTCCGGAAACGATCACGAGCCATATTATATTAATGTATCTCGCCCACCAGGTCTGTTCGAAGCAGAAGCATGATATTATGCTTGCAGCAGAAATATATAGCCAGATGTATTTCCGGGCCGGTCCGGTTTTGTGCCCGTAGGTATAACCACCGACATTGACGAGCGAGAGTAGCAGCATCAGGGGCATCAAAGGTCCGAAGCCTCCGATACGTTCTCCATATTTGGGAAACGATATGGATACAAGAGATTTGAAAAAATTATATATTCTGCCATGTGACTGGAATATATCGGGCGTATTGATGCCCATTATGTCGGTCTCATTAGATCCTATCAATGGATAGAAGGGATTGCCTCCCGCAAATGTATTCGTAACGTAAGGGTTATAACCGAATATAAGCGCTCCCAGGATGCAACCTGTTAACAAGGAGAGTGTGATGTTGAATGCATTCCGATAACGCTTTAGGCACACTATCCATATTATAACGAATAGGCCTGTGAGCCCCTGATAGAAGAAGACGGTAAACTTTATTCCCGCTCCAAGAATTGTAAGACCGCTCAGAAGAAACAACCACTTCTTATCGCACGTTTCCGTATAAATTGCTGAGCATATTATTGTCAAGACGCCGAGATAATAGATTGCATAATCGTTGTAAAATGTCAAAACCTGTGCCATCCCGACAACGTTCAGTGTGACGACCAGGACAATCAAATATTTAGACACGTTTGACAGTTGTCTAAACTTTGAACTGATATAGAAAAATGATAGGAATCCTGTTCCTAATATCAAAAAAAGATTGGATGCTTTCCCGGTTTCGATGCTTCCGGTTGTTGATGCTATGCAGGAGGCGACCAATTCAAGTCCCTTAGCGTAATGGATGCTCCAGGGAGAGCATTCTTCTGTCGGCACATAACGCTCAATCGGGTTCCAACCGTCCAAGAAATAAATTATTATTTCTTGATGATATGTGTTTCCGTCAAACGAATAATCATCAGTTAATCCGGTTCCCATCACGCATAACAGAATTATTAGAACGGCTGCGGCTATTTCGAGGATACTCGCTTTATTATGCCTAAAGAACAACCCGGAGACGATTGAGGAACACAGGATACTTAGTGGGAATATAACCCGGTTAATACCCAATCCAAGCCACATCCAAACCCATCCGAAAACATAGGTGAATACAAGGGTGAGAATCAATACAAGCCCGATTAGCCCGGAAATATATGCAGAGGTTGATATCTTTTTGTCAGAGAGTTTTGAGAGTGACATCAGCTTATTTACTTTCAATTGGTGATTCTGCAAAATTACAAATTTTTATCAGTAAGTTTATTTTTCACAGTTGTGACTTTTTATATAAGACCATTGCCCCCGGTCAGATGTGCCTGACAGAAGAAAGCTACTAATATAATTGGAGGGTTGAAAATTGGCTAATATAAAAAAAATAGGTAACTTTGCGGAGAAAGGATTAAATGCGTTTGGAAATGTCCGGATTCGCTTGAAATCGTATGCCCCGAATGTGTATATTCCTATCTGAAATTCGGACAATCGAGTTTGAGTTGTCCGGAGATTGCAATTGCAACTTTTTTAGGCTTCTCTTGTAGCCGGCTGATGCTTCGGAGGTTACGAGAGGATGTCGTGTGAGAACAGAAAAGCGTAAATGAAGAATATACTTAATCCTAAGAAAGTGGACGAGTTTCGAAAATTGATCGAAAAATCGTCCCGAATTGTCATAACCTGTCACATGCGTCCCGATGGAGATGCTATTGGTAGTTCGCTTGGATTATGCGGCGTGCTTCGTGCCTTGGGCAAGGAGGCGTCCGTAGTCGTGCCGGATCGCGCTCCTCGTTCCCTATCCTTTCTTCCCGGAATTAAAGAAATCGCAGTTTATACTCAACATGATCCTTATTGCGCAAGATTGATTTCCGACGCTGATTTAATCATAATGTGTGATTTTAATTCGCATTATCGACAGGGAGAACTGGCTCCGCTTGTCGAATACGCGGATTGTAAGCGAATTCTCATTGATCATCATCAGGAACCCGATGTGAAGTGCGATTTGTCGTTCTCTTTCTCGGAAATGTCCTCCACTTGTGAACTCGTATTTCGAATAATTGCGGCTTGCGGATGGTATCAGTTTGTCGATTATGCCTCGTCAATGGCGCTTCTCACCGGTCTAATTACGGATACTCAAAATTTTACTGTCAACTGCAACGACCCCGAAATTTATGAGATAATGATGCGTCTCCTTGAAAAAGGGGCTGATAAGAACCGGATTGTCGATGAAGCAATCAAGGCCTCCAGCCTTTCAGCGTTGAAATTGTCAAGTTTTGCAATCTTGGAACGTCTCGAAGTGCTGAGAGAACACAGATGTGCAGTTATCACTCTGTCAAAAAAGGATCTTGACGAGTTTGATTATGAAAAGGGCGACACCGAGGGACTGGTCAATGTTCCATTGCGCATAAGAGGCATTGTAAGTTCTATTTTTCTTCGTGAAGACCCTGATTGCATTAAAGTGTCATGCAGAAGTAAGTTCGATTACCCCGTTTCTCAGATCTGCAAGGATCTGTTCAACGGAGGAGGTCATCTCATGGCGGCGGGTGGAGAATTTAAAGGTACGCTCGAGGAATGTCGTCAGATTCTTCTTGAACATATCGGCGACTATGATAGATATTTGCCTCAGAAACTCGATAAACTTGAGATAAAATGAATTTGAAAATATGTAAGTCCTTGGGGAAATCCCTGCTAATTTTTTGTGGCTTTGCGGCCGGCATTTCGTTACAATCCTGTGACGACAATAAAAGTTATGCAGAGCTTCTTGAGGCCGAAACTAAAGCTGTCAACTGGTATCTCTCTAATTTCTCAGTTGTCGCTCAGATTCCTGAGAATAATGAGTTCATTTGCGGAGAGGATGCCCCCTTCTATAAGATGAACGGCGACGGAACGGTTTACATGAGAGTTATAAATCCCGGAAGTGAATCTTCACGCCCCCAAAAAGGTGAGACGGTCTATTTCCTTTTCATGCGCGCAAACATCAACACGATGTATGACAGTCGTTCTCTTACCGGCTCCTGGAGTGGAAATGCTGAGGATATGAATTCCTCCGTGAATGGAACGAATTTTGTATATGGCAACACAGTTTTGCCATCTACCACTCAATATGGCACCGGGTTGCAACTCCCTCTTGATTATCTTGGATATGACTGTGAGGTCGATATCGTTATCAAATCTACGGAGGGCTTCTCTGCGGATATCAGCAACTGTGTTCCTTATGTTTATAATATCCGTTATTTTAAGGCGGAATATTAAGACGGAACATATTTCCAGACAGTATCTACTATTAACGAACACTAAGAATTAACTATGGCATTGATAAAATCAATTTCCGGAATCCGAGGGACTATTGGCGGTCCGGAAGGGGATGGCCTCAGCGGAACTGATATCGTCCGCTTCACGGCTGCCTATGCAGCTTTCATTCGAAAGTCCTATAAAGGATCTTCAAATTCGATAGTTGTCGGACGCGACGCCCGGTTATCCGGGAAGATGGTGGAACACCTTGTGGTAGGCACTTTGATGTCGATGGGTTTTGATGTAATAAATATTGGCCTCGCCTCCACTCCGACAACAGAGATTGCCGTGACCGGAGAAAATGCTTGCGGCGGTATTATAATCACGGCCAGTCACAACCCGGTGCAGTGGAACGCACTTAAACTTCTCAATCATAACGGAGAGTTCCTCTCTGATTTAGAAGGAAAGGAAGTTATCGAAATCGCTGAAAATGCATCTTATTCTTTTGCCGAGGTCTTTGAAATCGGTAAGGAATATAAAAATCAGACATGGGGCATTCGCCATATTGAGGCTGTAAAGGGGCTTGCCCTGGTTGACGCAGAGGCTATAGCTGCCGCTGATTTCACGGTAGCTGTCGATGGCATCAACTCAGTCGGAGGCGTTATAATTCCCCAATTGCTTAGAGCTCTCGGTGTAAAGAATATTATTGAGCTTAATTGCGAAGCCACCGGAAGATTCGCCCACACTCCCGAACCTATTCCCGAGAATCTTACATCCATTGCCGCCGTGGTAAAGGAAAGCGGAGCGAATGTTGGAATCGTGGTTGATCCTGATGTCGACCGTCTCGCTATAGTGATGGAAAATGGCGAGATGTTTGTTGAAGAAAATACGCTTATCGCAATAGCGGATTTTGTCCTTGACCGCACTCCCGGCTCCACTGTATCCAATCTGTCGAGCTCGCGTGGTCTTAAAGATGTGACGGAAAATCATAATTGCTCATATTTCGCAGCTGCCGTCGGAGAGGTGAACGTTGTCACCAAGATGAAGGAAGTCAATGCCGTTATCGGAGGAGAGGGTAATGGTGGAGTGATTTACCCCGCTCTCCATTATGGTCGTGATGCACTTGTGGGCGTTGCTCTTTTCCTTACGTTGATGGCTAAATCCGGAAAGAGCGTTTCAGATATAAGACGCGGACTCCCTCAGTACGCTATCGCTAAGAATAAAATTGAACTCGACCCGTCAATCAATGTCGATGCGATTCTCTCGGCTATGAAAAATAAATTTGCCGACGAGAAAATTACTGATATTGATGGCGTAAAAATTGACTTCGCCGATAGTTGGGTCCATCTTCGTAAATCAAACACCGAGCCGATAATTCGCATTTACAGCGAGGCCGAAACAATGGAGGAGGCGGAGAGACTCGCTGAATCCATTAAAAAAATAATTTCTGAAGAGTGTTGATTTATGCTTAAGAAATTTTTCATTAATACACTCTCCTCATTTGTCGGAGCATGGATCGCACTTCTTCTTGTCGGAGTTGTGGGGTGCATAGTATTGTTCGGTTTTATCGGGCGTTTGGCTCTGTCGCAGAATCCTGAACAAGTGAAATCGCGAAGTGTACTGAAGATTGAACTTGCAGGCCCGATTGAGGAATACCGTATGGAGGAGCGTCCTGATCCTCGAGATATCATCACAGGGAATTTTTCGTCTGTCCAGACCCTCGATGTCCTCATTGAGGGGATACGTCTGGCAGCAGATAATGACAATATCGCCGCCATCTATCTTGATTGCGGAAATGTCCAGGCTGCCCCCGCTACATTGAATGCCTTGCGTGAGGCAATCTCCGATTTCCGAAAATCAGGAAAGAAGGTTCTGGCTTATGGCGATGAGCTTTCAATGGGGGCTTATTTCGTTGCCTCAGCGGCCGACAGTGTCTTTCTTAATCCCGGTGGGTCGATTTCTCTTTCCGGACTTGGATCGACTTCTATGTATATGAAAGATCTCTTTGATAAACTGGGAATTGAATTCCAGGTCGTAAAGGTAGGTTCTTTCAAATCTGCAGTCGAACCTTATATCATGCAGGAAATGAGCGCTCCGGCGCGTGCCCAACTGGATACGCTCTATACCAACATGTGGGGCTATATTCGCGATAATATTGCCAAATCCAGAAAGGGAGTTACTGCGAACGGGATTGATTCCCTTATAAATATTAAAAATATCTCTTTTGCTCCGACCAGTCTTGCAAAGAAGAGTGGCCTCGTTGACAATCTTATATATGGGCGGAATATGAAATCCCGTCTGGCGTCTCTTGTTGGTGCTGAAGAAGATAAACTTAATTTTGTCAGTCCGTCGACTTTGGTCAATCAGACCGATTGGGCAAACTCCTTTTCCGGGAAAGACCGTATTGCTGTTCTTTATGCTGTCGGTGAGATTGCTGACGGTTCGGATCGTGGCATCAATTATGAAAATCTCGTTCCTTTGATTGTCAAACTTGCTGACGATAAGGATGTCAAAGGAATGGTGCTTCGAGTTAATTCTCCCGGTGGTTCGGCCTTTGGTAGCGAACAGATTGGAGAGGCACTTGATTATTTTAGGTCAAAAGGCAAACCTCTCGCTGTTTCCATGGGAGACTATGCAGCTTCCGGAGGATACTGGATTTCAAGTTGCGCAGATATAATATATGCCGACCCCCTGACAATTACCGGTTCTATCGGTATTTTTGGACTGATTCCCAACTTCAGCGGAACAATGAACAAACTAGGGGTATCTCCTCAGACAGTCGCCACTAATCCTTCTGCAAATTTTCCTACCGGCATCCGTCCGATGGACGCTCGCCAGCTTGAGGTAATGCAGGCGTATGTAGATAGGGGATACGAACAGTTTGTTAGCCGTGTTGCAAAAGGAAGACGCAAATCTGTAGAGGCAATCAAGCGGATCGGTGAAGGTCGAGTATGGGATGCGATGATGGCTCAACGCATCGGTCTGGTCGACAGTCTCGGCTCTATGTCGAAGGCAATTGAGTGGACAGCTCGCAAGGCGGGAATAAGCAACAAATATAATCTCGGCGCTTATCCTCAGTTTTCTCCGGGTATCTGGAGTTTTATTTCCGAAAATGGTCTGGCAGATGGGTTGGTTTCATCTTTTGATGAGGATTACTTCAGAAAATTTGTCTCCGAATATGTTAAGACAATTCTTGCCCGAAAACCGATTCAGGCCAGAATGCCCGAAATTTCCGTTGGTTTCGGACTGTGATATTAGCATGAAGGTCTCTGAACCGACCTTCGTGCACCATTTGTTATCAGCGATCTCGTGGATTGAATGATTTGCGGGAAAGCGCATAATGACGCATTAATATGAATTAAGATGAGCTCCTCGAAGCATAAATATTTGCCATACATACTGAAGCCATTGTCCTGGATCTATGGCGCCGTGACCGACATCAGGAACTTGTTGTTTAATCGCAACATACTTCCTCAAGAAGAATACGACGTGCCGGTGGTCAGTGTGGGCAATCTGTCAGTGGGCGGTACCGGCAAGACTCCTCATGTCGAATATATCGTCGGTATGCTTGCTATGAGGTACAATATCGCTGTGCTCTCCCGGGGGTATAAAAGGAAAACTCGCGGATTCCTATTGGCAAATTCCAATAGTACGCCTGACAGCATCGGTGATGAGCCGCTCCAGATTTTCAATAAATATGGCCATAAGGTTAAGGTTGCGGTTTGTGAAGACCGTCGTAAGGGTATTCGCGAACTTATCAAACTTTATCCTGAGATTCAACTTATAATTCTTGACGATGCATTTCAGCATAGGTATGTCAAACCGAAAGTATCTATTGTATTGATGGATTACAGTCGCCCGGTTTATGAGGATCATCTTCTTCCACTCGGCCGGCTTAGGGAAAAAGCTCATAATATCAGCAGGGCCGACATGGTCATTGTTACTAAATGCCCGGAAGACCTTTCTCCTCTATCATATCGGCTTCTTTCAAAGAAACTTGATCTGATGCCTTACCAGCAACTCTACTTCTCTACATATACCAACGGAGGTTTGCTTCCGGTCTTCCCCGATGATGAACCTTATAATGTCAATTTGGATTCGCTCGGATCTCCGGACACTGTTCTGCTCCTTACCGGGATTGCTAATCCGCGTGGTTTTGTAAGGCATTTCAGAAATTATCCGTTCAGAAAGGTTGTCAGTCATTTCCCTGATCATCACGATTTCTCCAGGGACGACCTCAAACATCTGCTTGATAAATTCAATAATCTCACGGGAGAACGAAAATTAATCATAACCACGGAGAAGGATGCCGTCAGGCTGGCTCATAATCCCTATTTCCCCGATCAGCTGAAGCGTATCACTTATTATCTGCCGATCGGAGTCAAGTTCGTACCCGGTCTCGGTAAGGATGATTTTATCGGGGATTTGGAATCTGCTATCAACGCAACCCGTCTTCCCTGAGGCAGCTTTTGAGCCTTGAAAATTTTAAAATATTGAACCTAAACAGAAATAACATGGAAAAGACGTATCTTGAAAAAATTAACGAAACGGCAGCATACATAAAGAATACTGTCGGCGAAACTCCTGTCATCGGAATCATCCTTGGCACGGGCCTTGGCGATCTCGTGTCTCATATAAACATTTCAAAAGAGCTTTCTTATGAAACTATCCCCAACTTCCCCGTTTCAACGGTGGAAGGTCATTCGGGTAAACTTATATTTGGTTACCTGGGTGGAAAATACATAATGGCTATGCAGGGACGTTTCCATTATTACGAAGGCTATGATATGAAAGAGGTGACCTTCCCCGTGCGCGTGATGCAGGCTTTGGGCGTTAACACTCTCTTTGTCAGCAATGCGGCCGGTGGCATGAATAAGGAATTTATGGTAGGTGATGTCATGGTAATTACCGATCATATCAACCTTTTCCCTGATAATCCTCTCCGAGGCAAAAACTATCCTGAACTCGGCACTCGCTTCCCGGCAATGACGGAGGCTTACTCTCTTGGCTTGATTCAAATGGCTGATGATATTGCCAAAGAGAATAATGTCAGATTGATGCATGGCGTTTATGTCGGAACCCAAGGACCCACTTTCGAGACGCCCGCAGAGTATGAATATATGCGTGTAATCGGAGGAGATGCCGTCGGAATGAGCACTGTTCCGGAAGTCATTGTCGCAAACCATGCCGGAATGAATGTGTTTGGTGTGTCGGTTATCACTGACCTCGGTGGAAAAGATATTAAGGAAATTCCGACTCACGAGGAAGTGCAAAAGGCCGCCGTGAAGGCTCAGCCCGTGATGACAGGTCTTATCAAGGAAATGCTCGAACGTATTTAATTATTTTGTAATTAGAGTGTTGTAATTTTTCAAATGCCGGGACAACCCGGCATTTGATATTTTCGACCTTTAATCTGTTATATTATTTGAGGGACTTATTCCCCTCTTGATTACTTTGCCGCATTTTCCGGCATAGTGAGTCACTTCTTTATTTAACTCATCTAATATGGACAATACGCAACAGACTGAAATATCAGCTTTAGGAGAATTTGGATTGATTGACCGTCTTACAAAAGAATTCCCTTTGAGGAATCCTTCAAGCAAGCTTGGAGTGGGAGATGATGCTGCAATTCTGAATTTTGAAGGAAAGGAGACGCTCGTCACAACCGATCTTCTTCTTGAAGGAATTCATTTTGATTTGAGGTATGTCCCTCTCAAACACCTGGGGTATAAGGCAGCCGTAGTAAATTTCAGCGATATTTATGCCATGAATGGAACCCCAAGACAAATAACGGTCAGTCTCGGTGTCTCAAGCCGATTTACGGTCGAACATATCGACGAGCTTTATGCCGGTATCCGTCTTGCATGTGAGGTTTATGGTGTAGATCTTGTAGGTGGAGATACCTCTGCATCTGTCACTGGATTGGTAATAAGCATAACTTGTATTGGTGATGCTGAGCCTCAAGATATAGTGAGACGTTCAGGTGCGAAACCGACAGATCTTATCTGTGTCAGTGGCGACTTAGGAGCTGCTTACATGGGCTTACAGTTGCTTGAACGTGAAAACAGAGTGGCCGCACAGTCTCCGGAGGGATTCCAGCCGGATTTTGCAGGTAAGGAATATATCCTTGAACGCCAGCTCAAGCCGGAGGCCCGCAAAGATATAGTTGCGTTGCTTAAGAAAAATGGCATTAAACCGACTTCCATGATTGATGTCAGCGACGGATTGTCGTCTGAATTACTGCATCTTTGCAAAAGCTCAGACGTCGGTGTGCGTGTTTATGAAGATCGGATTCCAATTGATTATCAGACTGCTATAATGGCCGAGGAACTCAACATGAACCTCGTTATGACCGCCATGAATGGTGGTGAGGATTATGAGCTCCTTTTCACCGTACCGCTGTCGGAAAATGAAAAGATTGAAAAGATTAGGGGTATCACGATGATTGGTTATGTCACAAAACCGGAATTGGGAGCTGCACTTGTGGCCCGCGATGGCGCCGAACTCCCGATTCAGGCCCAGGGTTGGAATGCTTTCCCGGCTCCGTCGGTGGCTGCACCTGAATCTCAAATCGAGGATGCCGTGATTGAAGAAGAATTGCCGGATTCGGAAAAATTGCGTGAAGAATCCGGTGAAAATTCGGAAAATCCGTCAAGTGAGAGTGGTAAATAAGTATTGATAAAAGAGTTTAAAGATAATTAACAGAGGCATTGAACTCCGAATGGTGTGAAAATGCTATTTTTGCACAAAACGTAATCAGACTCTTTCAAGGAGTCATCATAAATCACATATTGCAAAAATGTCTGAAGTAGTAAATATTAGGGAACTCAATGATCTGATCGCCTCCAAGGCCGGTTTTGTAAGTATGATTCGTTCCGGAATGGATCGAAGAATAGTTGGTCAGAAGCATCTCGTGGATTCCCTTCTTATCGCTTTGCTATGTAATGGCCATGTTCTCCTGGAAGGTGTGCCTGGTTTGGCAAAGACCCTCGCAATCAAAACGCTCGCCAGTCTGGTCGACGCTAAGTATAGCCGTATTCAGTTCACCCCCGACCTTCTTCCGGCGGATGTCGTAGGGACGCTTATCTATAGCGTGAAACGCGAATCTTTTGAAGTGAAAAAAGGTCCTATATTTGCTAATTTTGTCCTCGCCGACGAAATTAACCGAGCTCCGGCCAAAGTGCAGAGTGCTTTGTTGGAGGCTATGCAGGAACGTCAGGTCACGATCGGCGATGATACATATCCTCTCCCTAAGCCTTTCTTGGTCATGGCTACACAAAACCCAATTGAACAGGAAGGCACTTATCCTCTTCCGGAGGCTCAAGTCGATCGATTTCTTCTGAAAGTCGTTATCGGTTATCCGACAAAGGAGGAAGAGAAAATGATCATTCGACAGAACATACGTGGAGCTCTCGAGGAGATATCTCCGATTCTAAATTCACGGGAAATTCTCGATGTCCAGAAAATTGTGCGTCAAATATATATTGACGAAAAGATTGAAAATTATATCGTTGATATTGTTTTTGCCACACGTCAGCCTGCCAAGTATGGTCTGACAGATCTTCAGGGTCTTATATCCTTCGGCGCTTCTCCGCGTGCATCAATCAGCCTGGCTGTGGCTGCCCGTGCTTATGCCTTCCTGCAGGGTCGAGGATATGTCATTCCGGAGGATGTCCGTGCTGTATGCCACGATGTGCTTCGTCATCGTATTGGCCTTACTTATGAGGCGGAAGCCAACAATATTGGCGCT